>NZ_CALXYQ010000052.1 GCF_944393015.1 uncultured Brachyspira sp.
ACAGTTTCAACAGGGAATCTTTCTTCCTCGTCAATTTCTGTTGCTAAAGGTTTTACCTCTTTTTCAGCAAATTCTCTGATCATCTGTCTGAAAAGTTGATGTGTTTTAGGCAAATTAAATTCCATTCTAGTCCTCCTGATAATTTACTTTATCAAATTTTTTAATTTATATAATTTATTTTTTCAATTGTCATTTTTTCATAATAGTTGCTTTTCCGCTTAAAACAACTTTACCTTCTTGATTTGTGCAAGTAGTAGAAAGAATTACTCTATTTTTCTCAGGGATAAGTTCTATAATTTCAGCAGTAGCGGTAATTGTATCTCCAAAATATACAGGTGCTGTGAATTTCAATTCCTGTCCCATATAAATACTTCCTTCTCCCGGAAGTTTAGTTCCTAAAACGGCAGATACAAGTCCTGCAGTAAGCATTCCATGAGCTATTCTATGCTTAAACATAGTTTGCTGAGCATGAACTTCATTCAAATGAGCAGGATTTGTATCAAGTGTAATTCCTGCATATAAAATTACATCTGTTTCTGTTATAGTTTTAGTAATTTCTGCTTTCATACCAACTTTTAATTCTTCAAATTTCATAATTATTGCTCCTAAAAAATATTTTTATAAATATAAAGTATATATAAAGTTCGGCAAAATCTCTTTATCAGATATTCTGCCGAAAAATATTTAATTTTTTTATATTATAATATTATACAATACCAAAGATTGAATAAAGTACAATACAAATAGCAACTGTTATTACAGGAATTATAGCAGTACACATTGCAATATCTCCATAAGATTCTCTGTGAGTCATACCAGTAACTGCAAGAACTGTGATAACTGCACCATTGTGAGGCATAGTATCCAAACCGCCGCAAGCCATAGAAGCTATTCTGTGAAGAACTTGAGGGTCTATATTAGCAGCTAAAGCATCTTTTAAATATACATCAGCAAGAGCTTCAAGAGCTATACTTAATCCGCCTGATGCTGAACCTGTTATACCAGCAAGTGCAGATACTGAAATAGCTTCTGATACAAGAGGGTTAGAAGAAAGTCCTAATAAAGCACCTTTTACAACAGCAAATGCAGCCATTGCAGCTATAACACTTCCATAACCAACCTCAGAAGCAGTATTCATTACAGCAAGGAATGATCCTGATACTCCGTCAGTAAGAGTTTTAATAACGTTTTTCATTCTTTTTAAGTTAAGAAGAATTGCAGCTATTATAGAAATTACTAATGAAACAATTAAACTCCAGTTTCCTACAACTTTTGAAGATTCTGTTCCGTAACTTTCAAGATAAGAAAGATCTAATTTAGGGAATACAAATTTAGAAGCGATAATTCCTACAATTATAACTAGCAATATAGGAAGAACTGCAATTATGAACGGAGGTATATTTTTTGAATTTTCTCCTGTATTATCAATGGCAGGTTCATTTTGATGCACTCCGTATCCTTCTCCTTTAGCCATAGCTTTTTTTGCCCTTCTTTGAAGCCATATAACCCCGCTTGTTCCCATTAATATAGCCCCGATTATTCCAAGAATAGGAGCTGCATAAGCATCAGTTCCGAAATACTGCATAGGAATAGCATTCTGAATTTGAGGTGTTCCTGGTAAGGCTGTCATTGTGAAAGTAAAAGCTCCTGCAGCAATTGATCCGGGAATAAATCTTTTAGGTATTCCTGCTTCTCTGAATAAAGCTGCTGCAACAGGATAAATAGCAAAAGCTACTACAAATAAAGATACTCCGCCGTAAGTAAGTATAGCACAAGCAAGAACTATAGCAAGTATAGCTTTTTCTTTACCAAATTTTTCACAAACAAAATATGAAATACTTCTTGCTGAACCAGTGTCATCCATTACTTTACCAAATATAGCTCCAAGCAAGAAAATAGGGAAATAAGTTCTTACATATCCTGCCAAACTGTTCATAAAAGTTTCTGTATATGTAGCTAAAACATGAATATTTCCGCTGTCAATACCGCCCATTATTGCTGCTAAACAAGCAAGAATAGGTGCTATGATTAAAACTGAAAACCCCCTATACGCCAAATACATTAAAAGTATCAGCGATAATACAATACCAATTGTTCCAAATACCATATAAATGTCTCCTTTTAATTATTATATTTTATTAAAATACTAATCCCATTTTTTTATCAATAAATATTTTTGAATCCATTTTCTTCAAGTCATCAGCTACAATAGGCTTGAATTCCATTTGATCCAATATATCTTTTTGGAGATCTACTCCAGGAGCTATTTCAACTAGTTTTAATCCTTCTTTAACAAGAGTGAAAACAGCTCTTTCAGTTACATAAGTAACTTTTTTATTATTTTTATTAGCAATATTACCGCTAAATGTAACTTGCTCTACATCTTTTATAAATTTCTTAACTTTTCCTTCCTGAAGAATTCTAAGTTCTCCGTTTTCAACACCTATTTTCAATCCTCCAGTTGTGAAAGTTCCTAAGAATACTACTTCTTTTGCATTTTGAGTGATATTAATAAATCCACCGCATCCTGCAATCTTTGGTCCGAATTTAGAAACATTAATATTTCCGTATTGGTCGCATTGAGCAAGCCCTAAAAACGCCATATCCAATCCTCCTCCGTCATAGAAGTCAAATTGATACGGCTGATCAACTATTGCTGTTGCATTAAATGTAGCACCAAAGCTGCCCCCCCCCATAGGTGTTCCGCCTATTGCTCCAGGCTCAACAGTAGGTGTGAAGTATTCTTCCTGACCTTCTTCATTTACTACCATAGATATAACTTCAGGCATTCCTATGCCGTAGTTTAATATTTTTTTGCTTCTATCTAAAAGCATTGCACATCTTCTTGCAATGATTTTTCTTTCATCAAGTTTTACTTCTTTAAGACTTCCTTCTACAACGAAGTTATTTTTAACATATCCCACATTATAATATTCTCCGAAAGTCTGCATATGATTTTCAGGATTTTCAGCTACAACCACATAATCTACTAAAATTCCTGGAATTTTTACTTCTTTTGGAGGTATGCTTCCTCTTTTTACTTTTGCTTTAACTTGAACAAAGACTTTTCCCCCACTATTTTTAGCGGCAGTTGCTATGGATAAACCTTCAAGAGTAAGGGCTTCTTCTTCATAAGAAATATTTCCGTCTTCATCTGCATAAGTTCCTCTCAATATGGCATAATCCAGTTTAGGAGCATGATAAAACAGCAAATCCTGACCTTTAAATTTGCATCTCTCAACGATATCTTCTGTTGTTATGCTGTTAAGTTTTCCTCCTTGAAGTTCAGGATCTACAAAAGTTCCAAGTCCTACATGCGAAAGTATTCCTGGTTTCCCAGCAGCCATTTCTCTAAACATTTGTACTATAACTCCCTGAGGAAGATTATAGGCTTCAATTTCATTGTTATTTGCCAATTCCCCAAGTCTTGGAGCTAATCCCAAATGTCCTGCAACAACTCTTTTTAAAAGTCCTTTATGGCCTAAACGTCCTGACCCTTTTACTTTACCGTCTCCTGTTCCTGCTCCAAAAATAATGCTTAAATTATTAGGGTATCCTTTTTCTAAAAAGGATTTTTCAATTTGAATTAAAATTTCTTCAGGAACACCTATGCCTACAAATCCGTCCAAACCTATAAAAGAGCTGCTGTCAATAAGTTCGCTGACTTGATTTGCTTTTATGAATTTTCCTTTATCCATATTACCACCTTCTTAAAATAATTGAAATAGTTCTTTATTAATTATAGGACATTTTTTTTTAAAAATCAATGCATAATGTGATAAAATATCCATTTTGTTTAATACTAAAACTAAAAAAACATAAAATTTTAAGATATTGTATTTAAGTATTTCTTAATTTTATATTATAAAAAATATTTTCAATATAATTTTTATTAAAATGTAATACAAAACATTATTATATTTTTTAAAAATTTTGATTAATTTTTCATTAGTTTTTTATAATATTAATTCTAGATTACAAAAAATAATATAAATGTATCTTAATTATAAAAAAGTACAAAATAGGGTATGACGGTATTAAACAACAAAATAAATTTTATACTATCTATATTTGATTTATTATAAAAAACAATTTTTTATATAAATAATAAATATAAGTAATATTATTTGCTGCATACAATATAGAAATTTATTCAATATTGTTCCTATTATAATGTAGAAAATAATTATTTTATATAATACACAACAAAAATTGTGAGTAACAATCAAATAAATTTACCATATACTCACAATCTTTACAAGAAAATCATAAATAAAAACCTTTATTGTTTATAGAACTATTTTTTAAAGTGATGAACAAATAATGAGTAAATATTTTTAAAAGACTTTATTTATAATACACTAATAAAAACTAGTTATATTATTACATTTTATTAGAAAACATACAGTAATAAAAAATTATTAATTTTTGATTTTTTGAATTCTTATAAAGACATATATTTGATATTACAAGATTTTGCTTTATTCTTTAAATTATTATCTGTAACTATTACAACATTTTATTTGAACATTTCATTGCTGCTGCAAGTATTTTTATTATCATTGTTTCTCATATCAAAATCTTTTGGTAAAACATGTTCGATGTATTTTCTATAATAACATTTAATTTATTAATGGCTCTTATAGTATTACTTACTTTTTGTGATCTATTTTTATACAATTTTAATTTATTCAATTCTTCTAAAACAACAATAGGCAAAACATAACTACTGTTTATTTTTGATGTAGTAATTAAATTAGGAATATTCATTAATGCATTAGTATCAAATACATATAATATTCCACCTTGATTTTTTATCTCATCAACAGCAGATTTAGAAGTTGTAAATATCTTTCCCAAAACATTTATTACTGTACCTACTGTACCTATATTAAAAAATAGTTTTTTAACATCTATTTTATCGTTCTTATATAATAATTTATTTCTATTATTATTTGTTTTATACATAAATACGTCCGATTTTTTAATGATATAATTACAAAACAATTCTACAAAAAACATTTAATTTGCCAAACTTTTTTATAGAAATAAATTATTAATATACACACCGCACGCTAAGCAGATTATGAGTTATAATCAATTTATAATTCTAATATTATTATATAATAATATAAAATTAACCGTGCGTTGAGTAGATTTCAAATTTAAAAAAACTTGGGCGGATGTTGTAAATTATAATATAAGTTTTCAAATCTTAATGAAGCTATAATAAAAAAATAAGCTATAAAATCTTAAAGGGCGGGATTCTAAATAAATTTCAAAAACATAGAACAGCTTATAAATAAAATTGAAAATATTTTTTAACGTTTTACCATAAAATACAAATAATTAAAAAAAAATTATCTTATATGTATAAAATATAATAAACTATAAAACTATTATATTAATATACTATTGAAAATTTATTTTAAAATAAAACATTTCTATAAAATTAACAATATATAATAAAATCCTTGTATAATAAATAAAAAAAATATATACTATAATTCTTATTTATATATGTATTTTAGGTTTGAAGCAATGAATAAAAAAAATATAGTTATAATTGGGGCTGGAAATGCTGGGGAAACTCTTGCATCCGAAATATTAACTTCAGATGATAACAACGAATATAATATACTTTGTTTTTTAGATGATGATGAAAATAAGAAAGAAGTTAATATTGAAAATCATTCTATTGATGTAAAAGGAAAGATTAAAGATATAGAAAACACAATAGAATATTATAAAAATCATAATATAGAAATAGAAGAAATTATCATTGCAATTCCTACTTTAAAACAAAAGGAACTTCTTGAAATATTGGATATTATATATCCTACCGGAATAAAATATAAAATACTTCCTTGTTTCTTTGAGATAATAAAAGGTAATGCCTCTATAAAAGATATTAGAAATATAGAGCCATCTGATTTGCTAGGACGAGAAGAGATTGGTTTTGATGAAAAGGAAATATCCGCATACTATGAGAATAAAACAATACTAGTTACAGGCGGAGGCGGTTCTATAGGAAGCGAGCTTGTAAGACAATTGATTACATTGCCTGTAAAAAAAGTTATGGCCTTGGATAATTCCGAAAGTGCAATTCATTCTCTTATAATGTCTATAAATGACAGAAAAAATGAAAAAAACAAACATAAGTTCCAATATATAATTTCAAATGTTAGAGATTATGTCAAAGTAGATAAAATTTTAAAAGAAGAAAATCCGGATATAATTTTCCATGCTGCTGCTCATAAGCATTTGCCTTTTATGGAAGCCTATCCTGAAGAAGCAATTAAAAATAATATACTAGCAACAGAAAACATTGCCACACTTGCAATTAAAAACAATATTAAAAATTTCGTATTCATATCAACAGACAAAGCAGTTCGCCCTACTTCATTGATGGGAGCAAGCAAAAGAATATGTGAAAGAATGATAATGTCTTTATCTCATGAACAAAATAATACAGCATTTAAAATAACAAGATTCGGAAATGTTTTAGGAAGCAGCGGAAGCGTTATACCTGTATTTGAAAAGCAGATTAGGGAAGGCAAGCCATTAACTGTAACTCATCCTGAAATGGTAAGATTCTTTATGTCTATAAGAGAAGCTGCAAGACTAGTTATAAAGGCCTGTACTTTAAATGACGGAATAATATTTACTTTGGATATGGGAAAGCCTGTTAAAATTTTGGACTTAGCTAAAAACATGCTTAAAATGTACGGACTTACTGAAAAAGACATACCTATAATATTTACAGGAATCAGAGAAGGTGAAAAACTTTATGAAGAAATTTTAATGGGTGATGAAACATTAATACCTTCTCAGTATAAAAAATTATTCATAGCAAAAGACCCTGTAAAATGCTTAACTCCTGAAGAGCGTAAAGTTATGATTGATGCATTTGATATTGCCTCACTAGATGCTGACAAAGAAACAATAAAAATGCTAATGCGTAAGTATATAGAAGAGTATACCGGATAATTTTGTTATTATTGTTAGTTTATATATTAAATTTAAAATAACACTGTAAATTTAAGATGGCAGGATACAGAGTAATTTTTTTAAATAAATTTTTCTAAATACTATACCCTTAAATTCATTATTCGTATATTAAAATACAATATGCTGAATATACATTGTACTTTGAATAAATGAAGGCAATACCGTTCGTAAAGTCCAGTGGGTGCTGTAATTTATAATTCGGCTTTAAAGATAATTAAAACTAGAATTCAAAAAATAGCAGCAAATATTAAAGATCATGGTATGTTAATAAAATTTTGAACTTATTTTTATCAACTTTTCCCGGACTTCGTCAAAGTTGAAAAAGCACATAATTAATACAGAAGTCATATAAAATAATTTTAATATTCTAGTTTATTTTGTCTTTTTTGCAAATTAAGATATTAAATTTAAAGTAACGGTGTAAATTTTAGAAGGCGGCAGATGTAATTAAAGTTTTAAAACTTATTTACACTCCCCACCCTCTAGGCTTTATAATTTATATTTGATACTTTTATTTTTTATTCTCTTATTGCTTAACTAGAAATGTTAACGCCCGCCCAAGTTTTAATTAGATTTAAAATCCAATCAACGCACGTTTAGATGTATTTGTAATATAATAAAAAATTTAATTTATAAAATAAATATATATTTGTTAACTTTGTTCTGCGTGCGTTAAATTAATAAACTATAACTTTATAAATCTATTTTACTTTTTGTATCAGATGATAATTTAATGCCTTCTATTATTTTGACAGATTCTAAAGCAGTAGAAGCATTCGATATAGGCTGTCCGCCATTTTCTAAACATTCTATAATATTATGAACAGCATCAAGCATTCTTTCATTCTCATAATCTCTATTATATTGTTTCGTCAAAATTAAAGATTCATATCCTGAACCTGCCTCATTATTATCAACTTGTTTGTATTGATATAATTCAAAACTATTTCCATTATTGTATAATCTTATTCTTCCATTCTCACCATTATATCCATTTCAAGCATATATTTAAAAGGAGATGTACTTACAGCTTTAATGAATCCAATAGCACCTGATTTAAATTTTATAATGCCGCATCCGCCATGATCACTAATACCATGAACTTCTCTTATAAAATCTGTCTGCTTTTCTCCTACAACATACTCCGCTTCAGAGTTTGTAAAGTAAAGCATTAAATCTATAATATGACTAGCACTGGTATGCAATGCAGTAGCTCCATATCCAACTATTGTATATATTTTACCTATGGCATTTTCTTCTATGAGTTTTTTTATTTGTTTATTAATATTATCCCATCTTAATATATAATTAACTGCAAATACTATATTATACTTTTTTGATAATTCTAATATTGATTTTGCCTCTTCTATTGAATACGATAAAGTCTTTTCACAAAAAATAGCTTTAACTCCTGTTTCCATACACTTCTTTGCTATATCATAATGAAACTCTATAGGCGTGCATATACTCACTATATCAAAATCATTTTCTTCAAGCATTTTATTATAGTCAATATATCCTTTTTCTATGTTTTCATCTTTTTGTATTTGCTTAACTAAATCTAGATTACTATTACCGCATATAGCTGTAATTTTAGTGTTTTCTGTATTTTGATAAGCCTTTACATGCGACCATATTATTTTTCTGTTAGGGTCTTTATCTATGAAATAAGCTATCTGCCCAAGACCTATTATGCCAGCTTTATACATAAAAAACTCCATTCTTATAATAATATATAATACAGATATTCTTTAATTTATACAATCATATAATATAAATATAGATAACTTAAAACCTTGATTATTTTTTATCTATAATATTAAATTATTATATCTATTTTATATCATTAATTTTTTGAACTAATTGGAATGTATAATATATGAACATAAAAATAATTAAAGCAGCAATATTAACTGTAGGAATATTATTAATACTAGGAGCAATAGCAGGATTCGTTTCTATTTTTATTGCTTCAAAAAAGTATGTACATACTGTATGCATAGTTGAACAATATAATAGTAAAAAAGTATATAAATCTAGAAAATTAAGATACGAAAATACAATGCTTATAAGTTATGAAACTGAAAGATACGGAACACTATATACAACATTAAAAAGCTATTACCCTTTTAGAAAAGTCGGTGATAAATTAGCTTTATGGTTCGATCCAAATAAACCAAGAAATATAAAACTTCCTTTTTCTGAAAGCTGTATTTATGTTTTATTAATAGTTTCCGGATCAATATGTATATATGCTGTAATTTGGCTGTATGTCAAAAAATAAAATTTAAAATATTTTTAATAAATGAACTTATAATAAATTTTGATTTTATATATAAAAATAGGCATTATTTCTAATGCCTATTAATTTATTATTAAATTATTTTGTGTTATCGTCAGTTTTAAGTACGCTTATAAATGCATCCTGAGGTATTTCAACATTACCAATAGCCTTCATTCTCTTCTTACCCTCTTTCTGCTTTTCAAGAAGTTTTCTCTTTCTTGTGATGTCCCCTCCGTAACATTTGGCTGTAACATTTTTTCTTAATGCACTTATATTCTCACGTGCAATTATACGTCCGCCTATTGCAGCCTGTAATGGAATCTGGAACATATGCTTTGGAATAAGATGCTTTAATTTTTCTATGATTTGTCTGCCTCTAGTTTCAGCATTGCTTCTATGCGACATAAATGACAATGCATCCACCACTTCGCCATGAACAAGTATATCAATTTTTTCTATTTGGCTTTCTCTGAAATCTGAAAAATCATAATCGAATGAAGCATAGCCTCTTGATATAGATTTTAATTTATCATAAAAATCATATACTACTTCTATTAAAGGCAAGTCGAATTTAATCTCTGCCCTTTTATCATCTAAATAAGTTAATGATGTTTGTGTTCCTCTTCTGTCTATACAAAGAGAAATAATGTTTCCTAAATAATCGGTTGGTACTATTATAAGAGCATTTATGAAAGGCTCATAACATTTTTCTATATACTGACCAGAAGGAAAATCTGCAGGGTTATCAATTAATTTTTCTTCACCATTTGTGAGTTTTAATTTAACTTCTACTGAAGGACTAGTTATTACAAGGTTAAGATTAAATTCTCTTTCAAGACGCTCTTGAACAATCTCTAAATGCAAAAGCCCTAAGAATCCGCATCTGTATCCAAACCCTAAAGCAATAGAACGCTCAGGCTCATAAACTAAAGAAGCATCATTCAATTTTAATTTTTCCAATGCTTTTTGTAAGTTTGTATAATCTTCATCTTCAGCAGGGAAAATGCCTGCAAATACCATAGGAAGTACTTCTTTATAACCAATTAAAGGTTCATCAGAAGGATCTTCTTCAAGTGTGATAGTATCCCCTATTTTTATATCAGATATGTTTTTAATGCCCGCAATAATATATCCAACTTCACCGCTTTTTAATCCATTAGCAGACTTAAGCCCAAGCAAAAGAGTTCCGCATTCTTCAACTTCATACTTCGCTTTAGTTTCCATTAAAAGAAGTTTATCATCTTTTTTAATAGAGCCGTCAAATATTCTTACTATCATAACAGCACCGCGGAAAGGATCATAATAAGAATCGAATATCAAAGCTCTTGTTTTTTTGTTGGTATTATCTTTTGGAGCCGGTATCATCTTAACTACTGCTTCAAGTATCTCATCTATACCTATATCATTTTTTGCACTTGCCAAAACTATATCATCTTTATTTACACCAAACTCTTTTTCCATCTGCTCTTTACAAAGTTCGATATTAGCAGCAGGCAAATCTATTTTATTAATAACAGGTACAATCTCCAAATTATTTTCAAATGCAAGATAAAAATTAGAAATAGTTTGAGCCTCAACACCTTGAGCAGCATCAACTACAAGTATAGCTCCTTCACAAGCAGCAAGAGAACGTGAAACTTCATAATTAAAGTCAACGTGTCCCGGTGTGTCAATCAAATTAAGAGTATATACTTCTCCGTCTTCAGCCTGATATGATAATTTAACAGCCTGACTCTTTATTGTTATTCCTCTCTCTCTTTCTATATCCATAGAGTCTAATATTTGAGCTTTCATCTCTCTGCTTGATACTGCTTTAGTATGCTCTATTATTCTATCAGCTAATGTACTTTTTCCATGGTCAACATGGGCTATGATACAAAAATTTCTAATTTTTTCTGCGTATGACATTTATTAAAATATATCCTTTTTAAAATTAATCTTAATAATTAAAAATTGATAAAAAAATTTATTCGTATATTATTGATGATATATTATAATACAGCAAGTATGTTTTTGCAAATAAATTTTAATTAATCAATTTGAAATATATCGTTCATTATTTCTTTTTGAATAATTTTAGCATTATTTATTTTTAATTGAGCTTGTTCTATTTTATTTTTGCAATCCAAAATAATATTGGATATTTCATTTTGTTTGTTTAAATTAGGGATAGGAATTTGTAATTTTTCTATTCTATCTATAGAAGCTCTTAAATTTCTATTAAAACCATATTCTTTTCCAACTATATTAAAAGCATAATTAAAATATACCATATTTACAGAATTATCAAGGCATTTTATAACACCACAATGATCTGTTGGATAAAAAGGATTATTTGGAAATATATAATTTGTCATCCAATCACCATCTATTCCCCATAATACAGATGTAGAATCAAAGTCATCAAATAGTAATTCATCTATATATCCGAAAGGTTTATATACATTAGCACTATAAACAGGGTATTTCCCATTTTCTTTTATATTCTTTTGTAATACTCTTTTACCTATAAAAATATGAAATTTAGATTTATCGGATAATTTACATTTATCATAATTTACAAAATCTAAGCTATTAATTTTATCATTTGATTCTTTAATAATTTTCTCTTGTTCAAAAATAATATTTTCATGTTCTTCCATAAGAGCAACAATTTCTTTCTGTTTATGAATATTCAAATTAGGAATTTTTATTTTAGCTAAATCTTTTTCATATACATGTGGCTGATTTGAACCTGTTTTTAAATCATAAATTAAATTTTGCAATTTTTTTAATGAATAATATATATATTTAGTAATATATTTTCCTTCATCAAACGAACGTATTACATTACAATCTGAAGCCCAAATTTTATAATCATGATACCATACATATCATGCACTTCCAGAAGCACTTACAGTTATACAATTTTCATCTTGATTATATTCTGAATGAGAATATGGAGAAGTTTTACCTCCAGCTATAACAGGTATATTTCCATTTTTTACTTTATCTTTTGTTATAGATTTTCCTTTTATTATAGATGATATTGTATCTAATGAAACTAATTCATATTTAGTTAATATTTTTTTTTTAATATTTAAGTTTATTCTATTAACAAAATCATTGGCTTCAAAATTAAAACAATCCTCTAAATCTAAAACATATATATTTTTTTCTAATTCTTTAACTACATTAGGATAATTATCATATAAAGCTTGAAGCATATAATAATTAGCCTTATTTATATTATCTCTATTTTTTTCATCCAATAAATTGCCTAAATATGTACCTTCTTTATCCCTTTCTTCTGTTATTCCCTCATTTCCTCTTCTATTACTGAAACTATATCCTAAAAATTTTTTTTCATCGTCTTTTTCTCCTGTATCAATTATCAAAAGTTTTTTATCTTTACACATATTTACATAACTTTCTTTATTTTCTAAACTAATAGATTTTTCTCTTTTTTGTAAAAATAATATAACAGTATTTGTACCAGTAGCCTGAAATGCATTAGAGCCTAATTTTACAATCCCTTTTAAATAAAAATTTTCAAATATAATGGTTCTTGCCTTTTCATAAAGTCCATCATTTTGAAGTATGGAAATAGGAAGTATTATAGCAGCATATCCATTAGGTTTTAATAATTGTTTCATACGCTCTATAAATATTACTTCTATTTCTTTGCTGCTATCTGTTATATCCTTGTATAAATCAAAAGCTTCATCTGAATTTCTATCCATTATAGCTTTAAATCCGCTTACAGAGTATGGAGGATTTGAAATAACTATATCAAATCTTTCATTTTCTTTATTTTTAGTATCTAATAATGTACCTCTGTAATCATCATGACTAAAAGGATAAATACCTGAAGTTTGAAGTATTTGAGCTTCTCCGTCTCCGTTAAAAAAACATGATAGTTTTGTTGTCTTTACAAGTCTATAGTCATTTTCTATTCCATATATATAATCCTTTGCCCAAATGAATTTATCAGGATCATTATTATATCTATTTAAAACATCCTCTACTCTTTTTAATATATCCAAATTTTCTTTTCCTATTTCTAAAAGCGATTTTTGAATTATATCCATTGCTTCTGTTAAAAAGTGACCGCTACCGCATGCAAAATCTATAACTTTTGGAATAAAATCTTTATCTCCTGAAAGAATTTTTTCTTTAATCATTTCTTTTATAGGAATAGACTGAACAATAAATCTAGTTAATATACGTGGAGTAAAAAATTGTCCTACTTCCTGTTTAAAACCCGTATTTAAAAGATTTTCAAAAAAATCTCCTAAAAACTGATGTTTTTCTGTATATCTAAATTGATATCCTTGTAATAATTCAACAACTTCTTTAACTATACTTGTATTTCTTTTAAAATCTCTTTCATCAAATATATCAACAAATGAAAACTCCTGATTTTTATAAATCATAGCCTGCATTAAAGATTCTCTTAATTCTTTCTCATTTTTTTGTTTGATATCATCAAGTTTTATATAAAAAATAATTTTATTTAAATAATCCTTCATTCCGCTTTGAAATAACTGATTAAGTCTATCAATAAATATTTCATAATTATCTGTTGCTTCTCTCCATTGAAAAGATAATTCTTCATTTTCTTTTGTATTATCTTCATCAAATACTTTACATACAAATAAATTAAATATTTTATTAAATGCATTTGGTTTATCTGAAACTACATTATGTCTTAATATCTCTAAAAATTGATTATATATGTTTTTTCCGTCTTCAGGAGTTATTATTTTTAAATCTTTTTTTAATAATGCTTTTGCCTGTATTCCATAAGGTAAAATATCTTTTTCAAATATACCATTAAATGAAAATTGTTTATTCCATCTATTATATATTTCTTCTACATTAGCAAGAGTTTTTAATTCTTCATCAATTTTTACTATTTCGTTTTTGTATTCTATTTTATCATCATCATTTAATATTGAAGTATATAAGCATAAATATTCAGCATTTCTATCTTGATTATAATAACTAAATAATTGTCCACCTTTTTTATTTAACATGTTTTTATATTCTTTATTAAATTCACTGCCCCAAGTTTTACATTCTATCATTAAATACGAAATATTATCTTTTGAAACAAGTATATCTAGTTTTCCTTTCTCTTTTCTTCCCATTTCCCACTTTTTTTCAAGTGTTATACTATCAGGACTATATCCTTTTTCCAAAAGTCTATCAACACATTCTAAAACAACAAAATTCTCGCTGTTTTCAAAATTAGAAGTTGTTTCATCTCCTAATTTGATATTTTTGTCAAAATTATTATCTATATAAAAAATTTTTTCCTTATCAAAATTTATACTAATGGTATAGTTATTTTTATATTTTTTATTATATATTCCAAAATTAGTTTCTTTATATCCTAAAACTAATAATAACTTTTTTATATATTCAGAGCTTACTTTCAATTTTATATCCTAATTTTTACAATACATCATTTAACATTATAATACAGCAAGTATGTTTTTGCAAATATTTTTTATATTGCAGTTTATAATTATTTACTTATAATAGAATATTTAATCATAATAAATTGCTTGACTTTTTTATACATGCATATTAATTTATATACGAGAATCTTATAACTAAATAATATCTGATTTTTAGGAATAAAAAATGAAAAAAATCATATTAATTATATTGATGATTTTATCATTATTAATATCATGTACAGACTCTTCAGAAAATAAAAATATCCAAATTCAGCAAAATATTTCAACAAATAATTATATAAATGTAGGAATATATGTTTATGATTATCCTTTCGGTTATTTATCAAATGGCAATATAGGCGGATTCGATTATGATTTAATGAATGAAATATCCAAAATATCCGGATAAAATATCAATTTTATTCCTATGCGTTTTGAAGAACTTATACCAGCTTTAGAGTCTAAAAAAATAGATGCTATCATAGCAGGAATGACTGTAACTGAAGAAAGAAAACAATATCTTAATTTTTCTGATAAATATTACACATCAAGTCAGGCAGTTTTAATAAGAATGAATGATGAATCAATACAAACTGAAGAAGATTTAACAGGAAAAAAAGTAGGAGTAATAAGAGATACAGTTGCTGACACTATGATTTCTGCAAAAGAAGGAATAGATATAGAAAGATTCGATACAGGAAGCAGTATAATACTTTCATTAAAAGTAGGCAATGTAGATGCTGCTATATTTGATAGATCAACTTGCGAGCATTATATTTTATATGATAAAAGTATTAAACTTGTAGAAAATATAAAATATCCTGAAGAAGATTATGCTATAGCCTTTAGAAAAGATGATAATGTATTATTAGATGAAATAAATAAAGCTCTATCACAAATAATGACTAATGGCTCGTATGATAAATTAGTGGAAAAGCATTTAGGTACTAATCAATAAATCCCAACATTCTTAATTGTAAAATTATCGTACAAAATTACTTGTCTAAGTAAATTTTTTTCAAAATTAAATTTGAATAATAAAAAACAATTATTATATTTATAATATAAAAGCAATAAAATGTGAATGGGGGGATTGATTATGAAACCTAATTTAATATTAATGAGTCATGGCAATTTAGCATCCACACTTATTGAATCTGCCAAAATGATATTGGGCGATTTACCAAAAGATTATTATGATGTAATACATTTGCATACAGATAATACTTTTGCCCAAATAGAAAATCAATTAAAAACATTATTAGATAAATTTGGAGATAATCAAATCTTAATAATGACTGATCTATATGGCGGAACTCCTTTTAATATAGCCAGCAAATTTTACAGAAAAAATGATAATATCTGTTTAATAAGCGGAATGAATTTAGATATGGTTATAGAATATTTTTCTTCAGACCTTGATTATAATATAAGCAAATTTATAGATGAAATTATCAGTGTTTCAAAAGATTCTATAGCATTGTACACAAAAAATGAATCTGAAATATATGCCGACATAGATATATAAACTGTAATTATTAATATTTTTTTTCGATAATACTAATGTATATATAAACATTTGGATATTATTTTATGTTAGAATATATTAATCATGCATTAGGTGACTTTAGTATTGCAGAAATAACAACAAGAATATTAGTGGCATATATTATGGGTATATTTATAGGCTGGGAAAGAGAACAGCATAAAAAACCTATAGGAAGCAGAACTACAAGCATTGTTTGTATGGGAGCAGCTCTTTTATCATGCTATGAAGATGTATTTGCTCGTGCTGTAATATTAGAAAATGCTGAACTAGCCAAATTAGGAACATCAGTATTAAGCCGAGTACCTGATTATAACAGAATATCTGCTCAAATAGTTTCCGGAATTGGTTTCTTAGGTGCAGGAATGATTATACAAAATAGAGGAAAACTGCATGGAATAACTACTGCCGCTATAGTGTGGGTTACTGCTTGTATAGGAATAGTAATAGGCTCTGGACAATGGGTACTATCTACTATAGCCTGTATATGTATATTTTTGAGTACCTCTATTTATAGATTTTTTATACCATATTATATATCAAATAAGAAAAGAGCTATAGTATACTTAATCGAACATTCTTCAAAAATAGATTTTGAAACTGAATTAGGCGAATATGGAATTAGACTTATTAATTTAGAGATAGTCGGCTGGAAAGAAAATAATGATAAAAATACTCCTAATATCATAAGCAAAATAAATATATTTGTACCGAAATTAGATTATAAGAATATAGAAAATATTTTTATAAGTTTAAATATAAAGCCTTTAAAAATGCTGCGTAATATGAGAGAAAAAATTGATTTTGACAGTATCGAATAAATAATTACTATGAATATATATATAAAAAATCTAAAAATAGATGATTATAATGTAAAAGAAAAAGAGATAAAAATATCGCCTGTAACTATATTTCCAAAAAAAGATATTTATATAACAAATTTAATTTGGTATATAAATAATTTCCATTTCTTTGATTTCTATAAAATAAATGATTATGAATTATTGTCTATAAGTAAAATAATAAGTGCAATAATGGAAAATTATAAATATAATGGAAGTATTGATAATGATATGATATTAGAATGCATCGATTTTCTAAATAGCATATTAGAGTTTTCAAAGAAAGAAATAGTTTCTAAAATATTTAAAGAGCATGGCAATACTGATATAGATAAACTTTATTTAAAATTAAATTATAATGCTGAAATAAATATTAATTCATTCTTTGAGTCTGACAATATAATAAATATTATTTTCACATATAATAAAAAAAGTTTTTCATCAAAAGTTCTTTTCAGCAGAAAGATTGATATTTTTTTCATGGTTCTTGAAAATATATTTAAGATATTGATTAATAATAATATATTAAATACTTCATATATATACGATTTCACAAATATTGATTTAGCAAATGCTGATAAAAAAAATATTCCTGAAATGGATTTTATATTTAAATTAAATGAGATATCTCAAAAAGAAAATATTGAAAATATAAATAATAAATTGGACTTAATAAAAATATTTATGAAGTATTATAATCATAATATTATGATAGAATATTTTGAAGATAAAGAACTATCAAATATAATTTCAAGTAATCTTAATAGAAGAAATTTTTTATTAGTATATGATAATGCAGAAGATTTAAATAGTTTAATCATTGAAAAAATATAACTATAATAGTATTTATTATAGTGAAAGTTTAAATAGCAAAAATTATTTTATTATTTTTATTATTTGTGGGGACTAGCCCCCACCCCCCAGTTCTTTTATTGGTATAAAAGAACCAAAACAACTGCATTTTTACTCAAAATATAGTTTTTATCTTAATTTTCAAAAAACTTAATAATATTTTATGCTATTAATAAATAAAAATTACATTCATAAATAATTCAAAATTGACAAAATGTAGTTGTTTAGGTATATACTGAAAATTTTTAACTTTGTCAATGTTTTTATTGTTCTTTTTCCCGCCGCATACGCTCTGCGGACTTCGTCAAAGAACCAAAAAGTGCAAATATAAAATTAGTACTAAATCATACTATAATTGTTTTACAGTAATATAAAAGTTGATAAAAATAAGTTCAAAATTTTATTAACATACCCCGCCCTTTAAACTTTACTGCCTTGTTCTGAAATATAATTTTATTTATTTTTACAGCTTTAATTGTAAACTAAGAACCCACCCAAACTTTATTTAAAGTTAAAATTTATTTAACGCACGATTAATAAAATTTTAATTTATAAATGAATTATAATTAAGAATTTATTTATATTTAAAACTTTACTCTGCGTGCGTTATTTAATCAATAAATTTAAAAAACTCTTGGGCGGGTGCCAAAAATCCAATTAAAATAATGAAGAAATATAAAGCTAAAATTACAAAATAATTTTTGAGACTAGAGACTGGGATTTAAAATAATGTAAAATAAAAGGCTTGACTAATAACTAATCAAGCCTATATATGATTATAATTCATTGTTTTTTAGTAAGATTATATTTAGTTGTTTTACTTCCTTCTTGCGAAATTTCTACTGAACATGTAGAAGTATCACTAAATAGTATTTTTACTATCACATCAGATGCATTTGGATCGCTGTAAGTAACAGTATATGAACTTCCGCTTCCTTCAATTCCTTTGATAGCAGCTCCTTGAGTTTCTATAGTTGGAAATGAAATATTCCCACTAATATCTATTTGCATTACTAGCTCTTCAAGGTCATACCAATCACCTTTGTATATAGTATCTATTTTTTTACATTGCTATTGCTTGATGAATCTGAACCTGTTTTATCTTTATTGGAACAGCTTACAAATAAAATACCCACTAAAAATAAAGTAGATAAAATACTAAATAGTTTTTTGTTCATATTAGAATTCCTTATATAATTATCTTTTTTATATAAAATATTCTAAAATATTAAATTATTATGTCAATATTTAAAATAAATTTATCAACAATAATTCAAAATAAAAGGCTTGACTAATATAATTAATCAAGCCCTAAATAAAAACACGATTGATTATTACTGTTTAGTTAAAGTGCCGTTGATATTTTGAGTTGAAGTTCCGCCTGATTGAGTAATTGTATTTTGACCTGTAACATTAGCAGAAGTATCAGAAGTAAATTCTAGATTCATAGTGCCTTTTACTGTAACTCCGCTGCTAGGATTAAGAGTATAATTTGCTGTATATGAAGTATCAGAATTTTTAGTTATACTTGAAGCAGGCATATCAACATTCTGAGTTTGATTTTTTGCTGAACCGTCTGCATTTATAACAATTGTTTGACCAGCTAAATCTCCGCCTCCTATCCAAGTACCTGCATATTTGCTGTCTATACCTGTAGGCTTTGTTTCTCCTGAACCTGTTTTATCTGCATTTGAACAGCTTACAGATAAAATACCTACTAAAAATAAAGTAAATAAAATTGAAAATAGTCTTTTGTTCATATTAGAACTCCTTATATAAATTATAATTTTTATAAAAAACATTTTTAAAAATGTTTCTATCATTGAAAAAATTCATTCTCAAAAGTTTGAGAAAATATAGAAGAATAAAATTATGATTATAGTTTTTTATATATGATTGTTTTTGTATTAAAAATGATAAATAAATTTTTAAAATATCATGCAATACAAATATTAACTTAAAAATGTATAAAGAAGAATATATTTTTTTAGAATTATTATAATTTTTATCGGATATTAAATTTTTTAAAAGATTTAAATTATTTGTTGAGTGTCGAGTGTCGAGTGTCGAGTGTCGAGTGTCGAGTGTCGAGTGTCGAGTGTCGAGTGTCGAGTGTCGAGTGTCGAGTGTC
>NZ_CALXYQ010000053.1 GCF_944393015.1 uncultured Brachyspira sp.
AAAGAATATATACCCTATAATAATTTAACAACATTATCTAAATATATAATAGATTATATGTAAATATATATTTTTATTTTTTATAAAGTTTAAATACCTCTGTTAATATCAAAATCACCACGCATACCAGTAAGAATATAGCCTATATTTTCCATATTATTTTTAAGGCTTTTAACTCCTTCAGCTGATTCGCTTCCTGTGGCAATTTTATCATTATAAAGCAAATATTTTTTTCTTACATTCATAGGAGATAAATTAGGCATAACAACATTAGCTCCATAAAGTATGCCCATTTCACGTCCGCCTTCTTTAATAGTACCTAAAGCAGTAGTTGCTGGTATCAATGATAAAGGAAAAATTAAACGAAGTATGCTTATTAATATTAATGTAAGCTCCAACTCTCCTTTTTTTTCATTAGCAAAAGGTGTGTCTTTATGAGGTAAAAAAGGCCCAATACCTATCATCTCTGGTTTTATCTCCTGCATAAAAATTAAATCATCAGCGATATTTTCCAAAGTTTGATAAGGGCTTCCAACCATTATACCTGTACCTGTTTGATATCCTAATTTTTTCAAAGTTCTTAAACACTCTTTTCTATTTTCTAAACTCATATCATCAGGGTGAAGTTTTGAATAGTGAATATCATTAGAGGTTTCATGTCTGAGCAAAAATCTATTAGCACCTTTTTCTTTTAATACTTTATAATACTCTTCTTCTTTTTCACCTATTGATAATGTTAAAGCACAATCTGTATATTTTGTTTTAATTGCTTCTACTATATCAGACATAATTTCTAAATTATAATAAGGATCTTCTCCGCCCTGAAGTACAAAGGTTCTAAATCCTATTTCATAACCAAGTTCGCAGCATGACAAAATATCTTCTTTATTTAGTCTGTATCTTTCTGCATTTTTATTACTTTTTCTTATTCCGCAGTATATACAGTCATTCTTACAATAATTAGTAAACTCTATAAGCCCGCGCATAAAAACATATTTGCCGAATACTTTATCAGCTTTTTCTCTTGCCTTTACTCTTAAATATTCTTTTAATTTCTTTACTTCCTCTTTTTCTTCATCATTTAAATTCTTTATATTGATATTATTATCATATTCAAAAGATGATAAAAGAGTTAAAGCATCTTCTTTTGATATTTTTTCTTCTATTTCTATTTTGTTAATAATTTCTTTTGTTTTATTTATATTAATCAAGTTTATATTTCCTTTTATGTAAAAAATATATTATTAATAATTTACTTTATTAAAAAATAATAAATCTATAAAATTACTTTTATATATATTGCACTCCATTAATCTTTGCTATAGTCATACCGTAATTAGTAATAGGCACATTCTGTTCTTCGCATATTCTTATTCTATTTAAAATATGTTTTCTAGTACCCATGCATCCTCCGCAATGTATAACTAAATCATATTTAGACAAATCATCTGGAAAATCATTACCTGCTACATAATCTATATTGAATTCAAAACCAAATTTCTTTTTTAATAGATTAGGAATTTTTACTCTCCCTATATCTCCTTCTAAAGGAACATGGGTACAGCTTTCTGCTATTAATATTTTACTCTCCTTTGTTAAATTATCTATAAAATCAGCACCTTTTTTATATATTTTCTCATCTCCTTTATAACGGGCAAATAATACAGAAAATGAAGTTAATAAACTTTCTTTAGGTTTTAATTTTTCCACTTCTTTAAAAACTTGAGAATCTGTTATTATTACTTTAGGTGCTTTGTTTAATGCTTTTAATGCATTTTCAAATTTATCAAAAGTCGAAGCCATTATCACAGCTTTATTGTCCAAAATATCTCTTATAGTTTGAACTTGAGGAAGAATCAATCTGCCTTTAGGGGCTTGAATATCCTGAGGCATAACAAGCATTACTATATCATCTTCTTTTATTATATGCCCTGTTATACTTATTTCTTCAGTTTTTGGAATTGTTAATTTTATAGCATCAATTAATTTATCTATATTAATTTTATTATTAGCATTTATTGAAACGGTTTCTAAATTAAAAATTTCTTTTATATTTTGTTCTGTTTTTTTATAATCAGCATTTAAATCTATTTTATTTAAAACCGCTATAATTGGTATCTCTAAACTTTCAAGTTTATTTTTCCATTTAAGCTCTAACGAATAATCATTATCCTCAAAAGAAGCATCAAATACAAGCAAAGCTATATCAGAAGATTCCATTGCTTTTTTTGTTCTTTCTATTCTTAAAGTTCCAAGCTCTCCCTCATCATCAAAGCCTGCAGTATCAACAATAGTACATGCTCCTATACCATTTATTTCTATTGCTTTTTTAACTGGGTCTGTAGTTGTTCCGGCAGTATCAGAAACTATTGCTATATCCTGATTGGCTATTGCATTTATAATACTAGATTTACCTGCATTTCTTCTTCCAAATATTGCAATATGAGTTCTATTTGAATTCGGTGTATCATTCATATTTTTCACATATCCTATTCATAAATAAAATCAATTCAGCTTTCTTAATGCATATATCAATAGATGCAATTAAGAAAACTGAATCAATTATAAAATGAGTAACCCTAAAAATTAAAATTTGAAATCTCTCCTTCCCTCATCTATGCCTTTTAAAGAATCTACTAATTTTGACTTTACCTTTTCATTAGGCACTTTTTCTATTTCATTTATTATAACTTTATCTATTGATTTTTTAGTTTCTTCTTTGGCATAATCATTCTCATATTCTTTTAAAGTTATTATAGCATTAGCCTGACAGAAATTTTTTATTTGTCCGCTTTTAGCAAAAGACATAAATCTATCACCTGTTCTTCCCTCTCTATAGCAAGCAGTACAGAAACTAGGAAGATAATCTATATCAGCAAGCCATTTTATAATATCATCAAGAGAACGGTTATCTGAAATTTCAAACTGTTTAGAATTCTCTTCTTCCTCTTCAACATATCCTCCAACGCTTGTTCTTGATCCTCCGCTTATTTGAGAAACTCCAACTTCCAAAACTTCTTCTCTTGATTTCTGACTCTCTCTTGTAGAAACAATAATACCAGTATAAGGAACGGCAATTCTTAAAACAGCAACTATTTTTTTGAATAAGCTATCAGTAATAGCATTAGGAAAACTTTTAACATCAACATCATCAGCAGGTCTTATTCTTGGTACGCTTATAGTATGAGGGCCGCATCCAAAGGTATCCTCCAAATGTTTAGCATGATAAAGCATAGCAGTAAAATCATATTTATAATTATAAAGCCCGAATAATACTCCTATACCAACATCATCAATTCCAGCTTCCATAGCTCTGTCCATTGCCTCTGTATGATATTCATAATTGCTTTTTGGACCGCTTGGGTGAACTTTCTCATAAGTTGGTTTATGATATGTTTCTTGAAATAATACATAAGTACCAATACCAGCATCTTTTAACTTCTTATAATTTTCTACTGTAGTTGCGGCAATATTAACATTAACCCTTCTAATTGCTCCGTTTTTATGCTTAATGCTGTATATTGTTTTTATTGATTCAAGTAAATATTCCATACTAGCATAATCAGGATCTTCTCCGGTTTCTAATGCAAGTCTTTTATGTCCCATATCCTGCAATGCTATAACTTCAGCTCTAATCTCATCTTGAGTTAATTGCTTTCTAGCTATATGTTTGTTCTTAGCATGATAAGGACAATAAACACAGCCATTAATACAATAGTTTGATAAATAAAGTGGAGCAAATAAAACTATTCTTTTTCCGTATATTTCTAATTTTATTTTCTTAGCTATTTCAAACATTTCATTTTCAGCATCTTTATAATCGCAAAGAAGTAGAGCTAATGCCTCATTAGGTTCAAGACCTTTCATCTCTTTAGCCTTATCCAATATATTTCTTATATTGTAATTACCGCTTTCTACTTGAGATATGGTTTTTAGAATTTCTTCATCATTAATAAATTCATTTGCATTTCTTGATTTTGAATCGTACTTAAACAAAGCAGCAGAAGACATGATATAAACTCCTAATAATTAAACTGATAATATTTAAACTAGTTATTACTTTTTACTTGCATAAAGTGCTTTTGCAGAAACACCTTCAAGCATACCAAGTTTGCCTGTTAAACTATTAATTTTATCATTAGGAGCATTTAAGACGATACTGATTATATTTATATTCTCTTCTCTATAAGGAATTCCCATCCTTCCTATAATAAAATCGCTGTAATCATGCAGAATTTCATTAACTTTTGAAATATTTTCTGTTTTTTCTACTATTATTCCTACAACAGCAATTCTATTATTTTCCATAGGCTAATAAATCAGATAATATAAATTTTTTAATAAATCCCTTTATGATAAACCTTAATAGTTATTCACTTAGGTTAATAATATTATAATAATTATTTTTAATTTGTAAATAGATATTTTTTAAGTTTATCAATTTTTTATTGTTATTTAAATAAAAATATTACGCACGCAAAGCGGAGCTATAATTATACATTAATTATGCATTTCAAATTTCACTATATATAAAATTTTATCAAACGTGCGTTAATAAAAACTAAAAATTTAAATAACACTTGGGCGGGTGCTTTATTTTCTGATTTAGTAAAAAGATAAATATAAATTATAATTTCATAATTAAATAAAAAATATTAAAGGGCGGGGTATGTAATGAAAATTTTAAAATTTAATTATGCATACCCACACTTTAATTTTATAATATCAATTCAATTTTTAAATAATTTTTTAACTTAAAGTAAAATAATAATATTTATCTTTCTATTCTAAAGAAACTCATAACGGAATGAAGCTCTTTAGCATCATCATATAAAGCTAGTGATGAAGCTGTAGACTGTTCCACTAATGCTGCATTCTCTTGTGTTATAGAATCCATTTCTGTTACTGCTTTATTTACCTGAGCTACTCCTGACTGCTGTTCTAATGCTGCTGAACTAATATCTCTTATAATATTAGCTGTTTCATCTATCTCAGTTTTTATATTCATAAATAGCTCTTCCTGACTCTCTACTATCTTATTAGCTTTATTAATCTTTTCATATACTTGATTGACTAATTCTGTGATATCTTTAGCCGAATCCTGACTGCTCTGTGCCAAACTTCTTACCTCTGAAGCTACTACCGCAAAACCTTTACCTTGATCACCTGCTCTTGCTGCTTCTACTGCCGCATTCAAAGCTAATATATTAGTTTGGAATGCTATACCTTCTATAACTTTAATGATATCTTTAATCTTCTCACTATCAGCATTAACTTCATTCATACTTCTAACTGTTTCTGATACAACTGATGTAGCATTATCTATAGACTCTCTACAATGATTCATCATTTCATTGCCTTTTACAGAATTATTTGTCGCCATAGATATTGCTGAAGATATTTCCTCCATAGATGAAGCTGTTTCTTCTAGATTCGCCGCTGTATTCTCTGATCTTCTTGATAAATCTTTATTGCCGGCTGCTAAATTATTTGCGGCAAGGGACATCTTATCTGCATTATTTAAAGTTGTTTCTATTACTTCTATAAGTTTTGTACGCATAGAGGTAAATGATCTTGATAATATTCCTAGCTCATCTTTTCTATTTAAAGGCTTTCTATTAATTACAAGTTTTCCTTCTTCTATCTCTTTAGCCTCTTCAACTATTATATTTAAAGGTTTTATTATACTCCTAGTAAATAGGAATACTACTAATGTCATAAAAATCATTGATATTATACCTATAATAACACTAGTTATTACTATAGATTTATTTATCTCATAAATTTCTTCCTCATCCATAGCATAAGCTACTATCCAAGTATGAATTCTAATTTTTTTATAATATCCCAATCTTTTATGATTATTAAAAATATATTCTATATTTCCTTCTAAACTTCCAGACTTAAATATATTATCATATTCATTAGGAGCATCTTTAGCTACCTCATTTATATCAGTGTCCATTACAACTTTAAGCTGATCATTAACTGCTACTATTCTTCCGCTTCTTCCCAACTTTATATTACTGAAATAATTTTTATGTATAATAGATGATCTAACTATCAATACCAAATAACCTATAATATTATTTTCAAAGTCTAATATTTGAGTACCTATAGATACAGTATACTCACCTGTATCTGCTGATTTTCTCATATTATTTCCAATGGCATATTCCTGACCAGCTTTTAATTTATTCCACATACCGGGTCTAAATTCTGCCATACTTTGACCTGTTAATTCATTTTTTTTATCTAATAATATACTGCCGTTTACATCTACAACATAAATATTTTCTAAATACTCATTTCTTTTTATAAATAAATTTAAGTCCATTAATCCTAAACTTCTATAATTTTCATCTCTGTTTATAAGATAATTTCTAATATTAGCACTGCTGGAATAAGCAACTGAAACCATAACCTGAGAATTTAATATAGAATTAAACAAATTAGCGTACCCTTCTACTGTATTCTTAAAACCTGTATCTGTACTTTGAGTTATTCCTTTATTTGAAAAAAATACAGATGCACTTAATAAAAAAGCTAACATTATTATAGACATTAAACTAATAGTAATTGGCATTTTAAAAGACAAACTACTAAATCTACTCATTATTCAAACTCCTAAGATATTCAGATATTTATTTAAGATAAATACGAAAATAATAATAGAATACATAATAATAAATAGTATAGTAAAAACTATTAGCCTTGTCAATTAAATAATATTTAAGTATACATAAAAAATAAATATTAATATTATTATATAGAAAAAACTTCAATATAAAGTTACTCTATATAATAATATTTTTTTAAAATTATTTTTCTATTTTAAAGAAACTCATAACAGACTGAAGTTCTTTAGCATCATCGTATAAAGCAAGTGATGAAGCTGTAGACTCTTCTACTAATGCAGCATTTTCCTGGGTTATAGAATCCATTTCCATTACTGCTTTATTTACCTGTGCAACTCCTGACTGCTGTTCTAAAGCTGCTGAACTGATATCTTTAATGATATTTGCTGTTTCATCTATCTCATTTTTTATACTCAAGAATAATTCTTCCTGACTTTCTACTATCTTATTAGCTCTATTAATCTTTTCATATACTTGATTCACTAACTCTGTAATATCTTTAGCTGAATCCTGACTGCTCTGTGCTAAACTTCTTACTTCGCTTGCTACCACAGCAAAGCCTTTACCCTGATCACCTGCTCTAGCTGCTTCTACTGCTGCATTCAAAGCTAATATATTAGTTTGAAAAGCTATTCCCTCAATAACTTTAATAATATCTTTAATCTTTTCACTATCAGCATTAACCTCATTCATACTTCTAACTGTTTCTGATACAACTGATGTAGCATTATCTATTGACTCCTTACAATGATTCATCATTTCATTACCTTTTACAGAATTATTTGTTGCCATAGATATAGCCGAAGCTATTTCCTCCATAGATGATGCTGTTTCTTCAAGATTTGCTGCTGTATTTTCTGATTTATGAGCTAAATCCTTATTTCCAGAGGCAAGACTATTAGCAGCTTGAGACATTTTATCTGCATTATGTAAAGTTGTTTCTATTACCTCTATAAGTTTATATTTCATATCATGGAAAGAATGAGATAATTGTCCAAGTTCATCTTTTCTATTTAGTTTTCTTTTATGCATAATAAGTCTTCCAGAGGCTATCTCTTTAGCTTCTTCTACTATTATATTTAAAGGTTTTATTATGCTTCTAGTAAATAGGAATACTACAAATGTCATAAGAAGCATGGATATTACACCTATAATAACACTAGTTATTACTATAGATTTATTTATCTCATAAATTTCTTCCTCATCCATAGCATAAGCCACTATCCAAGGCTGAACACTCATTTTTTTATAATAACCAGCTCTTATATGATCATTAAAAGAATATTTTAATTCTCCATCTGTATTTGAACTTTGAATTATTGTATTATATTCACTTGGAGCTTGTTTATTTATTTCTGCAGAATCTGTATCCATTACAACTACAGATTTATTATTAACCGTTACTATTCTTCCTGTTTTCCCTAATCGTACATTACTGAAATAAGTGTCATATATAGACATTATTTTTATAATGGAAACCAAATAACCTACCAATTGATCATTATAATCAAGTATTCTTACCCCTAAAGATATTGTAAGATCACCTGTGGCAGCCGATTTAACAATATCATCTCCAAAGGCCGCTTCTTCGCCTGCTAATAATTTATTCATCATAGAAGGTCTTAAATCCATAAAATTTCTGCCTATTAATTGAGAGTTTCTATCAAAAATTATTACTCCGTTTGTATCCATTATAGAAATATTTTCTATAAAACTATTATTTTCTACAAATGAAGTTACATCTAAAAAAACATTATTACTATATACGGTCATATTTGAAAAGAAATTTTTAATATTAGCACCGCTTGTATATGATTTATTAAGCATTACCTGAGCATTTAATATAGAATCAAACAAATTAGCATAACCCGCAACAGTATTCTCAAAACCTGTATTAATACTCTCAGTTATTCCTTTATTTGAAAAGTATAATGAAGATGATAATAAAAACAATAACATTAATATAGACATTAAACTGATAGTAATTGGCAGTTTAAAAGACAGACTATAAAATTTACTCATAATTTACTCCTAACATTATTATAAAATTTTATATAAAATATAGATTGATAAAAATCAACAAAACCCTATATATAGTATATTCAAAAAAAAATAGTTGTCAATATAATAAAATATTTTTGATTTTTATTATTTATGTGACTATGTATATTTAAAGCATTAAATTAATAAATTAAATTTACTATTTAAGATAGTATAATGAGACTTTATATTGATTTTTTTATTATTTCTAATAAAAAATTGTTAGTATATATGAAATAATTTATAAAATAATCATAATTTTTATATTTAGTTTTAAAATATTAAAAAATGATTTTGTTTTTAATTTAAAAAGTATAATAAATAAATTGCCATATAATTTTATTATAGTTTATAAATAAAAAATCTCTAGCAATTAGTGTTAAAACATGCTAGAGATTTTAATAATTACATTTATATCTAAAATTAAATTATTATAAAAATTATTCACTCGAAATGTATAGTAAATAACTTTTTATATATTTAGTAAATTTACTATACTTTCAATAATTTTTATTTTTCTATACTAAAGAAATTAATAATTTCCTGTAAATGTCTGGCATCATCATATAATGACATAGAAGATGCAGTAGACTCTTCAACTAAAGCTGCATTTTCCTGAGTTAAAGTATCCATTTCCTGAACAGCTTTATTAACCTGAGCTACTCCTTCTTTTTGTTCTACTGCAGCTTCAGTGATGCTTCTTATTGTATCCGCCGTTTCTTCTATTTGTTCTTTTATTCCCACAAATAACTGTTCCTGACTTCCTACTATCTGATTTGCTCTGTTAATTTTTTCATATACCTGATTAATTAACTCTGTTATATCCTTAGCTGAATCTTGGCTGCTTTGTGCTAAGCTTCTTACTTCACTAGCAACTACAGCAAAACCTTTACCTTGATCTCCTGCACGAGCTGCTTCTACTGCGGCATTAAGTGCCAATATATTAGTTTGGAATGCTATTCCTTCTATAACCTTAATGATATTTTTTATTTTCTCACTATCTGCATTAACTTCACTTATACTTCTTACAGTTTCTTCAACTACTGACGCTGCATTTTCTATAGCTATTTTACAATCATTCATCATTTCATTTCCTTTAATGGAATTATTGATAGATACAGTGATTGCAGCTGCGATCTCTTCCATAAATGATCCTGTTTCTTCAATATTGCCTGCAGTACTTTCTGCTTTTTCTGCTAAATCTTTATTTCCAGTTGCAAGACTATTAGCAGCCTGAGCCATTCTACTAGACTCATTCAAAGAAGTTTCTATTATATCTATAAGCTTATATTTCATATTATGGAAAGATCTTGACAATTCACCAATCTCATCTTTTCTATTTACTTTTCTGCCATGCATAACAAGTCTGCCTTCTTCTATTTCTTTTGCTTCTTCAACAACTATACTAAGAGGTTTTGTAATTCTCCTAGCATACATAAACATAAATATAACTAAAGCAATTATAGAAAGAACAGCAACTAAAATACTTACAAAAACAGTAGTTCTTATCTGTTCAAATATTTCATCTTCATTCATAGCATAAGTTACTATCCAAGGCTGAACATCCATTTTCTTATAGTATCCTATTCTCAATATATTACCATTTTTATAACTGTAAGGACCTTCATCTGAAGCATTATTAAATATATTTTTATATGCCTCAGGTGCAGGCTTATTGATATTAGCAGGATCCATATCCATAGTAACTATAAAATTCTCATTAACAGCAACTATTCTTCCTGTTCTTCCTAATCTAACTTTTGAAAAATAATTATCATGTATAACTGAACCTTTAATAGTAGTAACTAAATAACCTATTGTATTATTTGTAAAGTCTGTAACTATAGAACCAACACCCAATGTTATTTCTCCTGAAACTGGTGATTCTCTAGGGCTTCCAAATGCAACTTTTTCTCCTGTTGAAAGTTTTCTCCATAAATCAGGTCTTATATCAGCCATATTTCTATTTCTTAAAGCTTCTGATGTAGTAAGTAAAACATTTCCATTTATATCTGTTAAATAAATACTTTCTGCATAGCTATTTTTTTCTATAAAATTAGTCATATCTCTTCCACTGTATACACTATAAACATCATCTCTAAAAATCATATAGTTTCTAATATTAGCATCACTTGCATAAGAGTTTGCAAGAAGCATTTGTGCTTCTGTTAAAGCATCTAATAAGTAAGCATATCCTTCTACTGTATTTCTAAATCCAACATTTATTGATTCTGTAATACCTTTACTTGAGAAAAATAACGAAATTACTAAGAGTATAATTATTATTATGCTACTTATACAACTAATAGACAAAGGCATTTTAAATGCTAAACTATTTAATTTTTTCATAGTTATGATCCCCTTAATAATTCTTTATGATAATAGATGTTAAAATATGATACATCCTATAATATAGTAAAAATTATCAACAATGTCAAATTATATTACAATAATTAGACTTTTATATGATAAAATATAAATACCATATATCACAATAAATAAAAATTAATTTTTAAATTTGAAGTATGATATATTATCTGCTATATTTCCTGTTTTATTTAATATTTCTTTACTTGATAAAGCACTATCATTTGCAAGCGAGCTATTTCTTTGTGTTATATCACTAATAGAAGAAACGCTAACATTAATCTGCTCTATATTATCCTTTTCTTCTTCTGCTGCATTTGATATATTTACCAACGCATCGGAAACATCTGTTACTAAATTATTTATTTCATTTAATAATGATGAAGATTCAGCGACAGTTTCGTATCCGGAATTTATTTTTTGAATTGTACTTTCAACTATATCTGTTATATCATCAGCTGCTTTAGAAGAAGTTTGAGCAAGATTTCTTACCTCGCTAGCTACAACAGCAAAACCCTTACCCTGTTCCCCAGCTCTAGCTGCTTCTACTGCTGCATTAAGTGCTAAAATATTAGTTTGAAATGCTATTGATTGTATCATTTTAATAATTTCCGAAATTTGTTTGCTTGCCTCTGATATTTCTTCCATATTTGATGAAGTTTTAGCCACCATTTCTACACCTCTAATACTGCATTCCAATGCTTTCTTACTTACTTCTTTAGCATTATTAGCATTATTAGTATTATTAGTATTATTATAAGTGTCCGCAATAGCAGATGAAAGAAATTCTATAGAACTTGCTAATTCATTAATAGATGATGATTGAGCAATAGTCTTATCCGATAAATCATTATTTCCTAAAGATATTTTTTCCATTTCAGCATTAATAGAATCTATATTTAGTTTTAAATTATAAATTACAGAACTAATATTTTTCTGCATATCATATATTGAAGATGATAAAGCATTGGCTATATTATTATTATGTTTTTTAGAATCATTCTCTTTAGTATCAAAATTACCTAAAGCCATATTATTTATATGATGAATAGCTTCATTTAAAGTATCTGTAATAGGTATAGTAATAACAGTTACCAAAATAACTTCCAAGCCTATAGATAAAAGAATAACTAAAAATAAGTAAAAAGTTAATTTATATATATTATTTTTTAACTCCTTGTCATTACCTTTAGCCACTATATACCAAGGAAAACCTTCTATTTCTTTAATACCATACCATTGATTTTTATATATAGATACTGCACTTCCATTTATCATCTTATTTTTAAGATCTGAAAATTCCGGCATATTAAAAGCAGAATATCTATCATTAAGCAAATAATCTTTATTGCTATGATTAAGATATCTGCCGTCAGATAATATTACAAAAAATTCATTATCTCTTCTATTTTAGAGAAATATACATCCAATGCAGCAACTCCTTTAATATTAGAGGCATTTCTAACTGCAATTGCCAAAGTAATAACAGATGAAGAAGTAGAAGCATCTGTATATGGTTCGCTAACATAAACATCATTTGTAATTATAGAATTAACATACCAATCTCTAGTGGTTTGATCATAATCACTTGGTATAGTATCAGGAATAGCTGTTATAAAAAATCCTCCATTAGCATAAGGAACATCTCCTCCAAAATAAACATCCACTAATTCATTATCTGATGATTTCATTTTATAAACAGCCGACATCATATCATTGATTGTCATATCTGTTTCAAAAAAACTATTGACAGTTTTTAATTGAATCTTATATTCAGATATCCAACCTAATATATCTAATGAAGCATTATCCATAATATCATATATACTATACAAAAAATTTTCTTTATACTGCTTATAATAAGTTATATATACAGGAACACAAATCAATACAAAAAATATAAAATATGGAATGACAAATTTTAATATAATCATGCTTCTTTTTACTCTTTTTTCTGTCTTAAGCATATCAATACTCCTAAAATATATAAAAAAATTGATATACATAATATAAAATAAAATATTATTGTCAATCAAAATTTATTTATTATATAATTACATTACTACTTTTAAAGTTAATTAATAATTATTTTTTATAGTTTTAAGTTTTTATAATCATAATTCAAATGCTATAAATTTAATATAATTTGACTAATTATTTTTTTATTATAGAATATTTTTATTATGGAAAAAATCATTAGAAGAATAGCATTAACTATAATATATACTTTGTTATTATCTATAATAGCAGTTTCAATTATATTTATACCAAAAGGATATAATTTTTATAAATACTGCAAAGAATATATTAATAAACCTTTTTCAGAAAATGAATTGCATATAAATGAAGAACGTGCCTTAAAAATATATGATAGAAACTCAATACTAATATCAACAATATTTCCAAAGCATGGCGGTTTTTTTGAAGAAGTAAAATATAATGATTTATCAACAAATTTAATAAATGCTGTAATAAGTGCTGAAGATAAAAATTTCTTCAATCACAGTGGAATAGATTATAAAGCTATAATAAGAGCATTTTTATCAAATCTTATAAGCGGTAAAGTGGTATCAGGTGGAAGTACTATAACTCAGCAGCTTGCAAAAAATATTATTCCTCGTGAAAGAACATATATAAATAAATTTTATGAAGCACTTGATGCGATAAGATTAGAAAGAAATCTCACAAAAGAGCAAATACTCACAGAATATTTAAATAGAGTATTTTTTGGAAATAACTGTTATGGTGTAGGTGCTGCAAGCGATTTGTACTTTCATAAAAAAGCAAAAGATTTAAATATCAATGAATCTGCAATGCTTGCTTCTATAATAAAATCGGGTACTAAATTTAATCCTTATAAATATGGAGAAAGATTAAAATCAAGAAGAATATATGTACTTGGAGAAATGAAAAATAATAATTTCATAACAGAAGAAAATTATAACAAATATACAAATGAAAAATTAAAAATTTTTGATGATAAAGAAAAATACACTTTCAAAGCTCCTCATTTTACAATGTATGCAAAAGAATCATTAGAGCAATTAAAATATACTGGAGTAACTGAATTAAGAACAACATTAGATTATAAAATGCAAAAGGAAGCTGTATTAGTTATAAGCAACTCTAGTCAGTCGCTTCATACATTCAATGTAAGAAATATATCCTGCGTGATACTTAATGCCAAAACAGGAGAAGTACTTTCAATGATAGGTTCTATGGATTACTTTGATGCAGAAACCCACGGAGCAGTTAATGGAGCTACTGCATTAAGACAAGCAGGAAGTACTTTAAAACCTTTTATGTATGCATATTTATTTGATAAAGGAGAATCACCTGCTTCAGTTATAGCCGATATAAAAACTCATATAAATTCACCTGGCGGAGATTATATACCAGAAAATTTTGACCATAAATATAGAGGTCCTGTTACCATAAGAGATGCATTAGCTAATTCACTTAATATACCTGCTGTTAAATGGCTTGCAAGATACAGTATAAAAGATTTTCAAAATATACTTTTAAAATCCGGATTAAGTTCTATAGATAAAAATCCTGATTATTATGGTTATTCTTTAGTTTTGGGAAGTGCTGAAGTGCGTTTAATAGATTTAGCTTCAGCATATACAATATTTCCAAATTCAGGAACATTTATAAATAATTATTCTATAACTTCACTAAAAAAAGCCAACGGAGAAGTTATTACTCTACCTAAAAAAACTACAAGAAAAGTAATATCTGAAGAAAGTGCATATTTAATAACAAGCATACTATCAGATAGAAATGCCAGAATGGGTTCATTTAGAAGCTATAAAGGAATAGTTTATCCATTTTCTATAGCTATAAAAACTGGAACGTCAAAAGGATCAAGAGATGCTTGGGCTATAGGATACACTAAAGATTATATAGTTGGAATTTGGCTTGGTGATTTTGCAGGAAGCGAGATGATTAATATAACTGGAGGAAACGGAGCTGTTCCTATACTTTATGATTTATTTACTATGCTCAATAAAAGCCAGAAAGAAACTAAATGGAATAAGCCTGATACTATAGTAAAAAGAGAAATTTGTCTTATAAGCGGAAAACTTAGAGGAGAGTTCTGCAAAGAAACAAGAATGGAAGAGTTTTCTCATATAAATGTACCAAAAGAAGAATGCGATGTACATAATCTATATATAAAAACAAATTATGACGGTTCTATCAGTGAAAAAGTATTTGTAAACCTTCCAAGCGAATATAATGGCTGGATTAGAGAACAGCAAATAGAACGCCCTACTTCAGAATGGACAAAAGTTAATAATATTTATGCATACAATAGAATGAAAAATACTATCAATAATCAAAATAGAAGCTTAGAAACTCATACTGATAATACTACAGAAAATATTAATAGTAATGTAGAAAATGCTTTTATGTACGATTCAGCTGAAAGGCCTCAAATGAATTTAAATGCTGTTCCTTCTTATGCATCATCTGAAAGAACTGTAAATATAAAAGAACGTCTATCAATAAAAGAACCTACAGACAACTCCGTTTATAAAATAGATTCTACACTTCCTATAGAATATCAAAATATATTCATATCTTCATATATACCCAAGAATGTTGTAAGTGCAAATCTATATTGCAATAAAGAAATAATAGCAAATATCGATGATTTAAAAAAACAATACATAAGATGGAATTTAAAACAAGGTGATTACACTTTTTATATAGAAGCAAAAACAGAAGAAGGAGAAACTATAAAAAGTTCGCCTGTTAAAATATATGTACAGTAAAAAAAAACAGTATTGAATAATTTTTATAATACCGATAATATCAATAGTGTAATATGTATTTTTCTATGGAGTTTTATTTATGTTGAATAAAAAAATTATTTCTATATTGTTAATGCTTTCTATAGCTTTTAGTTTGCAGTCAGCTTATAAAACAAATCAATATATGAAAGTAGTAGATGTAAAAGGAAAAGTAAAAATATCTTCTCAAAAGGCTATAGTAAAACCTGCACAAAACGGCGATTTATTATTCAGCAAAGATAATATTTCCACTGAAGCAAATTCTTCTCTTACTTCATATTTAGAGAGCAATAATATATTTAAAGTCAAAGGAAACTCATCATTAAATATTGATGAATCTTATGACAAAACAGGCAATACAAAATTGCATTTAAATAAAGGCGATTTCTTAATTGCAGCTTCATCTAATGCTAAACCAGATTCTATCATAATTTCTACTTCAAATGCTAATATTAAAGTATCAGGAGTAGCTGCTGTAACATATAATAATGGAAACACAAAAGCACAATTCTTATATGGAGATGGCGAAGTAAATGGTACTAAAGTTAATCAATTTATGGAAGCTAATATAGATAATTCAAATAAAATATCTATAAAAAATATAGAATTAAATCAAGATTTAACTAATACTATAAATGAAATAGCTTCGATGCCTTATATTGAAACTGTTGTACCTGAAAAAATAAATATTAATAATATAAAAAATCAAGCAAGCACTGAAACTAATACTGTAGCAGAAATTACATCTATAGATTACGTAGGAAATACTAACGAAAATATAACTACATTTATTATAACTAATGAAATAAGAAAATAATTCGGAATAAACTAATCATAATATAAAAATATATAATATTAGATATAAAATTCCGATATACTAATAATGAAATATTTAAAGAGTGAGAAAATTGAGCAGTAAAACAACAGAATTTTATAAAACATTCACACATTGCATTCCTTCAGATAAAGAGATAGCCAAGAAAGAAGATGAAATATTAGAAAATATAATAAATATGTCTAATAAAGAAATGGCAGCTTATATGAGGCAGCATATAGCAAAATTAACTTATTATCGTAAAAATTTCTTAGATGCAGAAACTGCAGAACTTATATCTAAAATGCTTTTGGAAATAAGCTTTGTATTGAGGATACAATATATTAATTATTTAAAAGATAAAGAAAATAATACACTAAGAAATGATGATTATGATGTAAATAGCCTATCTAAAATACTTCAGCTTTTGATATCAGAAATAGCTATGATAATATCAGCTAAAGAATATGAAACAAACAATATGTTCAATAATTTTAATTCTTTAAAATCTGATACTACCATAGGACATAGCATTAGAATATTTATAATGATAATTGAATCAGTAAATTTCTTTAATAAGAAACTTAATCAAGGTGCTGCCAATAAAATGAGAATTGATTTCAAAAAAACATATTATAAATACTCAGAAAGAATATATCAAAGATATAATTTAATCAATGAGGTAAATACATTAGATTCAAATGTAAAATTAGGCGTAAGAAAAATAGAAAACAATACTATCTCAGAAATTGCCATAGGAGTATTGATGCATGATATTTCTTTGGATAAGTCAAAAGATTATATACCATTACCAAACGAAGAAAAAGATAATCATTCTATAAAAGATTATGGGTTTGCTAAATATTTTATGAGAGGTAATGAAGGAGTTGCTTTAACTGTATCTTTACATCATGAATATTATAGTCATGGATACGGACTTTTCACAGAATTATATAAAGCAGTATTAAGAAGAAATCCTCATCATAAAATAGAATATATAGTGTCTTATGATTATAAAGATATATTAACATTGCAAAGCCTTACATATCTGCCTGCAAAAATGCTTGAAGTAATTGATGTTTATGATACCCTTACAAAAAGTATGAATAAAACTCCAAAAGAAGCTATTTTATTTATGACAGAAAATTTCTTGGAAAAAGATATAATGCTTGATCCTATAATTACAGATATATTTATAGAATATTTAAAAGAAATGAAAAGAATAAAACTATAATAAATTAAAAATAATTTTTAATAATTTCTTTTATACCTTCTTTATCCAATTTATAAATTTTTAAAAGCTCATTTCTAGTAGCAACTTCAAAAAACTTATCAGGCAAAGCATGAATTTTTACACTTTTATATATTTCATTATCAGACATTAATTCTAATATAGCACTTCCAATACCGCCTTTTTTTATGCTTTCTTCTATTATTAAAATTTTATCTGATTTTCTAATCATATTTAAAATAGTTTCTTCATCAAGAGGCTTTAAAGTAGAAAGATTTAATATTGAACAGTCAAAATTAATTTCATCAACGGCATCAACTATATCAATAAGAGTAGGACCATAACTAATTATAAGATTTTTTTGTTTATTAGATTCCCTTACAATATGAGCATGTCCTATCTCAAAATTATCTGATACAATATTTGCTTTTAATTCTCTAACAGCCGATTTATTATACCTCATAACCGTAGGACCTTTATACTCTACAGATTTTTTTACCATATCCCTGAAATCTTTTTCTCCAACCGGAGCCATAATTGTAATATTAGGTACAATCCTTAAAAAAGAAACATCGAATACCCCTTGATGAGTATCTCCGTCTTCAGGAACAAACCCTGCCCTATCTATCATAAGTTTAACATTAGCATTCATTATTCCAATATCATGTATAACCTGATCATATCCTCTTTGCAAAAATGTAGAATACAAGCATACAAAAGGTATTATACCCATTTCAGAAAGTCCTACAGCAAAAGTAATGGCATGCTGTTCTGCTATACCTACATCAAAGAATCTATCTTTAAAAAGTTTTGCATATTCAGTTAAACCAGTACCCGATTCCATAGCAGCAGTTATTGCAACAACATTTTTATTTTCTTCGGCTGTTTTTATTATGCATTCTCCTGCTAAATTAGAAAAAGTTTTTGAAGAAGATTTATTTTTTAATTCTCCAGTTTCTATATCAAAAGGTCCTATACCATGAAATTTAGATGGATTTTCTTCTGCTATTTTATATCCCTTACCTTTAATAGTATTAACCTGAACTAATCTAGGTCCTCTTATTGATTTTGCCTTCTGAAAAGTACTGATTAAATCTTCAAAATTATGACCATCAACAGGACCGAAATATTTAAATCCCATTTCTCTGAAGGCAATTCCAGGAGCTACAAAAGTTCTTATAGCACCCTTTCCCCTATCTATAAATTCATTAGCAATATCTCCAAAAGGCAAAGTGGATACAAGCCCCCTAACCTTCTCTGATGCTTCCTGAACTAAACTATCATTCAATGTAGTATTTAAAAATTTAGATATAGCACCTATATTTTTACCTATAGACATTTCATTATTATTCAAAACAATTATTATATCTGTATTTGTATTTGCAATATTATTCATAGCTTCCAAAGCCATTCCGCCTGTCATAGCACCGTCCCCAATAATAGCTATAACTTCGCCTCTAAGTCCTAAAAGCTCCTTTGAACATGCTAATCCGTAAGCAAATGATAATGAAGTAGATGAATGTCCTGTTTCTTCAATATCATGTTCAGATTCCATTCTTTTAGGAAATCCGGATATACCGCCGTAACTTCTTAAAGTGTTAAATTTATCTTTTCTTCCTGTGAGAATTTTATGAGTATATGACTGATGCCCTACATCAAATATAAAAGCATCTTTAGGAGAATCAAATAAATAATGAAGTACCAAAGTTAAATCTACAACTCCTAAATTACTTCCTAAATGTCCGCCTGTATTAGATACATTATTTATTAAAAACTCTCTTATCTCTGAAGCTAATAATTTTAATTGCTCTATATCTAAATTTTTTATATCTGAAGGAGTATTGATAGATTCTAAGTACATACACAACCCTATGATTAAAATTATAAATTTAATTATAACCATAAAACATTTTATTTCAATATATTAAAAATATATAAATGATAAATTTGCATGGGTGCCATACATATTGCATTTAAGTATTCCTTATCTTTTTGAAGTATAACATAGGTGTATCATAATTTA
>NZ_CALXYQ010000054.1 GCF_944393015.1 uncultured Brachyspira sp.
CCGGATAATGAAGCATAAGCACCGGCATCTGTAATTAAAGTAGCTTTCATAGCTGTAAGTATACCGTTTTCATCACAAGCAGTAGTCATATCTATGCTCATAGGGTGACGTTTTGGGTGCCAGTTTATACTTTCTTGTCTTGTAAGTTTGAATTTAACAGGTCTTTTTGTTCTATATGCCATTATAGCTGCATAATGCTGAACACTCATATCCTCCTTACCACCGAATCCGCCGCCTACATATTTATTTTCTACTACAACTTTTTCGGCATCTATACCTAAAGCCAAAGCAACCTCTTTTTTAGTGTCATAAACACTTTGGTCGCTTGAATATACAAATATTCCATCTTCATTGAAAGGCATAGCAACAGCAACTTCTGCTTCCATAAATGCATGCTCTGTCCAAGGAAGTTCATAATGTTTTGTAACTTTATATTTAGATTTAGCTATTACTTCATCAGCATTACCTTTAACTAATCTTTCATGAGTAAGTAAATTGCTTTCTCTTTCTTCATGAACTAAAGGAGCTCCCTCTTTCATAGCTTCCTGAGGATTTCTTACCAATGGTAATTCTTCATATTCTATTTTTACTAAATCTCTAGCTTTTTTAGCAGTAGCTTCATCTTCAGCAACGATTAAAGCTAAACCGTCAGCAATAAATCTTGTAGTCTCGCCTTCACCAATAAGTACATCCCAGTCATGGAAAATATGTCCTATTTTCTTAGCACCAGGTAAATCTTTAGCAGTTATTACATCAACTACGCCTTTTAAAGCTTTTGCTTCGCTAATATCTATTTTTAAGATTTTAGCTCTTGGATATTTAGTTCTTACAGCAACACCATAAAGCATACCTTCTAATTCTATATCATCACAGTATTCGCCAATACCTAAAGCTTTTTCTTTAGCATCTACTCTAGCAATATTTCTATCGCCTAATTTTACTTTACCTTTGTATTCTTTTACATCAATATTTTCTCTAATCATTTTAGCAGCTAATTCTATAGCATCAATGATTTTTTTGTATCCTGTACATCTGCAAATATTATTTTTTATAGCAGCAACAATTTCAAGTCTTGTAGGATTAGGATTTTTATCTATCAATCCTTTAGCACATATAACCATACCAGGTATACAGAATCCGCATTGAACTGCACCTGCAACTGCAAAAGCATGAGCATAAACATCTTTTTCTCTTTGAGTAAATCCCTCTATAGTTTGTACGCTTTTACCCTGCAATCTTCCTATAGTTTGTATACATGCTTTAGTAGGTTTTCCATCTATCAAAACAGTACAAGTTCCGCAAGCACCTTCAGAACATCCGTCTTTAACCGATTTACATTTACAGTCATTCCTAAGAACATCCATTAACTTTCTGTCTGAGTCAAAGCTCATCTCTTTACCATTAATGATAATCTTGGCACTCTCGCCCATATATTCCTCCTTTAATATATTAAAATCAAATAAACATAACAAGGGAAAGATATTTATCTCCCCTTTGCTATGTTATACAATAATTAATATAAAGTCAATTATTTTAATATTAAATACTTATAGTTATTAAATACGGCATCGACTATAGTGTAAACACCATTGTTCTTTCCGCCAACTTTATAAGATTCTTCTTTACCGTCAATTCTAAGTTTAGCATTTCCTTCTTTATCTAAGAATAAGAAACCATCATTTTTAGAATTTTTCATATCATCTTCAGTAGCAAACAATGTAAATTTATCTTTATAAGGAGCAGAACTATAAGGACAGAATGTTTCACAGTTACCGCATTCATTACACATATAATCAACGTGTATGATTTGTGATATCTTAGCATGTCCTGCAACTTTTATAGATACATTAGCTCTGTTAGGACAAACTTCAGTACAGCTTTCACAAATATAATCACAGCTTAAACATCTAGTAGCTTCAGGATCTTTTGATACTTCTTTCAAATTACCTTTTTTGCTATAAGATATTTCTTCAGTAGAAACAGAAGGTAAATCAGGAGCAACTGCTTTTCCTAATATAGCTTCAGCGACAACTTTAGCATCTCTTATAGCTTCAACTATAGTAGCAGCACCATATAAACCATCACCAGCAACATAAACATTTTTTATAGATGATTCATTATTAGCATTGCATTTTGGTTTGCCTTTATCATCAACATCTATACCATTAGATTTGTAGAAGTCAGATTCAATTTGCTCACCAATAGAAGCTATAACACTGCTAGCAGGTACTTCTACTGTTTCGCTAGTTTCAACAACGTTTCTTCTGCCTTTTTCATCATAATCAGATAATTCCATTTTCTTACATAGAAGTTTGCCGTTTTCTAATTTAACAGGTGCAAGTAATTCCATGAACTCAACACCATCTTCTAAAGCCTCTTGAAGTTCTTCTTCTAAAGCAGGCATATATCTCTTAGTTCTTCTATAAACTAATCTAACATTTTTAACGCCTTTATTTTTCTTAGCAGCACGAGCAGCATCCATAGCAGTGTTACCGCCTCCGATTACTACTACATCTTCACCTAAAGCAACGTTTCCATTAGTTTTATTGAACTCTTCTAAGAATTTAAGAGCATTCATAGATTCGCCGGCTTCAAGTTTTAAAGGCATATTTTTATGAGCACCTATACAAACAACAGTGTAATCATAATTTTTAGCAAATTCTTTTATATCTTTAATTTCTTTGCCTAATTCAAATTTAACACCCATTTGCTTACATAAGCTAACATCATTTCCAATCTCTTCAGCACTTATTCTGAAGCTAGGTATAATATTAGCAACTACACCGCCAGCTTTTTCTCTCTTATCGAATACTGTAACATCAACACCAGCACGAGCCAAGAAGAATGCAGCAGAAAGTCCGGCAGGACCAGCACCTATGATACCAGCTTTTTTACCTATAGAAGCAGCAGGCTTTAAAGTGCCTATTACTTTACTATATCCAGCTTTAGCAGCTTCTAATTTGCAAGCTCTGATGCTTACAGGCTCTTCATAGAATTGTCTAGTACATTTATCCATACAAGTATGAGGACATAATATACCTGTAGCAAATGGAAGAGCGTTTTTCTCTATAATAACTTTGAAAGACTCTTCATATTTTCCTTCAGAATTAAGTCTTATATAAGTAGTAAGGTCTTGATGAATAGGACAAGTTTCCATACAAGGAGCTATATAACAATCGATCAAAGGTACTTTTTTATTAACTTTTCTGCTAGCAAGAGGCTTAACAGGTTTAATATGATGTTTGCTTTTTTTGCTCCATTCAATGATTTTTTCAGTTTTAGCTACATCTACTTTAGTAAATGCTTTTGGTTCTTTAAGATTTTTAGCTATTTGCTCACCTCTTTGATAACCGCCTGATTTTAAGAAAGTAGTAGCCATAGTTACAGGCCAAATTCCTGCATCTATAACATCATTGATATTGAAATAATCACATCCGCCTGAATATGAAATTCTCAATTTTCCGTCAAAATCTTTACTCAATCTTGAAGCAACTGTCATAGAAAGCGGGAATAAAGATTTACCAGACATATACATTTCTTCAGATGGTAATTCTTTTTGTTTAACATCTACAGGGAATGTATTAGTGATTTTTACACCGAATGCAAGTGAATTATCTTCAGCTAATTTTTGAAGTCTTTGAAGCATAGGAACTGCATCGCTGTACTGTAAATCATCATTAAAGTGGAAATCAGTAAATGATATATAATCATAACCCATTTCATCTAAAGTTTTTCTAGCATATTCATAACCTAATAAAGTTGGGTTACATTTAACAAAAGTATTTAATTTCTTTTCTGTGATTAGGTATGAAGCTATTTTTTTTATTTCTGTAGGAGGACATCCATGAAGAGTAGACAAAGTAACAGAATTACATACATCAGCATTGATTTTATCTATATCTTCTTTCTTGAAGTTTTTGAATCTGCTTATATTATCAGTTAACCATTGTTTACATTCTTTGAATATAGGAGTATTAGAAGCATCTTTCATGCCTTCAATAAAGTTATCAATTTTTTCAGTTTTAATGCCTTCATAATCATAACCAACAGACATATTGAACTGAAAACCGTCCATATCTCCTAAATCCCATTCTTTAGCAATTACTTTTAAAGCAACCCAAGCTTTAACATATTCATCAAAAGCCTGAGGAACATAAAGTTCTGTAGACCATTCACAGTTATAACATTCATCATTAGCTGTGATACAAGGTTTAGCAACGCATTTGCTTAATTCTTCTCCGTCCATTTTCTGAACAGTTTTAAGTTCAAAGAATCTGCTTCCTGTATAATAAGCAGCAACTATGTTTTGAGCTAATTGAGTATGAGGTCCTGCTGCAGGTCCTATAGGAGTTTCTAATTTTCTTCCAAAAATTTCATAATATTTAGCTTTATCAGCTTTAAATGCTCTTGAAACACCAAATACTTTACCGGATTTTTTTTCTTCTAGAATCCAATTCATAAGGTTTCCAAAAGGTATGGGTGTCATTACATCACTCATTATAATTCCTCCAATTAATTTTACTGTAATTTATTAAAATACCAAAAAAAATTCTATATAAAAATTAATTTTATATAGAATTTCATGATATTATTTTTTATTTATTAATCTGTTTCCAAAGCTTATCAGCTTCTTCTCTTATCTTAGCATAAGCAGCTTCTTCATCAATCTTAGTAAGTTTTCTATCTCTCATCAATACTTCACCGTTACAAACAGTAGTATTAACATGTCCGCCGTTCATACCAAATAATATATGTCCATTGATATTTTTATCACTTAATTCTGTATAGTTTTTATAATCCACAATGATAACATCAGCAGCAGCTCCCTCTTTAAGTACGCCAAGCGGAGTATCGAAATAACGATTAGCCATTTTAGCATTATTTTCAAATAACATTGTAGGTATTTCACCCCAAGCAGCATTTGGATCGCAAAGGCTATGTTTATGAAGTACATTAGCTACTTTGTATGATTCTGTCATATCATGAGTATATCCATCAGTACCCAAACCTGTTAATATGCCTTTTTTCATTAATTCCATTGTAGGAGGACAGCCGCAAGCATTACCCATATTAGATTCAGGGTTATGAGAAGTCATAGTATCTGTTTCTTTAATTAAATCCATTTCATGAGGATTGATATATATACAGTGTACAAGTATAGTTTTAGGACCTAAAACTTTGAAATCATAAAGTCTGTCAACTATTCTTTTACCATGTTCTTTCAAACAAGCATGTAAATCTTCTATACCTTCAGCAACGTGAATATGGCAGCCTATACCTTCAGGTAAATCTTTCATACAAGCTTCCATAGTTTTATCAGAAATAGTGAAAGAAGCATGCATTCCCATCATACCTTTGATCATATCAGTTTTATCAGCCATAGCATGTTTAATAAAATCAAGATTTTCTTTAACTGAAGCTTTAGATTTAGCATCTCCGTCTCTATCAGAAACTTCATAACATAAACAAGAACGAACACCCATAGTCTTAGCAGCTTCTTCTATGGCAAATAAAGAACCTTCTATATGACCGAAACTAGCATGGTGATCAAATACAGTAGTAACACCGCTTTTAATAGATTCAATATAAGTAGCCATAGCACTTTGTTTAGTTTGTTCTAAAGTAAGATTTCTATCTATAGTCCACCACATACCGTCTAATATTTCTAAAAAGCCTTTAGGATTATAACCATTAATGCTGAAACCTCTAGCCATAGCAGAGTAAATATGTTCATGTACATTTATGAAAGCCGGCATAATAATGCTTCCTTTAGCATCTATATACTCAGCATCTTTATATTTTGCTTTCAAATCAGAAGTTTTTCCAACCTCTTTAATTAATCTTCCGTCACAAAGAACTGCACCATCTTCAATGAATGGCTTAGCAGAATCTCTAGTAATTAATTTTCCCCCACCTATTAATAACATAAGCTGCCTCCTAAATTTATATTCTAGTAATTATTTATACACATTTTAATAGGATATTAAAAAAAGCACATTTGTCAACGAATTTTCAAAAAAAATTTAGATTTTTTCTTGAAAATCTAAAAAAAAATTAGTATACTATAAGCATATTAATTAAACATTATAAAATATTTTGGAATATTTATGAGTTCTAATATAATACTAGAAACATTAATAAGTGTTGCTCATGGCATAGCAAGACAATTCGGAAATAATTGTGAAGTTTGTTTACATGAACTAAAAGAAGATGACTTGGAACATACAATTATTTTTATTATTAATGGAGGTATAACAGGAAGACAAGCAGGAGAAGGTGCCTCCAATATTGTTATAAACACTATAGAAAAACTAAAAAAAGGAGAACCAATAGTTGACCATTTATCATATCTTACAAAAGCATCAAATGGAAAAATATTGAAATCTTCAACAGTTTTTATAAAAGATATGAGCGGTAAATACAGATATATACTATCTATCAACTTCGATATAACTAATTTCTTGCCATTTAAAAGCGATTTAGATACATTATTACAAACTGAAAATAAATCTAAATTAGAAGAAATACCTAATAGTGCTCAAGAACTTATGGAAAAATTAATAATAAGAAGTGAGGAATTAGTAGGAAAGCCTGCTTCTATAATGAATAAAGATGAAAAAATAAAGGCTATAAAATTTTTAAATGATTCCGGAGTATTTTTGATAACTAAATCCGGAGATAAGGTATCTAATCATTTTGGAATAAGTAAATTCACTCTATATAACTATATAGATTCAAAAAAGGAGGATATAAATGAGTGATCTTAAATGGGCTGAAAATAAAATGCCTAAAACAGAAGATAAAAATTTACCAATTATGTCTATTGAGGAAGTAAAAAAAGCAAAAGCTTTTCACCAAAGTTTCCCTCAATATACAGAAACACCATTAGCAGATTTAAAAGAAATGGCTAAATATTTAGGTTTAGGAACTATAAAAGTAAAAGATGAGTCATACAGATTCGGTCTTAATGCTTTTAAAGTATTAGGCGGTTCTTACTCTATGGCTAGATATATAGCTCAGAAAATGGGTAAAGATGTAAGCGAATTCCCTTATGATGTATTAACTTCAAAAAAATTAAAAGATGAATTCGGTCAGGCTACATTCTTCTCAGCTACAGACGGTAACCATGGTAGAGGTGTTGCTTGGGCTGCTAACAAATTAGGACAAAAATCAGTAATTTTTATGCCTAAAGGTTCAACAGAAACTAGATTAAAAAATATTCAGGCTGAAGGTGCTACAGCTACAATAGAAGAATTCAACTATGATGAATGCGTTAGAAAAGCTGCTGCTGAAGCTGCTAAAGTTCAAAACGGTGTAGTTGTTCAGGACACTGCTTGGGAAGGATATGAAGAAATACCTGCTTGGATTATGCAAGGTTACGGTACTATGGCTTTAGAGGCTGATGAGCAATTCGGTGAAAGACCTACACATGTATTCGTACAGGCTGGTGTTGGTTCTTTAGCTGGTGCTATGGTTGGATATTTCTCTAACAAATATAAAGATAATCCTCCTGTAATGGTAGTAGTAGAAGCTGATGCTGCTGCTTGTTTATACAAAGGAGCTGAAGCTGGAGACGGAAAAATAAGAATAGTTGAAGGTGATTTAGACACTATAATGGCTGGACTTGCTTGCGGTGAGCCTAATATCACTTCTTGGGATATACTTAAAAATCATGCTGATTGTTTCATAGCTGCTCAGGACATAGTTGCTGCTAGAGGTATGAGAATGTTATCTGCTCCATTAAAAGGAGACCCTCAAGTAGTATCTGGTGAATCTGGTGCTGCTCCATTCGGTGCTTTAGCTACTATAATGCTTAATGATGAATATGCTGAATTAAGAAAAAAATTAAAACTTGATTCTAATTCTAAAGTATTATTATTCAGCACAGAAGGTGATACTGATCCTGAAAGATGGAAAAATATCATTTGGGAAGCTAAAGAAAGATAATTATAAAAGTTAAGAAAGAAATAAAAAATAAATTATAAATTTTTAGGAGAATAAAAACAATGAGTGCTATTTCAAAAGAACAATTTGAACAAATAAAAGCAAAAGCTGAAGGCTATAAAGCTGATATGACTAAGTTCTTAAGAGATTTAATTAGAATTCCTAGTGAATCTTGCGAAGAAAAAGGCGTAATCGAAAGAATAGCTGAAGAAATGAAAAAAGTAGGATTTGACAAAGTTGATATCGATCCTATGGGTAACGTTTTAGGATATATGGGTACAGGTAAAACTTTAATAGGTATCGATGCTCATATAGATACAGTTGGTATAGGAAACAAAGATAACTGGAATTTTGACCCTTATGAAGGTTATGAAAACGATGTAGAAATCGGAGGAAGAGGAACTTCTGACCAAGAAGGCGGTATCGTTTCTGGTGTTTATGGTGCTAAAATAATGAAAGATTTAGGTCTTTTAAATGACCAATATCAAGTTGTTGTTGTTGGTACTGTACAAGAAGAAGACTGCGATGGTTTATGCTGGGAATACATCTGTAAAGAAAGCAAAATTAAACCTGAATTCGTAATTTCTACTGAACCTACTGACGGCGGTATCTACAGAGGTCAAAGAGGAAGAATGGAAATAAGAGTAGACGTTAAAGGTATTTCTTGTCACGGTTCTGCTCCAGAAAGAGGAGACAACGCTATTTACAAAATGGCTGACATACTTCAAGACATCAGAAGCCTTAACGAAAATGATGCTAAAGATTCTACAGAAATCAAAGGCTTAGTAAAAATGTTAGAAGAAAAATACAATCCTCAATATAAAGAAGCTAACTTCTTAGGAAGAGGTACTGTAACAGTTTCTCAAATTTTCTACACTTCTCCAAGCAGATGTGCTGTAGCTGACTCTTGTTCTATTTCATTAGACAGAAGAATGACAGCTGGCGAAACTTGGGAAAGCTGCTTAGAAGAAATTAGAAACCTTCCTAACGTTAAAAAATATGGTGCTGAAGTATCTATGTATAACTATGACAGACCTTCTTGGACTAACTTAGTTTATCCAATAGAATGTTACTTCCCTACTTGGGTAATACCTGAAGACCATGTTGTTACTAAAACTTTAGAAGAAGCTTATAAAGGCTTATTCGGTACTGAAAGATTAGGACCTACTCCAGAAATAGATAAAGAAAGAAAAGCTCGTCCGCTTACTGATAAATGGACATTCTCTACTAACGGCGTATCTATTATGGGAAGAAACGGAATACCTTGTATAGGTTTCGGACCTGGTGCTGAAGCTCAGGCACATGCTCCTAATGAAAAAACTTGGAAACAAGATTTAGTAAACTGTGCTGCTTTATACGCTGCTGTACCTACTATCTATTGTGCAAATAAATAATTTGTAATATAATAAAAAATTAAAATAAATAAAAAAGGATGAAAAAATATGGGTATACAAAAATACATTTCAAAACTCGATAGCCTTGAATTCGGCAAAATGTATCAAAACGATTTCTTTTTGACTTGGGACAAAACTTTTGATGAATTACAAGCAGTTTGGACTGTTGCTGATGCTTTAAGATTCTTAAGAGAAAGCAACATTTCTACTAAAGTATTTGATTCTGGTTTAGGTATCTCTTTATTCAGAGATAATTCTACTAGAACTCGTTTCTCTTTCGCTTCTGCTTGTAACCTTTTAGGTTTAGAAGTACAAGACTTAGATGAAGGTAAAAGCCAAATAGCTCATGGTGAAACAGTTAGAGAAACTGCTAACATGGTATCTTTCATGGCTGATGTTATTGGTATCAGAGATGATATGTACATCGGTAAAGGTCACGAATATATGAAAGAAGTTTCTGAATCTGTAAGACAAGGTTACAATGACGGTATATTAGAGCAAAGACCTACTTTAGTTAACTTACAGTGTGACAGAGACCATCCAACTCAAATGATGGCTGACTCTTTACACTTCATCCATGAATTAGGCGGATTAGAAAACTTAAGAGGTAAAAAAGTTGCTATGACTTGGGCTTATTCACCTTCTTACGGTAAACCATTATCTGTACCTCAAGGTGCTGCTGGTTTATTCACTAGATTAGGTATGGATGTTGCTTTAGCTTATCCAAAAGGTTATGAACTTATGCCTGAAGTTGAAGCTATTGCTAAGAAAAATGCTGAAGCTGCTGGTGTTAAATTAACTATCACTAACAATATGGACGAAGCATTTGAAGATGCTGATGTTGTTTATCCTAAATCTTGGGCTCCTTTTGCTGCTATGCAGGAAAGAACTGACCTTTATGGTAAAGGCGACACTGACGGTATCAAAGCTCTTGAAAAAAGATTATTAGAGCAAAACGCTAATTATAAAGATTGGTGCTGTACTGAAGAAAAAATGAAAAAAACTAAAGACGGAAAAGCTTTATACTTACACTGCTTACCTGCTGATATTAATGATGTTAGCTGTAAAGATGGTGAAGTTGAAGCTTCAGTATTCGACAGATACAGAGTACCTCTTTACAAGCAAGCTAGTTACAAACCTTATGTTATAGCTGCTATGATCTTCTTATCTAAGTTCAGAGATCCTCAAGCCGTATTAAGCAAATTAGCTTCTGACAAAAAACAAAGAATATTTGGATAATAAAAACTAAATAGATGGTAAGTATCTATAATATATATAGTACTTACCATTTTATATCTGTTATATTGTGAAAAAAAGCACTTTTTCCAATATAAAAAGAATTTAATTTTTGATTTAGGATATTAAAATATGGAAAATAAGAAAAGAATTGTTATTGCTTTGGGAGGTAATGCTTTAGGTGATACTCTTGCTGAGCAAATGGAAGCTGTAAAAATCACTGCTAAAAATATAGTAGATTTAGTAGAAAGCGGATGCGAAGTAATTGTAGCTCATGGTAATGGACCTCAAGTTGGATTCATTAACAATGCTATGAATGAATATACTAATAATCATAATACTGGAAATCCTATACCTTTATCAGTATGTGTTGCTATGAGTCAGGCTTATATTGGTTATGACTTACAGAATGCTATTATGGAAGAATTCTCTAATAGAAAGATTACTGTTCCGCCAATAGCTACATTAATTACACAAGTAGTAGTTGATGAAAATGACCCTGCTTTCAAAAATCCTACTAAACCTATAGGTCAATTCATGACTAAGGAAGAAGGCGAAGCAAAAGCTAAAGAATTAGGCTGGATAGTAAAAGAAGATGCAGGAAGAGGATACAGAAGAGTTGTTGCTTCTCCTAAACCTGTTGCTATAGCTGAAAGTACTGCAATCAATGCTATGCTTAATGAAAAAGCATTAGTAATTTGCTGCGGCGGCGGCGGAATACCTGTAATAAGAATAGGTAATCACTTGAAAGGTATGGCTGCTGTTATAGATAAAGACTTTGCTGCTTCTGTACTTGCTAAAGAACTTAATGCTGATATGCTTATCATCTTAACTGCTGTAGAAAAAGTTGCTATTAACTTTGGAAAACCTGATGTTAAATGGCTTGATTCTATGACTATAGCAGAAGCTAAAAAACATTGTGATGATGGTCAGTTTGCTCCTGGTTCTATGCTTCCAAAAGTACAGGCTTGTATGCAGTTTGTTGAAGCTACTGGAAAAGAAGCTATGATAACATTATTAGAAAAAGCTAAAGATGCTATCAATGGAAAAACTGGTACTAGAGTAGTAAAATAATTTTTAGTAGTATATAAATGAACTAGATATTTATATTAAACTATAAATTATCTAGTTTATTTATAGCTTGTTAATATCTATAATATATTAATATTTGAGTATTGATATATTATAAATATTAACAATATTTAAATTTAATAATAAGTTGAGGGCTATTTTATGGAAACTCTAATTAAAGAATTGAAAAATTCTGTAGCAAGAGTAGATGCTCTTGATAAGATAACAGGAAAAACTAAGTATTTAAACGATATTGATTTTGGAAAAGAAGTCCTGCATGCCAAGATTGTTCATTCTACAAAGGCAAGGGCTAAGATATTAAAAATCAATATTCCTAAACTTCCTGAAGGTTATTCTATAATAGATTATAGAGATGTTCCTGGTAAAAACGCCGCTACTATGATTATATCTGACTGGCGTCCTTTTGCTGATGATAATGTTAGATATATTGGAGAAACAATACTTCTTATTGTAGGTCCTGATAAAAATGTAGTATATGATATAGCCGAAAAAGTTACAATAGAATATGAAGATTTAGAACCTGTATTAAATATAGAAGACTCCAAAAAATTATTAGGCGGTCCTATATATGGAGATGATAATATATTCATTTCATTTAAAGCAGGATACGGCGATGTTGATGAAGCATTCAAAAAAGCTAAAACAATAATAGAAGAAACATATCATACACCATATCAAGAACATTTATATATGGAAGTTAATGGAACTGTAGGTGTTTGGGAAAATGACGGAGTAACTTTATATTCATCTACACAATGTCCATATTATGTACAAAAAGCTGTTGCTCCTGTTCTTGGAGTTGAAGATTCAAAGGTAAGAGTAATATCACCTACTATAGGCGGAGGATTTGGAGGAAAAGAGCATTATCCTGATATACTATCAGCTGCAGTTGCCGTTGCTGTACATAAACTCAAAAAAACAGTTAAGCTTATATTAGACAGACAATTTGATTTAGCTTATAGTGTAAAAAGACAGCCTGCTCAAATCACAACTAAAATTGCTCTTGATGAAAATAATAATATCATAGCTCTTGATGTAGTTTCAGATATGGATGCTGGTGCTTATGAATCAAGCTCAAGAGTTATTATGCAAAGATGCACTTACACTGCTGCTAATGTATATCATTTTCCTAATGTGAGAGTTTTAGGAAGATTATACTGTACTAATAATGTACCTAGCTGTGCATTCAGAGGATTCGGCGGACCTCAGGCTATATTCGCTATAGAAAGAAGTATGGATAATGTAGCTAATAAAATAAATGTTGATCCTATAGAACTTAAAAGAAAATATTTCGTTAAACAAAATGATCCTACAATAACAGGCGGAATATTCCATGATAATATAATACTTCCTAAAATGCTTGATTTAGCTTTAAAAGAATCTGATTATGAAAACAAAGTAAAAAAATATAAAGATGATATGTACAGAGGAATAGGAATTTCCTGCTTCTTACATGGATGTGCTTTCACAGGAAGCGGAGAAAGAGATATAATCAAAGCTAAATTAAAGTTAAAGAAAAAAGGAAACAAAGTAACAATACTAACATCAAATACAGAAATTGGTCAGGGACTTCATACCACATTCAGAAAAATAGCCGCTTATAATTTGAATATACCATTAGAAAATATAGATATATCTGTATACGATACAAATCTAATTCCAAATACAGGTCCGACTGTTGCTTCACGTTCAGTTATGATAGTAGGATATTTAATACAAGAAGCATGCAAAAAATTAAAAGATAGATGGAATGAATCTGAAGAAATAGAAATAACTGAAGATTATAAACATCCTTCGCATTTGGTTGATTGGGATAGTACTAATTTAAGAGGAGATGCCTACCCTACTTACGGACTTGGAATAAATGTTGTTGAAGTTGAGATTGATAAATTTACATTAGAAGTAAAAATCGTAGGTGTTTGGGCTGTATTTGACTGCGGATATGCTATAGATGAAAAGATAGTTGAAGGTCAGATAAAAGGCGGGGTTGCTCAGGCACTTGGCTGGGGGGCTTTAGAAAACATAGTGAATAAAGACGGAAGATTCTTACAGGTAAAAATGTCTGATTATATGATACCTACTTCTTTAGACTTGCCTGAAATAAAAACATATATTATGGGAGAGCCTTATCAATATGGTCCTTCTGGTGCAAAAGGAATAGGAGAAATTACTTTTGACGGTGCTGCAAGTGCTTATGCATCTGCTATGGAAAATGCTTTGAAACATCATTTTACAAAAATACCTATTCTGCCTGAAAACATAGCGGAGGTGATATAATGCCTATAAAATTTAAAGTAAATGGAAATGAAATTAATACAGAGTTAGATCCTTTAACTAGATTAATAGATTTTATAAGAGATGAATTAAAACTCACAGGTACTAAAGAAGGATGCGGAGAAGGAGAATGCGGAGCTTGTGCCGTACTTATGGATGGAAAAGTAGTTAATTCTTGTTTGATACCTATAATTTTATGCGAGGGAAAAGAAATTATAACAATAGAAGGATATTCTGAAACAGAAAGAGGTAAAATAGTAACAAAGGCTTTTATAGATGAAGGAGCTGTTCAATGCGGTTTCTGTACTCCGGGAATGATAATGTCATCTGAAGCTATTTTGAATGATACTAAAGGAAAACCTACAGAGTATGAAGTAAGAAAAGGATTATCAGGCAATCTATGCAGATGCACTGGATATGATCATATAGTAAGTGCCGTATTAAGAGCATCTGATATAGCTTTTAAGGAGGGTAAAAATTTATGGCAGTAACTTTAAAAGCTAAAAATATTAATGAAGCATTAGATTTTAGAGCCTCAAATGATTCTGTGATTTTTGCAGGCGGTACAGATTTAATGGTAGAGCATCTTAGAGGAAGCAATTTAATAGCTAAATTTGATAAGCCTATATTATTTATAAATGATATAGATGAATTAAAAGGCATAAAAGAAGATGAAAATAATATTATTATAGGAGCATTAACTACATTTGATGAAATTATTAAATCAGATTTAACTCCTCAGGTATTGAAAGACAGTTCCTCAGGAATAGCAGGACCTCCTATCAGAAATATTGCCACTATAGGAGGAAATATATGCAATGCCTCCCCTTCTGCAGATAGTTTGCCTTCTTTATATGCAATGGATGCAGTTTTAATATTAAAAAGTAAAAATTCTCAAAGAGAAGTAAAGATAAAAGATTTTATTACAGGAGTAAGTAAAACAATATTAAAAAATGACGAAATACTTACGCATATTATAATACCGAAAAAAGATTATAAATATTCTTTTTATAGAAAAATAGGAACTAGAAAAGCTAATGCATTATCCAAACTTGCAATATGTGCATTAGTTTGCAAAGAAAATGACAAGTACAGATTCAAAATAAGTTTTTGTACATTAGGTATTACAATTACAAGAGATGAAAGTATAGAGGAAAAATATATTGTTTCAGATGTAAAAGAATGGAAAAACAATATTAAATCTATACAAGAAGCATATTCTTCAATTATGAATCCTAGGAACAGTGCTAGGTCAACAGCCTTATATAGGAAGAAATGTGCTTTAAATTTAATTGAATATTTTTTAGATAATATAAATCTATAAAATATAATAAAAAAATTGGAGTTAATTATGGGTACAAATGAAAAAACTCAAGACGTTTTGTTTCAGTACGAAGGTATGCCCAAAATGTCTCAAGCTTTTCCGTTAGCTATTCAGCACGTAGTAGCAATGATAGTTGGTTGTGTTACACCAGCACTTATTGTATCATCTGCTGCTGGTCTTAAAAGCGGAAGTCCAGAGCAGATATTACTAGTTCAGTCATCTCTAGTATTTGCTGCTATTTCAACTATTATTATGTTGTTCCCAATACCTATTACAAAAAATTATCACATAGGTGCTAGACTTCCTATGATAATGGGTGTTAGTTTTGCTTATGTATCTACTATGCAGTCTATTGCTAGAGGTCCTGAAGGTACTGGTCTTGGTGTTAGAGGTCTTGCAATAATTTTTGGAGCTCAAATCATAGGCGGTATAATCGCTATAGTATTTGGTTTTGCTGTTGATAAAATAAGAAAATTATTCCCTCCTCTAATTGCTGGTACAGTAGTTTTCACTGTTGGTCTTTCTTTATACCCTACTGCAGTTAGATATATGGCTGGCGGAAGTACTTTGTACAAAATAAACGGCGAAGTTGTTCCTTTCGGTTCTTGGCAGTATTGGGCTGTTGCTGGTATAACTCTTATCGCAGTTATTTTCTTCAACCAATTTACTAAAGGATTCTTAAAATTAGCTTCTGTATTATTCGGATTAATAGTAGGATATATAGCTGCTTTCTTCTTTGGTATGATCAACTTTACAAGTGTTGTTAATGCTGGAGTTTTCCAAGCTCCTAAACTTATACCTTTTGGAATAGAGTTTGATCCTTCTGCTGCTATAGCTATAGCTCTTTTATTCGCTGTTAACTCTGTTCAGGCAATAGGTGACTTCTCTGCTACTACTTCAGGAAGCCCTATAGGAAGAATGCCTACAGACCAAGAATTAAAATGCGGTATCACTGCTTATGGTCTTACTAACATGTTATGTTCTGTATTCGGTTGTTTGCCAACTGCTACTTACAGTCAGAATGTAGGTATAGTTGTTACTACTAAAGTTATTAACAGAATCGTTTTAGGTATAGCTGCTATCATAATATTAATAGCTGGTTTATTCCCTAAATTCTCAGCTTTACTTACTACAATACCTTCTTGTGTATTAGGAGGAGCTACTATAATGGTATTTGCTTCTATCGCTATGACTGGTATTAAATTAGTATTCACTGAAAATATGGGACCTAGAAACACTTTAATAGTTGGACTTGCTGTTGCTTTAGGTATGGGTACTGTTCAAGTTGGCGGTGCTTTAGATACTTTCCCTGCTTGGGCTAAAACAGTATTCGGAAGCAGCCCTGTTGTTATAGCTACTTGTGTTGCTATTATACTTAACGTTATTCTTCCTAAAGAAGAAGCTAAAAAATAATTAAAAATATCTTTTAATATACAAAAGCATAAGTTATTATTTATAGCTTATGCTTTTTCTTTTATAAACTTTTTAAACTTTCATTAAATTTTATTAATGTTTATTGACTAAATATATTTTAAAATAAATCTTCTCTCGTATCTATATCTTTTAATTTATTTTCATCTATAGTATAAAAGAAACAATCTTCAACATTCTTTTTTATAATTCTAATTGCACCAACATCATTTTCTAAACTCAAAATATCATTAATATACTTAGATGAAAAAATAGCAGGATTGGAAGGTCTGTTATCTGTAAACATGGCACCTATATTTTTATGACTATAATAAAAATATTTTAACATATTAAATATATCATTGCTTTCTAAAAAAGGCATATCGCATACAAAAAAAGCGAATGAATCAAATTTTAGTTTTAATGCCGCATTAATTCCTAGTTTTATAGAAGAACTTATACCTTCATTATGATTATTATTATAAAAAGCATGATAATCTTTATTTTCAAATTTTTTATTTATTATATCATCGTATACGCTTACAACTATTACATCGGTTTCTATATTTTTTAGTTTTTCATCTTCTTTAAATAATTTTCTCACATCGGATATTTTATCTATTGTTTTTTCAAATAATGTTTTATTATAAAGAGATTTGAATTTATGAATTAATTTATTTCCATTAAAACGTTCACTCTTACCAGAGGCAAGTATAATAAAAGCTGTTTTTTTATAATCAATATAATTATTCTCTGTAAAGTCATTTAAATATAGTTTTATATTACTGCATTTACATCTAAGTTTATTAATATAATATTTATCAGCTATATAATTAATAGTATCTAAATCGACTATTCTTTCAGGCTCTATTTCAGAGCATAAATTATATCTGAAACAAGACTCTTTAAACTTTCTTCCTAAACTATGAAGCCCCATAATAATAACTATTTGAGATATTCTGCCATATAAAAAACTTAGTATAACAGGCTCTTCATCATTAGGTATTTTTAAAGAATGATATTTTGCACCATCAGCCTCTATCAAAACAATGTCAGCATATTTAATTGCATTCTCTAATTGTTCATCTCCTGCATACATTAACTTTTTTTCATCATATTCTTTTCCTAATACAATAATATTATCATTATCAAAGGAATGATTATTTATAGTTTCTGTATAGTTTTCAGGTTTGAATATTTTAGTAGTAGTTGTAATTACTATTTTTCTATCTTTATTATTTTCTGCTATTTTTTTTATATATGAGGTTTTACCTCCGGCACCGCATACAATAATAATTTCAGACATAATTATCCTATAGTTACTTCACCTGTAGGTAAATCTATTATACCATATTTTCCTTTATTGATAGAACCTATACTCATAAATAAAGTAAGATAACCAACACGTCCTATAAACATTAAGACTATAAGTATTAATTTACTCCATACTGTAACTGTAGGAGTGATGCCAAGAGAAAGACCTACTGTACTTATTGCTGATACCGCCTCAAACAGTATAGGCATCATACTATTTGATTTTTCTATATAAAACATAATAAATGAAGCCAATACTGAAATAGTTATTGCAAGCGTAACTATAGCAACGGATTTATTAACTGTATCATCTTTTATCTTTCTGCCATTAACTACAATATATGGTCTGTTAAAAATTGCTGTGATTACTGAAAATATAAATACAAATAAAGTAGTAGTTTTTACTCCGCCGCCTGTACTGTTTGGAGAAGCTCCTACAAACATTAAAAATATAACAACTCCTATAGTAACATTACTCATAGAATTATAAGCAATAGTTTCAAAACCTGCAGTTCTTGGACTTACACTTTGAAATAAAGAAACTAATATCTTTTCTTTCAATGGCAAATCTTTAAGTGAATTTGAATATTCATTGAAAAATATAAAAGCACTTCCAATTATTATAAGAAGAATACTTGTAAATATTACTATTCTAGCCTGAACGTCAAATACATATCTTTGTCCTTTTATCTTATTAACTATAGCCCTAGTAACAGTAAGCATAACAGGATATCCTATACCTCCAAGAGTGATAAGAAGCATAATAGTAACATTAACTACAACATTAGCCGAATATTGATGAAGATTATCCGTATAAAGAGAGAATCCTGCATTACAAAATGCACTTATAGAATGGAATATTGAAGAAAATATACGCGTTCCTAATTTAGCATTAGTATCCATAACAGTAAATAAAGAAACAGCACCTAATAATTCTATTAAAAATGTGGATAAGAAGATCACTTTTATAGTAGATTGTATTATATCTTTATTCTGTGTATTAAACATCTCTAAAGTTCTTACCCTATCCTGAACACTACCCTTACTTATAGAAAATAAAAGCACTATTGCAGATATGGACATAATACCAAGTCCTCCTATTTGAATAAGAGCAATCAATACAATCTGTCCGAATAAAGTAAATTCTTTTGAAATATCTATAACACTAAGCCCTGTAACACATACTGCACTAGTAGCCGTAAATAAAGCATCTACAAATGATAATTTACCTGTTACAGTACTTAAAGGCAAATATAAAAGCAAACTTCCCAATGTTATAACAAATATAAAAGATGCTATAATCATTTGATATAATGTAAATTTAGAATATGAAAGCCTAAGCCAATTTATGACTATAACTAAAAAGAAAAGTATAGAACCTGCTATAGTCCATATTACTCTATTTGCATATACATCATAGTATTTTCTGCTGAAAAAATTTAAAAGAAGTAAACCTATAAGCTGAATAATCGGCACAACTATATAGAGTTTCCTTGGTGCTATCCTTATCTGATCTATAAGTATAAATACAAAACATATTGTGATGATATTGATAATCTTATCATAATTATATATATAAAAATTATAAATGCTTATCTGTCTTACCTGCATTAAAAGTACAAATATTGCAAATATAGAACCTGCTATTGCTATTAAATTTGATATTCTTCTTAAGAACTCATCTATAGCTTGAATCAATGTTTTATTCGGATTATTTTGATTATTAACTTTATTATTAAAAATATTTTTCATAACTAATCTTTACTCTTATCATATAATTGTACTATTTTAATAT
>NZ_CALXYQ010000055.1 GCF_944393015.1 uncultured Brachyspira sp.
CTGTAAAGATCTGTAAGAGCTGTAATTTCAGGATTGGCAACAAGTATTATATCATCAGACATCTCATAGAAACGCATCATAGGCTGAGTAATACCTGCAGCATAATCTATAATAACATAATCATATTCCTGTGATAATACTTTTAAATCTTTAGCTAAATTCGATAAATTAAAATCATTTTCAAACTGAACAAATCTCTGTATATTAACTCCGGCACTGATAACATCTATACCATATTCGCTTTTTATAACGCAGTCTTTTAATGTCAAAGTACCCTCAAAATATTCCTGAAGTTTAGACTGTGGTTTTACATGAAGTAAAATAAATACATTTGAACAGTTAATATCTATATCGAAAACTAAAACTTTATATCCTCTAGAAGCCAATTCTGCAGAGAAATTAACCGAACATAAAGTTTTGCCTGCACCACCCTTTCCGCTAGAAAAAGATATTATTCTTCCCATAATTATTGTCCTGTATACAATTTTAATACTTGAGCCACTTTAAGACGAACATTTTCATCCCAATCTAATATATGCGGCTTTAAAGCTTTAATTACAGTAATTTTATCGGAATTTTCTACATTTTTTGCCAACTCTTCAAGAGCCTCAAGTCTTTTTTCAACCTCTTCGCTTTCTAAAAGTGCAAAAATTTCATTCATAGTTTCTTCCTTAAAATCTAATAAATAATACTATACTTAGTATATATTATACATTATATGATATTTTTGTCAAAAATAAAACTTATTTAATTAAATTTAAAATATAATTGTATCAATATGTAAATTACTGCATTTCAAAAGGCTTTTCTTTAGTAAAATCAGGATTATAATTGTCAGAGCTTTCCATTTCTTGAACAAGTAAATTTTCAAATCCCAAATCCAAAGCATAATCAACCAAATCATCATACTCTTTTTTATATAATTTTCTGTTTATGCTTTCAAAATTGCAGGCTTTAAATTTAGGATTATACTGCGACATCAAAGATATTGTAGTATTTAAAAAACCTCTCTCTTTAAGTTCTATCAATACATCATAAGAATCTGATTCATTATTTGGAAGTATCAAATGCCTTATTATTATACCTTTTTCAGCAATGCCTTTTTCATTAACAATTAAATCGCCTACTTGTTCTTTCATTATCTCTATTGCATTTATTGCAGTATTAAAATAATTTTCAGCCCTAGAATATTTAAAAGCTTTATCATCAAAAACATATTTCAAATCAGGCAAATATATATCAACAATACCGTCCAAACAATCCAATAATTCTTTAGTATCATAACCATTAGTATTATAAACTATAGGAAGATTAAGCCCTTTTTCAAAAGCTATCTTTAAACCTTTTAATACAGGATAAATAACATGAGTTGCACTTACAAGATTAATATTTTCTGCACCTTGTTTTTCTAAATCTAAAAAATAATCTGCCAATGTTTCAATATCAATTATCTCACCTACTCCGTCAGAACTTATTTGATGATTCTGACAAAACACACAGCTTAAATTACAGCTTGAAAAAAATACCGTACCGCTTCCGCCTTCACCTACAAGCATAGGCTCTTCACCGAAATGCAAAGTATGGGATGCGGTTTTTATATGATTGGTATCTTCAAAAATTTTGCATCTTCCTATTTTGTTTTTATTGCGATTAACATTACATATATGTCCGCAGCAAATACACTTGTCATAAAGAAGTTCTGCCTTTACTAAAGCTTCATCTATATTTTTTAAATGTTTTTCATTATAGTTCACAGTATAATCCCAATATTTTTTATATACTAAAAATTTTTAAGTTTGTTAAAAACATACTTTTAAATTTAGGTTATTTGTGGGGACTAGCCCCCACACCCCCAGTTCTTTTGCGACCGAAGGAAGTACCTTTAGGTATGTCACAGGCGAAGCCCGCCTGCGGCGAGAACCAAAAAGACTGCATTTGAAGAAGTTCATCTTCGTTCTGCATGCCTGCGACAAGATGTAGTCAGAATATAATTTTTATTTTATTTTTAAAGAAAACTTAACAATATTTTATACTATTAATAAAATTAAAATTATATTCATAAATAAGTCAAAATTGACAAAATGTAATTGTTTCAGTATATACCTAAACAAATATACTTTGTCAAAAATAAATTTATGTTTTGGTTTTATATTTGGGGCTTTGCCCCAAACCCCACTTCTTTTGTTGCCACAAAGAAGCAAAAAGGCTGCATTTTTGACTTAAATTTAGTAATTTATCTTACATGTAAAATATAATTAGTATGATTTAACACTAATTTTATATTCGCACTTTTTGGTTCTTTTTGCGGCGGGAAAAAGAACAACAAAAAATTGATAAACTTAAAAAATTTTAGTATAAATTAAAAATAATATTTTTTTAATTAATCAAATTTTATTATCATTTATTGTTTTCTAAATATTTAATAGCCCATTCGCTCATCAAAACAGGAGGCTGATATAATTTTGATTCATCTATCTCAAATTTACTATTATGATGAGGTATATTCTTTTCTGTCATAGTAGAAAATAATATAAAAGCTCCGTCAATCTTCTCTAAATAATCAGCAAAATCTTCACCTGCCATTGATAAACTATAATGAGATGCTTTTTTAAATCCAAGATCATTACAAACTTCATTTAACTGCTCATATATTTTTGCATTATTAACAACAGGTGCCCCTCTTCTTTTTATAACAACTTCAGCCTTAGCTCTGTTAGCTGCTGCAATAGATTCTGCCACCTCTTTTATTCTCTCTGTTATAAATGCTCTATTCTCTTCGCTGAAAGTTCTGAAAGTACCTTCAATATTTACTTCAGTAGGTATTACATTATACTGAGTTCCTCCATGCAGCATACATATAGATATTATAACAAGATCTGTTGCAAGTATCTCTCTGCTTTTTATATTATAAATACCCTGCACTATTTGGCTTGCTGTAAGCATAGGATCAATAGAAAGATGAGGATATGCTCCATGTGCACCTTTTCCTATAACTTTAATAAATACTCTGTCATTAGAAGCCATTAAAGGACCTTCCTTCAATATAAACTCTCCGCTTGGCGTATCAGCAGACAATGTGCCTATATGAGTACCTACTATAGCTTTAACTCCTTCAAGAAGTCCGGAATTAAGCATATTATGTGCACCTACTGCCAATTCTTCTGCAGCCTGAAATACTAATCTTACTTTTCCTTTTAATCTTGATTCATTTTCTTTTAAATAATGAGCAGCACCTAAAAGACATGCAGTATGTGCATCATGTCCGCATGCATGCATATTACCATTTTTAGAAGCGTATTCGCATCCTGTTTCTTCCTGTATAGGTAAAGCGTCCATATCGGCTCTTATAGCAACCACATTATCGCCACTTCCTATATCGCAAACTAATCCGCTGTCAAGTGAAGATTCTTTATAAGAAAGTCCTAATTCTTTTAATTTATTTATAACGTAATTTTTTGTCTGAGGAAGTTCTGTACCAACTTCAGGAATTTGATGCAGATCTCTTCTCATAGAAACTATAATATCATTTAATTTTTTGTAATCCATTTTATCTGCCTTAATAATTATTTTTTAATAGTATATAGATATTAATTATTAAGTCAATAATAAATGAAAATCATTTAAATAAAAATTTAAATGATTAAATAATTTCATATAACAATAAAAATCTTTACATTTATAATTAATTTAGTATAATAAAGTTATGAGAAGTATTAATGTTTTGAATGACTATTTTATGCGTTATATGTTTGCCAAAGAAGGACATGAACATATTTTATTAAATTTAATTAATGCAGTAAGAACTGATTACAATCAAGAGCCTTTTGAGGAAGTGAAAGTACTTAATACTTTTAATCTGAAAGAAACAGTTAATGATAAACAATCCATAGTTGATGTAAGAGCAATTACTAAGAGCGGTGAAACTGTGTTAATAGAAATACAAAGAGTTGGAAATCAATCTTTTGTTTATAGAAGTTTATACTATTGGGCTAAAGGCTATATATCTAATTTAAGAAATAATGAAAAATATAATGATTTGAAACAGGTAATAGTAATTAATATATTAGACTTTAATTTGTTAAAAGATATAAACAAAGAACATAGCTGTTATGTCATTAAAGAACTTGAAACAAATCACATACTAACTAATCATCTAGAAATGCATTTTCTAGAACTTCCTAAATATTTATCTTCAAATTCTAAATTGACAGATGAATTATATGCTTGGTTTTATTTTCTAACAATTAAAGAAAAAAGAGAAAAAATGGAGGAAATTATGGAAATGTTAGTTAAAAAAAACCCTATAATGAAAGAAGTTTATGATGAATATAATAAATTTGTAAATACAAAAGATTTATTTGAAAATTATTCAGAATATGAGAAGAATTATTTTGATATATTGGCATTAAATGAAGAAAGAATAAAAGGAAGAGAAGAAGGTCTTAAAGAAGGAATAGAACAAGGCGAAAAAAATAAAGCAATATCTATGGCAAAAAATATGAAAGCTAGAGATATGGATTTAAATCTTATCAGTGAATTAACAGGCTTGAGTATACAAGAAATAAAAAACTTGTGAGTGCCTGACATTCGTAAGAATGGCAGGAGCTATTTACGAACAAGTTTTTTATGTATAAATAAGAATAAAAAAATTATGAGCGTATGCTAAATTTATTTAGCATACCCTTTACCGAAGGTACGCAGAGCGAGCGAATAATTTTTTTATGAATATAAATAAGAAATAGAAAACCTATAATAAAAATAAAAAATACATAATATTTTTTATACTATCTATTAGGCAATATGCATAGTTAAATTTGAAGTCTAATATAGAAATTCATAAAATTATTAAAAATAAGAAATCTTTAGTATATATACATAATCAGTTTATAAGTTAATTAATAAATAAAAAAATTTTTAATAAATTCCATTTTATTGTATAATACAAATAATGTTTTAAAAATGATATTTAGGATTTATTAATATGAACAAAATAGAAAACTATTTTTTACAGCAGAATAAAATAAAATTCTCAAATGTAGTTTGCTCTCAGCATAATAAAAAAATAATATTAAGAAATCTAAAAAAAGCAGTGAAAGCAGTAAAAAAAGAAAAAAAAGATATTAATGATAAAGGCATAGAATCAATGAAAGAAATACATAATGAAGAATTAAAAAAGATATACAGTGAAGTAGAAAAATGTATGAAATGTGAGGCTTTATGTAATAGCAGATTAAATGTAGTATTCGGCAGAGGAGATGAAGAACCTGATATAGTGTTTGTCGGAGAGGCACCTGGAGCTGACGAGGATAAACAAGGACTTCCATTTGTTGGCAGAGGCGGAAAATTATTGGATAAATGGATTGAAAGAATGAATATCAATAATAAAAAATACTATATTATGAATGCTTTGAAATGCCGTCCTCCTGAAAATAGAGACCCTTTGCCTGAAGAAAAAGCTAATTGCAGAGATTATTTTGTAAATCAGTTAAAAATACTTAATCCTAAAATAATATGTGCATTAGGACGTCATGGTTTTGGTAATTTAATAGATTTTGATTTGAAAACACCTTTTGGAAAAGCTAGAAATAAAGTGCATTACTACAATAATAATGGAAAAGATGTGCCTGTAATAGCAACTTACCACCCTGCTTATATTTTAAGGAATCAAAAAGAGGAAGATAAAGTTATATCCGATTTGGAGTTTATGCTCAGCGAATTAGAAAAAATTGAAAATAATTAAAATAATTTTTATTAATAGGAGTCTACTATTGAAGAAATATTTTATTTTAATGTTAATAATATGCAAATGTCTAATGCCTAATTCATTCGACAATATAATAGATGCAGCAGATTATGAAACTTATGAAAATATAGAGTATTCCAATATTCCAAAAAAGCCAACTATATTCGATTATATAAATCATCAAAATGAATTATCTGATATTATAGAAAGAATAAACAAATATTTGGATAATAATGGAGATATAAACGCTGTAAATAAAAATGGCAATACTCTTCTTATGGAAGCTGTAGCTATAGGGTATTATGATTTAGCTGATTATTTAGTAGAAAAAAAAGCTGATATATCTATAACTAATGCTAATGGAGAAAATGCTTTAATACTTTCCGCACATTATCCATATATAATGAATCTTCTTATAAATAATAATGCTGATATAAATACTGCTGATAACAATAGTAAAACAGCATTACATTATGCATGCGAATACGGAGATTTATATTCAGTAAAACTTCTAATAAAGAGCGGTGCAGATATTAATAAAAAAGATATATTAGGAAAAACTATTCTTATGTATGCCGTTGAAAATGAACATCTTTTATTAATAAAGTATTTAGTAGAAGATTTAAAAGTTGATATTAATGAAAAAGATGATTGGGGTCAGAACGCTATGTTTTATGCCACAAAAATAGATATAGCAAGGTACCTTATTTATAATGATATGAATTATACGGATGTTAACTCAATAGGTTTGAAACCTTATGAAGTTATGAAATATAATGGCTATATAAATGTATCAAATTATCTTCAAAAATTAGAAAAAAGGAGATAACTGACAAAAAATACCTTTAAGTATTTTTTTTATAAACCGAGAATATTTACAGTATATTGGAGTTTATATGAATATCAAGGTTATTTTACTATTTATTACTATAAATATGCTTCTTTTTCCTCAATATCTGTCTTTAACTAATAATAATATATTAGTTAATATAGGTGAAGGAAGAGTTGACTATACTACATATACAATATATGCGGATGCAACAGCTGATTTTGTTACAGATACTCGCTTACACCCTGAAGCATTATTAATATTGCAGCAGCAGGCTGAAGAAGAAACTATGAAAACTTTATATGACACATTAGGAAATATACCTATAGACAGTGAAGATAATATATACAGCATAATAGAAGAAAATAGATTATTGAAAGAAAAAGTAGTAAATTCTATAAATAATGCTAGATTAGTTGGTATATCATACCCTACAAGAACAAGTGTTAAAGTACTTATGGCATTAGATATAATAACAAATAATCTTATGTCAGATTTAATAAACAACATACATATATATAAACCTGAACCTATAGTAACATATTTTGATGCCGGTACAGATTATGACAGTCTTGTTATAGATGCCAGAGGTATAGGTTTTAAGCCTTCATTATTTCCTACAGTATATGATGAAGATGGTAATGAAATATATAGTTTAGCTTATATAAATAAAAACATTGCCTCTACAAATGGATATATTACATATTCTACTAATTCTTTCCTTACTAATCAGAATATGACAAATACAATAGGAAAAAAACCTTATAATATTGTAGCATGGAGATCCAGAGGCAGACTTTCAAGCGATTTAGTTATAGGAAATGAGGATGCAAGTATAATTATGAGCAGTCCTAACCTAAAAAATGCTATAAAAAATTGTAAAGTTGTATTTATAATAGATTAATTTATTATATTTTTATTATTCATTTTTTTTTCAAAATATGGTATAGTATCTATTATATTTTTAGGGTTATTTCTTATGAGTATTATAGATAGTTATATAGATGATATTTTTAAAAATCATCCGTATAAAGATGATATAAAAAAATATGTCAATAATGAAAATGATAATATAAATTTCGATACTGAAGAAACAAACCTGACTATTTCAAATAATCGTTCAATATATTCAAATCTGTTAGAGCTATATGCCAATGATAAGCAAAATGAAAGTTTAATTAGATTATTCAAAGTTATATCTATGCAAAAAATAGAAAACATATATATTTTTGAAATGCTTGTCATTAATATAATATCCGGTATGAGTATAAAAGATGCATTATTAAAATGCATCTCTATAAAAAAAATAAATGATTGGAACAGAGATTATAAAAAATATTCATACAATGTAAATCCTATTTCAAATGAAATAATGAATGCTAAAATTAATATACTCATTTATTATTATTATGCTGAAAAATATTTTCCAAAAGAAACTAATGAATATATGGAAAATATATGCTCATCAAATATAGATGATATTATAAATGAATATGGAGATAATATATTAATTCCATTGATGGCTTTAACTATAAAGATATATTTTGGAGATTATAGTAAAATATCTGCTATATTAGAATATTCACAAAAAGTAAATTATTTAGATTCTATAATTTCTCTTTTTATTATTGTAAATATAGATGATAATATATCAAAAAGATTCAAAGAATTAATAGAAAATAATATGCTTAGCGGAAATGAGAATTTATTTATCAGCTTAGCATATATGATAAAATTATTTTTCCTAACAAGAAAGAATTATAGTGAAAAATTTAAAAATAAAAGTTTTGATGATTTTATACATGATCTTGTAGATTTTAATATACCAAAATATTTTATCTTTCTTGTAAAATATTTGGATACAAATTTATCAATTAATTCAAATAAAGTATTTGAAGGAATAAAGAATTTATATAGCAAAGATAAAGAATCATTTTATAAACTTTATGATATATTAAAAAAAGTTGAAATACCATACATTATAGAAATGAAATCAGTATTAAATTGTGTTCTTCTGAATGCCAAAGATGATAATGCTGATGTTACAGTGCTTGATAACAGCATAGAATATTTCATAGAAAACATTAAAAAAGAATTAGAAAAAATATATGATATAAAATCTGATAATATATTTGAATTATTAGAAAATGAAAATATAGATAAATATGATTTGTCTGTTAATCTCAGCAATGAATTAATATTTACGACAAAAATCGTAGTTCTTATGTATGATTATAATGAAAAAGCAAGAAAAATTGTACGTGCTTTACTAAAATCATTGCCTTATAATTTAGCTATACCATTGATGATTAAAGACAGAAAAGAATTTTACAATATAAAATTAAAAGAGATATTGGATTATTTACAAGGGTATGATTTAGATTTGAAAGATTTAATAATAACATATCTATACACCTACCCTATTTATATTTTCAGCACTAAATATATATTAAAACTAGTTACTAAAAATGCTGATTATACAGTAGAAATGTTCCATGATAAAACATTTTTGAAAGCAGCTTCATATAAAAGTTATGCTCTAATAGATTTCTTAGAACTTCTATACAAAAAAGACAAAGCAGGATTCACAAACTATTCTGCTATTTGCTATGTGCTGCATTTAAAAAATAAAGATATAATAAACTGTGCCTTAAGTTTGATAGAAGAAGATGAATACAATTCCAGAGCTTATGTTGAAAATAGTATACATGCCTATAGAGAAGATGTGCAGTTTGAATTGAAAAAGATAATAAAAAAATGGAATTACAGAAGAAAAGGATTTAAATTCAAAACTTTAGATGATATAAATCAGTATATAGATGATTATTATGAAGAAAGTTACGAACATTTAATTGACTTTATAGATGAATCTTTAATATCCGATGCAGTTTTAAGAAATGACAAAAATATTAAAGTTCCTGTAAAAGTTATTAAGTATATACTCTTAGAATATATGTTTCTTAAAGAACCTTATAGAATAAAAGATATAGACAGAATGATAGATTTATTTGATATGAATTCTATAAGAAGCACATTTGAAAACGTATATAAATATTGGACTGATAATAATTGTGAAGAAAGCAAAAAGAATATTATTCTGCCTTATTGTATTTATGCTGACTATAGTCAAATAGTAAATTTATATGATAAAATAGAATATTGGCAGGAGAACTTTCAATCATCTTTAGCAGCATATATAATACCTGCAATAGCAATGAACGGCGAAAAATTTGCCTTGATGATAATCAATAATATTATATATACTTCTAATAATAAAGTAGTAAAAAATGCAGCTATAGGTTCTTTTGAAAAGGCAGCAGAATGTTTAAATATACCTGTTGATAATTTATTTGATAAAGTTCTTCCTAATTTAGGTTTTAATGTAGAGAGAAATAAAATTATCAATTATGGAAAGCAGCAATTTACACTTCAATTATTAAGCGATTCATATTTAGAAATAATAGATAATGAAAATCATAAAATATTGAAAGAACTTCCTGATGCTGTAGAAGGCGATGATGAAAGAAAAGTAATAGAAGCAAAAAAAGATTTAATACATATAAGAAATTCATTAAAAGCTATAATATCATATCAGACAGATAAGCTTAGAAAAGTAATGTTTAATGCAAGAAAATGGGATTATGAAACTTTTTTTGAAGTATTTGTAGAGAATCCGGTTATGCAGTATTTTACTCTTGCATTTGTTTGGGGAATATATGATGAAGATGGTCATTTAATAGAATGCTTCAGATATATGGAGGATGGTTCTTTAATTTCTATAGATGAAGATTTATACGAGCTTCCTAAAAATATAAAATATTATATAAGTTTATATCACCCAATTGATCAAGATGAAGATTATCAAAAAGTTTGGACTTATCAATTAGAGCTATATGAAATAAATCAGCCTATAGAACAAATTAAAATAAAAAGATATATATTAAATGATAATGATGTAGAAAATGATTCTATAATCTCTCTAAAAGGACAGAAATTATCATTAGAATATATGGAAAAATTATCCAAAGAATTGGATATGAAAACAGAATATTTTGATGAATATGTATCTTACTATATGGCAGATAATGTTTTAAAAATAATATGCGAAATTAACTGCAGTATATCTGATGAAGACATGATAATAGATAGTATAAAATTTTATGAATTAGAAAAATATAATAAATTCGGAAGAGTGATTTCTCCTTTTGATATAGAAAGAAGATTTATCAGTACAATGATTTATTATTTATCTTTAGGTTTTTATGATTAATAATTCTTTATCAGCAAATACTTCTATAAGAACTGCAATAAAAAATGATTTAAGACTCAATTATCAAACTAGAGTATGGCTTGATGTTATAGCATTGCCTGCTATAGAGCTTAAAGAAAAAATACAAAAAGCAATGGAAGAAAATCCGTTTTTAGAATATGATTTCAATGATAATTATTCAAACTCTTCTTCTTCAAAAGCATCAAGCGATATTAATTCTATAATAGAAAACACAGTAGAAAATAATAAAGAAAGTTTATTTTCACATTTAAAAAGTCAAATAGACATTACATTTGATGATAAAAAAGAAATAGAGCTTGCAGAACAAATATGCAGTTTTATAAATGAAGACGGATATTTAACCATTGAAAGCGGAGAGATATCAAATATATTAAATACAGATATAAAGGAAATAGATAAAATAATTTCTATAATAAAAACATTTGATCCTTATGGAGTTGCCGCTAAAAATATTAATGAATGTCTTTCCATACAATTAAAGATGAAAAAAAAAGAAGCTGATGACAAAGATATATATGATATAGCAATAAACATTGTAGAAAATTATTTAGATGAATTATCAAAAAAAAATTATGATAAAATAGCTTTAAATTTGAATATAGAAGTGAATACCGTACTAAAGGCTTTGAAATTAATACAAACATTAGAACCCTATCCTGCCAGAGAATATGATACATCATCTGTTAAATATATAGTACCTGAATTATTTATTTTTAAAGAAAATGAAAATTGGATTGTAAAAACAGATGAAACTTTTATCCCACACTTGAAAATTAGCAAAAAATATATTAAACTATTAGATAGAGAGGAAAGTAAAGATAACATAAACTTCTTAAAAGAAAAAAAGAAAGAAGCTGAAAGCCTTATAAATGCATCTAATGATAGAAAAAAAACTTTATTAAAAATAGGCGAAGCTCTGCTTAAATTTCAGATAAATTTCTTTGAGTATGGAAAAGAGTTTATGAAGCCATTAACTTTGAAAGATATGTCTTTAGAGGTGAATTTAAGCGAATCCACTATAAGCAGAATAGCTAATGGCAAGTATCTTAACACTGTTTGGGGTACATTTTCTATAAAATATTTTTTCTCTAGGGCCGTAAATGGCGGGCTTGGTTCTAGAGGTGTTAAAGAAATTATAAAAAGAATTATAGAAAACTCTCAGGCAAAACTAAGCGATGAAAAAATCAGACTCATACTTAAAAGCGAAGGTATTGATATTTCAAGAAGAACCGTAGCTAAATATAGAAAAAGTATGAATATTTTTTCATCAAGAAACAGATAAAACAAAAGGAGATTTTATGCATCAAAATATCATTGGAAAGAACGTAAGAATCACTAAAAATGTTAGAGAACATATAGCAAATAAGATGCAAAATATAAAAATACATGCTGATAGAATAATAGACGCCAATATTATCTGCGACTATATGCATGGTGAATATACTGTACAAGGCACTATAGCTTTCGGTAAAAAAGTATTTCATGATAAAGAAAAAGAAAAAGATTTATATGTAGCAATAGATGCTATGTTTCAAAAGATAGAAAGAGAAATAAGAAAATCAAAAGAAAGAAATATAGACAGAAGTCAAAGAGCTGTTGTAGATAAATCAGTACAGACAGAAGAAGATGATGATGCTTATTCAATCAATTCTGTAGGAATATACGAAAAACCTTTAGATGAGCTTGATGCTGTATTACACTTTAATAGCGATAAAAAACCTTATATGGCTTATTTACCTATTAAACAAGGTGAAGATTTATTCAGCATAAAAATAGGAAAATTCCCTGTATTCTTGTTTAAAGGCAATGATAATAAAGTACTTGAAGTATACAATAAAGATGAAGAATATTGGAACATTGATGAAGTGAGTGTAACTCCTGATAATCATATAGATGCAAGTAAAAGCGAAAACTATTTGATAAAAGAATACAATGTAAGTGAAGCTGTAAATTATCTTACAGAAAACACTGATAAAAAATTTGTTGTTTATATAAGCAGCATAACAGAACAAGCAGAGGCTTTATATAAAGAATCTGATAATTCATTTGTTCTAATAAGAATGTTTGATATTTAATATATTTATTATATAATTAACCATTTTGGAGGGTTTGATAATGAGTTTAATGGATTACATAAATAAAGATTCTATAATGATAGATGTTCAGGAAACTGACAAAGAGCGTCTTCTCTCTAAAATGGTTGAGCGATTAGATGAATGTAAATTACTTGTCAGTAAAGATGATGCTGAACATGCTATTATGGCTAGAGAACAATTAATGAGTACCGGTGTTGGTAATGGTATAGCAATACCTCATGCTAAAACAGATGCTGTAAAAAGTATTGTACTTAGTGTGGCAACTATTAAAAACGGTATCAATTATAAATCTGTAGATAAGAAAAAAGTATTTGCAGTTTTTATGCTTCTAGCCCCAAAAACTTCAGCAAGTGAAAATTTAAAAGTACTTACTGCAATAGCTAAAATATTAAGAGACAATCCTCATTTCTTGGAAAAACTTATAAATGTTGAAAAACCTGAAGAGATTATGGAACTCATTGCTAAAGAGGAAATGAAAATATAATGCCTAAAATAAGCGTATCTAAATTCTTAGAACTTAATGAATTAAGAAATAATACTCTCAAAATAAGACGTTTAACAGGTCTTATAGGAATGGAAAATGACATACTAGGTTATGATATAAATAGACCTGGTATGGCTTTGTTTAAATATTTCAAAGATTTTGCATACGAAAGAATACAAATATTAGGAAAGGGTGAAGCTAATTATATCATCACTTTAAACGAAGAAAATAAAATAGATGTATTTGAAGAAATGCTTAGTTATAAGATACCTATATGCATATTTACCTACAATATAACTCCTCCTGAATCATTCATAGAAATAGCTAAGAAAAATAATATATGTGTAGTAATAAGCGAATTAAAAACATCTGATATGATTAGAGGTATAGAATCCTTAATAGAAGAAGAATTTGTTGAATCTTTCACTATACATGGCGGACTGGTAGAAGTTTTCGGTGTAGGTGTTTTAATTCTAGGTAAAAGCGGAGTCGGAAAAAGTGAAGCTACTTTAGAGCTTATATCAAAAGGACATAGACTTATATCCGATGATACAGTTGAATTCAAAAAATTAAAAGACGGCAGAATAATCGGAAGAAAAAATGAATATATAAAACATAATATGGAAGTACGCGGAATTGGAGTAGTAGATATAAGCAGACTTTCAGGTATGAGTGCTATCAGAGATAAAAAAAGACTTGATTTAATAATAGAACTTGAACATTGGAAAGATAATGAACAATATGACAGAATGGGATTAATCGATAAAACTTATACTATATTAAATACCGAAGTACCTTATCAAAAAATACCTGTTCGTTCTGGAAGAAATGTATGCATACTTATAGAAACTGCTGCTAAAAATTACAGATTGAAACAGATGGGATATAATAGTGCTAAAGAATTAGATAAAGCTTTAATAGCACAGATAGAAAAAAAGAGAACAGATTCTACAAATAATTATTGATTGTTATTATTTTGATCTTCTATTTTTAGATAAAGTATATCATTTTTATCGCCGCTTACAGAAGTAAATCCATTTATTATAGCTGTTTCTATAAATCTATTAGGAGATGAATATTCTGCTTCCTCTGCACTAAGAACTTTAACCTCTTTTTCTAAACGTTCTATTTCATTATCTAATTTTGATAATTCTATGAGTATTTCATTAGCCTTAACATTCCTAGCAAATGTAAAAATACTTATCACTATAACAAATAAGATCATAACTATAAAAAGCGAACCTATAGAATAAGTTTTCTTTTCGTTTTTATCTATATTTTGCTTATTTTCATTCATATTTATCTCCAAAATTACAGCTTTTGAGCTATTCTCATCTTAGCACTTCTGCTAGCAGGATTAGATTTTATTTCTTCATTTGTCGGAAGTTTTACTTTATTATTTAGAAGTTTAAATATGCCGTCTTTATTCTTAGTTTTCTCATTTTCTTTAAAAAATCTCTTTATTATCCTATCTTCTAAAGAATGATAGCTCATTACTACAACTACCCCGCTTGGTTTAAGTATAGAAGGTATATTCAATATTGATTTTTCAAGTATATTAAGCTCATCATTAACTTCTATTCTTATAGCCTGAAAAACTAAAGTTGCTGGGTGAATTTTTCCGTATCTTTGAGATTTATCAGTATTATGAAATATTATATTTTCTAATTCTCTTGAAGTTTCTATTTTTCTTCTGTTTCTCTCTTTTATTATAATATTAGCCATTTTTCTGGCATTGTTCATTTCTCCGTACTCTCTGAATATTCTCTCCAATTCTTCTTCGCTATATCCATTTATAACATCATAAGCACTTTTTTCATTGAGTCCAAGCCTCATATCAAGTCTTACATTATCTTTAAAAGAAAAACCTCTTTCAGCTTTTTTGAAATGAAATAAAGACACACCCAAGTCATAAAGCATAAAATCGACATTTCCAATTATACTATCATCAAGCTCTTCAATCATCTTATCATAAGTATTATTATAGTAATGGAACTTGTCATAATTTTTAAGTCTTTTTTTAGCTATTTCAAGAATGGCTGAATCTCTTTCAAAACTATGAACTTCAAGATTTAAATCAAGCATTGCCTTAGTATGTCCGCCCTCACCTAATGTGGCATCAACAACTATTTTTGCATTCTCTGGTATGAAGCTCAAAACTTCTTTAAGCATAACAGGTGTATGCACTATCTCTAATTCTTCATTATTATCCATTTGCAAATATTATCGGAACAATTAACATTAAAATAATTTCAATAAAAAATTAATTTAAAAATACTACAGATTTTTATATTGATTTTTTTATACATTTTATTATCATATATAAATTAATATTTATCAAATAAAGGAGTTTTTTATATGGGAAAATTAGGAAGAGTTCTATGGCTCATTTTTGGCATTCTATTAATAATATCAGGAATAGCTACATTATTTAATCCAATAGAAACTGTTTTGATGTTAGCTTATATAATAGGATTTTTGACAATATTCTCAGGAATAAGTGCTATATTCTATTACTTTAGTTTAAGAGATAAATCAGGTTCTACTTTAATTTTATTGGATGGTATAGTATCAACGATATGCGGTATTATAATTATTTCTAATCTACAAATAAGCGGTGCATTTGTACCGTATATGGCTGCTTTCTTTGTAATAGTAAGAGGAGTTGTTGCTATATCTTCTTCTATTGAACTTAAAAAGTTCGGATATAATCAATGGGGACTTTCTATGTTCAGCGGAATACTTACTTTGATCGCAGGAATAATTTTAACTTTCAACCCTATACTTGGTGCTGTTTATGTTAGCGTAGTACTTGGAATGGCTTTAATACTATATGGAATAATAACATTACAATTATGGTTTGCTTTTGGTAAATTCTTTAAAATATAAAATTATACAGATAAAGATGTATTGATTTTATTTACTAATATTGTTAAAATAAATCAATTATTAATATGGGAGAAAATTTATGTTTGAAAAGAATTTAAATAGCACTATATGCTTTTGTAAAAATATAAAATATAAAGAAGTTATTGATGCAATCAAAGAAAATAACTATACAACATTAGAAGAAGTTATGCATCATACAAAAGCCGGAATTACCTGCTGGAGCTGCAGAGGAGATATCAAAGACTTATTGGAAGAATACAAAAAAACAGGAAAAATATTAAGTATAAAAAATCAATAATAAAATCGGAGATATATAAATTGTCAAATAATGATTTTATATGCAAATGTAAAGAGCTTTCTCTTGAAGAGATAAAATCTTTAGAAAAAGAATACGGCATAAAAACATTAAAAGAACTTGTAAAACATACCAAAGCAGGAACAGAATGCGGGGGATGCAGAAATAAGTTGAAAGAAATGTTTAAATTCAATTTAAAATAATGTTATAACATATAAAAAAGGAGGGTATAAAAAATACTCTCCTTTTTATTATGCAATCAAATTACTAATTATTTAATAATATCATATATAGCCTTTGCATTAAGACCATATTTATTAATAAGTTCTTCAACTGTTCCTGATTCACCGAAAGTATCTTTTATACCAACTCTTATAAGTTTAGCAGGATATTCATCCGTTAAAACTTCAGATATAGCAGAACCAAGTCCTCCTATTATAGAATGCTCTTCAACACTAATAAGTTTTTTATGTTTCTTAGCCATCTCAACAACAATTTCTCTGTCTATAGGCTTTATAGTATGAACATCAACAACAGTTACAGATATTCCATCTTTTTCGGCCATTTGAGCAGCCTCTAAAGCCTCTGACACAACTATTCCGCAGGCAAATATACATACATCTTTACCTTCTCTAAGTACATTAGCTTTTCCTATTTTGAAAGGAGTATCCTGATTTGTTACTATACTAGTATTAGGTCTTGCCATTCTTAAATAGCATGGACCGTCAAATTCAGCAGCAGCAAATACAGCCTTTTCAGCCTCAATAGCATCACAAGGTACAATAACTGTCATATTTGGTACAGAACGCATTAAAGCTATATCTTCAATACTTTGATGGCTAGCACCGTCTTCACCAACTGATATACCAGCATGAGTAACTGCAACTTTAACATTTAATTTAGGATAGCAAATAGAGTTTCTGATAATTTCAAAACCTCTTCCTGCTCCAAACATAGCAAAAGTTGAAGCAAAAGGTATTTTACCTTCAATAGCAAGTCCTGCAGCTGCTCCCATCAAATTTTGTTCGGCTATTCCCATATTAAAAAATCTATCAGGAAAAGCAGATTTAAAAAGTTTTGTCATAGTAGAACCTGATAAATCAGCATCCAAAACTACAACATTTTTATTTATTTCTCCAAGGCGTTTCAAAGCCTCGCCATAAGCATTTCTTATTGCCTTTTTTTCCATAGTAATTATTCCTTAATATTTTATAACTTAAATATTTTAAATTCTATAAAAATTTTCATTAATCAAGTTTATTCAACTCTTCCATAGCCTTTTCATATTCTTCTTTATTAGGAGCTTTTCCATGCCATCCCACAGCATTTTCCATAAATGATACTCCTTTACCTTTAACTGTTTGAGCAATTACACATTTAGGCTTACCAGATACTTTTTTACCAAATACTTCTTCAAGTTCTTTTTCATTATGTCCATCAACAACGAATGTTTCAAAACCGAATGCTTTCATCTTAGCTTCTAAATCACCTAAACTCATAACTTCATCATTCTTACCATCTATCTGCAATCCGTTATGGTCTATAATAAGAGTATAATTATCAAGTTTATAATTAGCAGCAGCCATAGCAGATTCCCAGAAACTACCTTCCTGAGACTCTCCATCTCCAGCTATAACAAAAACTTTAGCATCTTTTTTATCTAATTTATACCCTAAAGCAACACCTAAAGCTATACAAACACCTTGTCCTAAAGAACCTGTAGAAGCTTCGATACATTCTAAATTCTTTCTGGAAGGGTGACCTTGAAGTCTTGAACCTAATTTTCTATAAGTTAAAAGCTCCTCTGTTGGGAAAAATCCTCTATGTGCTAATGTAGAATAAAGCACTGCAGAAGCATGTCCTTTAGACATAATAAATATATCCCTGCCATCCATTTTTGGATTTTTAGGATCAATATTCATAATCTTAAAATATAAAGTATGCATTATTTCTACCAATGATAAAGAACCGCCTATATGTCCAGAATTGGCATTATAAACCATACTTACTATATCTTTTCTTATTTGAGTATTTAAAGAAGACATAATAATTCCTTATTTAATATAATTTTGTTTAATGATACAATGCAAAAATATTATTGTCAAATAATGTTTTTATTTCAAAGATAGTTTATAAAGTTTGTTATAAAATTATTTAATTTATAAAATAGTTGAAAAATAGTAAAAAATGTACTATCATATATGCATCAGTTCTTTGACATATCCATTTCGCACGAGAGTGTTATTTTTTGATAATTACATAGAAAATGACTTGATAATTACATACCCGGGCGAAAGTAAAGCGAATTTACAAACAAGATTGATAATTACACAATGAGTTTAAAAACATATAGAAGAAGAAACTAGTTTAAAAATCTCGTATTGTAAAATAATATTACTAAATTTTTACAAAAAATTTAAGAAAAAATTACGGTTTTTAAACTCATTCCCCGAAAGGGGACGAAAACTTTCCATTTATTACCTCGCTGTAACTAGTTCGCTTTCTTGTTTTTAAACTCATTCCCCGAAAGGGGACGAAAACTTTAATGCTTTACTAATATTTCCATCGACTCTTTCATTATAGTTTTTAAACTCATTCACCGAAAGGGGACGAAAACTTGAGAATTTAATTCAGATTTTACGGTATCTAATAAATTGATAGTTTTTAAACTCATTCCCCGAAATACCGCAAGGGTACTTCCTTCGGTCTGCACGCTGTGTGCCTTCGGCACCAAGTAGGCTTCCTACGGTCTGCACGCTGTGCTCCCGTTGGTCGGGGGACGAAAACTTTTGTTCATAAAGAACTCCTTGTAAATTTTTTTTAAGTTTAGTTTTTAAACTCATTCACAAAATATTTAAGGCTAATTTTGACAGTACATAAGTTTGGGTAATTAGTGGGTAATCAGCCGCACCTATAGTGGACTATCTTAAATGTTTGGTTATGCGGTGCGGGAAGCCACGCGGCGAGCGTTTTTAAACTCATTCCCGCTTATTGTCTTTTGGCAA
>NZ_CALXYQ010000056.1 GCF_944393015.1 uncultured Brachyspira sp.
ATAAACTTAAAAATTTTCAGTATATTTTAAAGAAAACTTAATAATATTTTATTTTATTAATAAATAAAAATTACATTCATAAATAACTCAAAATTTACAAAATATAATTATTTATGTATATACTAAAGATTTTCAATTTGTCAAAAACACAATTTTAAATTTAGGTTATTTGTTGTGACTAGCCTCACCACTCTGCAACTTAGTTCTTTTGATGTTTGAAAATAACAATAAAAGATTGACAGTACATAATTATTTTAGTATATGAATATTAAAAACCTCATACTTAAAAAAGCATGAGGTTTTATGATTAATCTTTAATTAAAAGACAATGAGTTTTATTGTTTAGCTAAAGTTCCCTGCCCAGCAACTGCAGATCCTCCAGGAACTTGTGATCCAGTTTGTTTAATTTTCCATGTAGCAGCTTTATCAGAAGTAAATATACATTCAAAAACTTGTTTAAATCCTTCTTGTTCGTACATAATAATTTCATAAACTTCATTGCCTTTATCTGTTATTTTATCTTTAGTGATAGGCATACTTGGATCAATAAGTCCTTGTATATTTCCTGTTATAGTTCCATTTGCATCTATATTAATAGTTCCGCTTATAGTATTTTGGGCATCATCCTTACCATCAACTTGCCAATTTCCCTGATAAATTTGTATTCCTTTATTTGGTGTAGTTGTAGGGTCTGTACCTTTCTTATCACTGCAGCTTACTGCGAATAGACTTATTAAAATTAAGCCTGAAATAATTGATAAAATTCTTTTTCTCATTTTTATTCTCCTAATTATTATAATAAATATAATAGGTATGAATATAATATAAACATACCTATTTAATAAAATAATCAAAATTAATTAAAAGCCTTAGGACCGAATCTGAATCCTAATTGCAAACCTATATCATAGCTTAACAATGATGCTTCACTATGAGCTCCTGTTGTGCTATTAATAGTTGTATTTATAGAACTAATAGCATCAACTCCTGTGTATAATCCTATATTCATAGCTATTTTTTCTGTGAAGAATATTGAATAATCAAAAGTTAATTTACCATAAAAACCTACAGGATTCATAAATTTTGTAGAAGCATCTTTAAATACTGTTTTTACTGCCTCATCTTTCCAAGTAGTTTCTATAGCCATAGGTATTATAACACCAAGTCCTATTCCTATAGAAAATGCATTTATATTAAATTTTGGAAGTATACCTATTTTAATATTATGAGTATAGAATGAAGCATTTCCTAATTTTTGAGCATTCGGAGCATCAATTTCTCCAATACTACTATTTGGATCTTTTATTTTTGCTTTATCAAAATTAGCATATAAGCTGTCAAAACTGTATCCTACTTCACCCAAAAGACTTATTCCAAAATTATCTTTTACCTGCCACATATAACCTATTTGAGCAGATACTCCTGCATCAAATCCTACTTTATTGCCTGAATAATAGTGAGTTCCATTTTTTGTTTCTTTAGTTGGGTATATATTATATTGAGGAAGCAAATTTATATTAAGTTCGAAAGGTACATTAAGTATAAATTCAAATCCGCTTGCAGCAAAAGCTGAAGCGTTTAATACTATTATCATAGCAAAAGCAAAAATAATTTTTTTTAAGTGTTTCATAATAACCCCTTATAGTTTTATATTTTTTATTTATAACAAATGAAGTTTTTATTCTTCATTTAATTATCAATTCAATTATTTTCTATACATTTTTTATATCTGTTGGTAAATCCATAAAAGCTGTTTTTAGTTTTTTATTTTTATCTAAAAATATTTCTGTTTTTTTAGATATATCACTTAAATCAGCATTATTAATTATCAAATATTCTTTGTAGTATGATACTCTGTATATATACTCAAGAGCATTTATAAAATGTTCCTCTAAATATTTTTCATCATATTCAAAATCTTCTAATTCTTTTAATTTGATATCATACATAACCGCTTTATATATAGTTTTATAATTGGTGTCAAAAAATATTTTTCTCTCCTTTTTTTCTTCCTCTTGGAATTTTCTTTCTTTTTCTTCCATTTTTTTGAATTTTTCTTCATCTTCTTCACTATAAACAATTTCCTGATTATAAATAAAGAAAGAATTATTTATAAATATATCCTCATACCTTTTTACATTTTTAAATTCTTCGAGAGTTTTCAAAAAGTCAATTACTTCTTTATTAGAGTTTATTGAAACATCATCAATGCATTTATGTTCTTCAGCAATTTTTAGCATTAAATTGAATTCATCAATATAATTTGTAAATTCAATATACTCACTGTTTACATACTCTTTTAATAATTCATAATTCAAACAAGATAATTTCACCGCACAATAATGCAAAGAATTAAGTATATCTTTGTAATATTTCACACTGTAAGGATTAAAAAAGTATAAAGTTTCTGCTATATAGAAAAATGTATTTATATCATCTATAATAGAAGCTATATTATAGATTTTTTTATTGCTGTACTTTTTACTCTCTATATTAGCAAATATAATTTCTTCCTTACTCTCAACTATATCATAATCAATTCTAAAACTTGTAAATGAACATAAGAATTTTAGAAAATCATAATTCCTTATGATTAAACTAACATAATGCTGTCTGTAATTTAAAATAGATTTGAATTTATTTTCATTGTCAAAATAATTTTCATGATTTAAATTATGCATTCCGTACATTCTAACAATATCATCAGAATATAATTCAGAGAATAATTCTTTTAATTCATTTTTCATTTCATTGTATTTATCTATGCATAATTTTATCACTTCATTATATTGATATTCTCTGTATTCTTCTAAACCTATAAACAAACAGTCAAAATTTATATCCATTTTAATATATAGATATTTTATTCTTTGTACGAAATGATAAAACATCTTATCAAAATATATAGCATCATTAGAAAAATATTCTGATAATGATAAATACTCTTCCATTTCTGTATCTAATATTGTAGTAATAGAACTAATATAACTATCTCTTAATACATTATCATGCTGCAAAACATAATATAAGCAGAATATATGTTCTATTATCTTAGATAGAGAAATTTCTTCAAGGTATTTAAAATTATCTATCCTTTTTGTTAATTCAGTATAATTCAAATGCTTAACAGATTCTTCTATCAGCTTTATTTTATTTAAAGTAATCTTCTTTACTAAAGATTTATTTATATTTTCTTTATTATCATTGCTGAAGAAAATATCTGCTATATCTTTTAAATTTAACTTCATATTTTCAAGTTCAGATATTTTTTCAAGAACAGGAAGATGATATATAGAATATAGAACTTTATTGATAGACTTTTTTCCATCTTCTATAATATCCTGAACTTTATAAGAAGGAAGTATGCAGTTCTTATTATCATCATAATAGTTCTGCATTCTTTTTATGAGTTTATCTTTCTTGATAGGAAGTTTATCAAAGATATTATCTTTAATACCGGAAATATCTATACCGCCGTCATTTGAAAAACAGTTTATTATATCAAATTGTAAATGGCTTCTTAAATAACTGTATATATCTGCAAAAACTCCTATTTCAAAAAATAATATTGTATCTTTATAATTTGTCATTATGCCTTTTATATCTTCTTTAATTGATCCTATATCTATAAAATTATATACAAATGTATTATCATCTGTTTTTGATATTTTCACTCTTTCGATATTATAAGGCTTAGCATATGATTTATTTCCTGATACTTTAGAAACTATATAGCATTCTTTAGCTTTTGATATTAATGTCTTTAATGAAGGAAGTGTATATGGATATTTTGCTTTTTCATCTAAAATAGTATAATACTTTATATTATACTTTCTATCCGATATATTTATGCTTTCTTTTTTCATAAAATATTTCCTTGCAATAGATATTGTCTGATTATAACAGAATTAAAAAAATAATTTCTTATGTCTTCCGAAAGATAGTATTAATTTTTGTAATTTTTTTTGAAAAATACAGTTTTTTATAATCAAAAATATTTTTATATAGCGTAATTTTATACCGTACGGCATATATAACGCACGCTAGTTAAGCTACATATATAGTAGAAATTTAATTTTTTTATTTTCTTCATATATCTACTTAATTTTAATCGTGCGGTAAACTCGCTATAAATTTAAAAAAATCTTGGGCGGGTGCTATATTAACTAATTTAATTAAAAAGAAAAATAAAAGCAAAAGTAACTAATCAAGCAACAAATATAGAGGGCGGGCAAGTGTAAATAAAACCTTTAAAATTTATTTTAAATCCCACCCTATAGGCTTTCTGACTTATTCTAAATTTATAATATCATTTATCTTACTGCTTAATACAGAAAATATAGCTGCCCACCCAAGTTATTATTAGATTTAAAATCTATTCAACGCACGGTTAATAAATTATTATTTTTTATTATTGTTAATATTACTAATATAAGTTTATAAATTATGCTATTAATTTTTGAAGCGATAAACGAGTAGCTGATAACTTTAGTTGTCAGCTACATTTAAGCGAGTTTATCGCTAGCAATAATAAAAAATTATTATTCATAATTAAAATTGTATTATTAATTTATTTATATTTTTTATTTAGTTTAACGTGCGTGAAGTTAATTCAAAAATTAACTTTACTTATAATTACTTATAATTTTTGATTCTTATATGTAGGTATTATTTTATAAATGAATATCTATCAAATAAAGATAAATTATGAGCAAAAATTATGAATATAAAATTTGATATACTAAAACCTTTTGAAAAATGGGCAAATACTGAAAAGAGATTGAAAATAGCTTATGGAGGACGTGGAGGCGGAAAAAGCGAATCCATAGCAAGAATATTGATAGCTAAAAGTTTTGAAAAAAACGGAGTAATACTATGCTCAAGAGAAATACAAAAATCAATATCCTACTCAACCTACCCTCTTTTAATAAGCATTATAAAAGAATTAAAATTAGAAAAGTTTTTTAATATAAAAAGAAATGAAATCATTAATAAAATTACAAACTGCAAATTTATATTTTTAGGAATCAGAGAATGCTCTATAGAGGAAATTAAATCTATTTATAATGTGAGAATATGCTTTATAGAAGAAGCCCAAACTCTCACTCAAAGAAGCTACGAAATATTAGAGCCTTCAATAAGGGCTGAAAAAAGTGAAATATGGATAGCATTTAATCCTAGATTTGAAACAGATTTTATTTATAAAACAGTAAGCAAATTTAATTTAGAAAATAAATTCTATACAGATAAAAATAATAATAAATATAATTATCAAGAATATGAAGATAATAATATTTTAATTACATTTATAAATTATGACGGTAATTATTATTTCAGTGATATATTAAATAAATCAAGACTTTCTACTTTAAAACTCATGCCTAAAATGTATGATCATATTTGGCTTGGAAAAATAAAAAATAAACAAGGCAAAATTTTTTTATATTCAAAATTAAAATTCTATGATGATAATTCAAACAGTATAAAAGAAAAAATTAATTCTTCAGAACATAAAGCAGTGGTAGATCCCGCATTCGGTGAGTATAATTGTTTTACTTCAGCGATAATATATACACAAATAGGAGAAGATATTTATTTAATAGATTCCGGACTTATAAGAAATGATTCCAACTCCACTACAGATGAAAGCATAATAAATTTTCTATCAAATAAAAATATAAAAAAAATATTATGTGAATCAAATTTTTCACAAAAAGAATTAATTAAAAGATTAGAAAAACATTTTGAAGTTACTCCGTTTTATGTGCATAAGAATAAGGCAGAGAGGATAGTAAATGCAAGCTATCTTATATATGATAAAGTTCATTTTCCAAAAAGCTGGCAGAAAGTACCGGAAGGATCCGATACAGATAAATGGCTTAAAACTAATAATGGAAGAGGTTATATAGCTTTAAGGCAGCTGCTTAATTTCGATGATTCACTTGCAGGAAGCAGTATTAAAGGAGATGTATTTAGCTATTTAGATTTTCCAGATGCTTTATCTAGTCTAATATTATTCGGTATTGAAGATATTATTGATGAAGAAAATGATGATAAAGTGAATCTAGTTAATGCTATTTTCGGAGAATAGAATTTTATTTAACTTAAATTTTAAAACTTTCATTTAATCCCCGCCCTTTTATTTTTATTGCTATTTTATGAATTTCAATATTAATCATCTTTATAGTTTAATTAGAATTTTTAGCACCCGCCCAAGCTTTATTTAAAAATTTAAATTTCTTTAACGCACGGTTAGTAAAATTTAAAAATATAATAAAATCTGCATTTCAAATAAATTTATATTTTTAGCTTAGCTCTGCGTGCGGGTAGATAAGCAGCAAATTTAAAAAAATCTTGGGTGGGCTGCTTAATTACAGTGAAAACCAAAAAGAAAAATTATACAAAAATTACAGTTATAATTAAAAGCCTAAAGGGTGGGAGGTGAGAATAATTTTTTAAAACTTTATTTACATTCCCCGCCCCTTATGCTTTATTGCTATTTTATGAATTTTAATATTAATAATCTTTATAGTCTAATTAGAAATTAAAGCACCCACCCAAGCGTTTTTTAAATTTAGGAATATATACACCGCACGGTTAACGCATCTTTATTTAATATTTAAATTAGAGTAAAAAATAAGCGTAAGTTTAAAACTTTCTTCTGCGTGCGTTAAATAAAAAGGGAAGCATTAATAAAAATACTTCCCAAAAAATAAAAAACAATTATTAAAATTATAGTCAATTATTTACCAAAAACTGCCTCATAATCTTTTTTGAATTTTTCTATACCCTGATCAGTTAAAGGGTGTTTAGTCATTTGAAGGATAACACTGTATGGAACAGTAGCTATATCAGCACCAGCTAAAGCGCATTCAGTAACATGTATAGGGTGTCTTACGCTTGCAGATATTATTTCAGTCTCTATTGCATGAGTAGCAAAAATTTCTGAAATAGTTCTTATAAGTTCAAGACCGTCTATTGATATATCATCAAGTCTTCCTATAAAAGGAGAAACATAAGTAGCACCAGCTCTTGCAGCAAGTAATGCCTGATTAGCAGAGAATATTAAAGTAACATTAGTTTTAATTCCTTCTTTAGATAAGACCTTTACAGCTTTTAATCCTTCATCAGTCATAGGAATTTTAACTACCATGTTTTTATGTATTTTAGCTATTTCTCTAGCCTCTGCAATCATATCTTCAGCTTTAACAGTAGTAGCTTTAACTTCACCAGATATAGGACCATCAACTATAGTAGTAATTTCTTCTATAGTTTTTTTGAAATCTCTTCCTTCTTTAGCTATTAAAGATGGGTTTGTAGTAACTCCGCAAATTACACCCATATCATTAGCTTTTCTAATTTCATCAACATTTGCTGTATCTATAAAAAATTTCATGTGAAAATCCTATTAATAAATTTTTGCGTTATTATATACCTTAAATAATATTTTATCAATATATTAAAAAATATAGTCAGAAATTTACCTTATCAGGATGATGTCCGGAGCCTCCGCAATATTCCATAGCATTAATTGTTTTCATATCTTCATCACTTATAACAAAATCAAAAATTTCAGTATTCTCTTTTATACGTGAAGCAGTTACAGATTTAGGTAAAGGCAAAGCATTATTTTGTAAACACCATCTTATACAAATTTGGGCTACAGATTTATTATATTTAGAAGATATTGTTTTTAATGTTTCATTATTAAGCATCTTGCCTGTACCAAGCGGACTCCATGCCTCTACTAATATATTGTTATCATTGCAGCATTTGAAAGTTTCTTCCTGCATAAAACCGGGGTGAAATTCTATTTGATCAACCATAGGCTTAACTTCTGTTTCCATCAATGATTTCAAATGATGAGGCATGAAATTTGATACTCCTATCGATTTTATTTTACCTGCCTTATAAAGTTCAGTCATAGCTTTCCAAGTTTCTAAATTTATATTATCCCAATCATTGAATTTATTTGCTGATGCTGGCCAGTGAATAAGATATAAATCTAAATAATCAATTTGTAAATCATTAATAGTTTTTTCAAAAGCAGCTAATGTTGTTTTATATCCTCTGTCTTTATTCCAAACCTTACTTGTTATAAAAAGTTCATCTCTGTTTATACCGCTTTCTTTAATAGCTTTTCCTATACTCTTTTCATTTCCGTAAATTGCCGCAGTATCAATATGTTTGTATCCTGACTTTATAGCTTCTATTACAGAGTTAACAGCAGTTTCACCATCAGGAGTCTGCCAAGTACCAAATCCTATGCAGGGAATATTATAACCATTATTTAAAGTGAATGTATCTTTTAAACTATTAAAATTACTCATAATATTATCCTTTATTATTAATTGTTATTATTTATTATTGTTTAATAGCGATATTATAGTGTAAAAGCCATAAAAGTCAACAATAATCACCAATAAAAACTACTAAAAAACAATAAAAAACAAAAAAAGATATTGAAAACGCTAATATTTGATATATAATAAAATTATAATAGTATAAAAGGATTTACAATGTCTAATTTAGGAGATGACTTATTATTTGCTGAAGAAAGAAAGGCAAAAATAACTGAATATATCAATGAAAATAAAAAAGCTACTGTAAATGAGCTAAGCGAATATTTTAAAGTTTGTATATCCACTATAAGAAATGATTTAAAAGATTTGGAAACATTAGGAAAAATCACAAGAACTCATGGCGGGGCTATCACCAAATCAAAATCATCTCAGGAATTAGATTTGGAAAAAAGAAATGAAAATATAGAAGCCAAAAAAATAATAGCTAAAAAAGCATTAGAATTGATAGATGACGGAGATACAATAATACTAGATTCAGGAACTACAATACATGAACTTGCCAAATTAATGCATAGCAAGAAAGATTTAACAATAATAACAAATGATTTAACATGCGTTAATATATTAGAGCCTTATGGATTTAATATAATTCTTCTTGGCGGCATTGTAAGTAATGGCTTTCATTGGGTAAGCGGAGAATATACTTTAAAAATGCTTGAAAAACTTAATGCTGATAAGGTATTTTTATCTGCAGGAGGTTTTTCTATAAACAGAGGTATTTCCATAGGTTCTCTTCCTATATCATATATAAAAGAAGTTATGATAAAATGTTCTGCAAAATCTATATTGATGTCCGATATATCAAAATACGAAAAATACAAACTGGCAAAATTTGCAGATTTTAAAGATATAGATATATTTATAACGGATAAAATAGATAATGATGTTAAGGCGGCAATAGAAGAATTAGGCGGAGAAGTTATTTTAGCTTAATATTTTAGTTTATACTGAAACAAATATATTTTATCAAAAATTATTTTATTATTTTTATTATTTGTGGGGACTAGCCCCCACCCCCAGTTCTTTTGTTGGCACAAAGAACCAAAAAGCCTGCAATTTATTGTCTAAATTTAGGTTATGTCATATATTTAATAAGTATATATTTAATATAAAGTTCTAGTAATTGCGTTTTTTGCAACTTTTTTGTGCGGCAAAAAAGTTGATAATTCTACATAAAGTGTATTTATTAACAAACTTAAAAATTTTCAGTATATACCTAAACAACTATATTTTGTCAAAAATAATTTTTTTAAATTTTAAATATCTGCAGGGCTTTGCCCACCACGCTAGCACCCAGCTTCTTTTGCGACTGCAGGGAGTGCCTGCGACTGAAAGGAGTACCTGACGAAGTCCACTGTAAGTGTAGGTATGGTATTGCCACAAAGAAGCTATATCCTCGACAAGCTTGGTACGCTTCGCGGGCACCTTCCCACACGACACTGCTTCATATTATCAAACGACTACTATATGTGCGGCTGATTACTTATTATTGTACAAAATTAATAATTTATCCTATAGATAAAATATATTCAACCAATATTATATAATATTATAAAAAATTATAATTTACATTTGCAAAATATAAAAATTGACAAAATATAATTATTGAGGTATAAATAAAAAAATTAGGAGTATTTATGAATATAGTTTGTTTAGGCGACAGCACTACTTATGGATATATGGTTGGAAGAAATAAGGTTTGGACTAAAATTTTAAATGACACATTTGCTGAAAAAAATAAGAATATAAAATTTATCAATAAAGGCATTAATGGCTATATGATTTCTGGAATGCTTGTTCGTTTCGAAATGGACTGCATAAAAGAAAATGCTGATACTGTTATTTTGATGGGCGGAGTTAATGATATATTCACTTGTAAGCCTTTAGAAAAAATAGAAAATAATTTTATAAATATAATAAACAAATCTTTAGAAAATAATATTGATATAATTGCTTTTACTCCTATAGCTTTTGTTAAAGAGGCTTTCAGCTTTTTTGAATCTAATAATATAGAAGAATTTGATAGTATTCTAAAGGAGTATGTTAATTTCATAAATGATTATACTTCTAAAAATAATATTAAAAGCATAGATGTTTATAATTTATTTACTAATAAGATTTTAAAAGAAAATAATTATTATGATATATTCTTTGATGGTGTTCATTTAAGCGAGAATGGGCATAGTGTATTTGCTTCAGAAATTTATAAAGAATTAAAAAAATATTTATAATTATTGACAATAAACTGACAAAATCTGTCATAAGTATATGCTACATTAATAGTATCTTATAATATTAAGGTACTAATTTATGAATAATAAAAATAAAAGAAAAATAGGTTTAGTATTAGACGGAGGCGGAGCTAAGGGAGCATATCATATAGGAGTTTTTAAAGCTTTAAAAGAACTTGATATAAGCAAGCATATTAATGCTGTATCAGGTGCTTCTGTAGGAGCTTTAAATGCATGTCTATTTCCTATATATAATTTAAACTCTAAAATAGTAGAAAATATATGGATTAATGAAGTTGAAGATAAAATATTAACTTTAAATCCCAATAAGGTTATAAACTATTTTTTTAAAATCAAAAAAAATTATATTAAGAATGCTGTAAATGAAATAGTATCTGATTTTTTAGATGATAATAATACTTTATTTATTCCATTTATTAATTTTTTATCTACTTCTGCTGTATTTTCAAGAGAAGGCATCATAGAAATAATGGATAAATATCTGCTTGAACAAACTATCAAAAAAATAAATATATATGTTTCATGTACTAATATTAATGATTTTACCCCTCATTATTTCAAATTAAATAATTATTCATTAAAGACAATAAAAAAAATACTTTTAGCTTCTTCTGCAATACCAGCAATATTTCCTCCTGAAAATATAAGAGGACAGTTATATATCGACGGAGGCATTAGTGATAATTCTCCTATAAAAGCTTTAAAAGATCATGACTTCACAGATATAATAATAGTACATTTAAAGCAGAATAATGATTCAAATATATTAAAAAATAAAATATATAATGATATCAATATATATGAACTATACCCTAAAAAAGATTTAGGTAATTTTTTTGAAGGTACTTTAAATTTTTCAAGCGGCTTTATTAAAAAATGTATGCATCAAGGATATATTGATGCTTTGGATATATTAAAATGATTTTTATTTTTTCATCTTTTTTTATCTAAAAATTCATTAAATATATTAAAAAGTTCTATATGCCTATTTATATTATCTGAATCATCATCATCTTTTAATTCTTTTTCCATTTCAATATACGAATTAATTAAATTGAGTCCGAAATAGGCTTCTATATTTTCAGGATCTTCTTCTATAGATTTTTTATAATATCCCAATGCCTCTTTATATTCTCCAATTTCTTCTTTCTCTTTTGCTAATTCTAAATATTTTAATGAAGTATTTTTATTTGATTTTTTCATAAAGAATATAACCTATTTTCAATTTTTAATTAAAAATTTACTAAATAAATCATATATTATAATTGAATTTTTTTCAAAAAAGGTATAGAACTAATGCAATTATTTTTTAGAGTTTATTTATGTCTAATACAGATAATAATATAAGTAATGTTTCAGAAAATAAATTACTAGCCATAATTGCTTTAGTGCTTCTTAGTTTTGCTTTGGGTACAAGCGAGTTTATAGTTATAGGAGTATTAACCGAAATAGCCGAAGGTTTTAATATTACAGAGGTTAAAGCAGGCGGACTTGTATCTATGTTTGCCCTAGCCTATTCAATATGTACCCCATTTTCAGCGGCTTTTGCAGGTAAATTTAATAGATTTCATTTTATAATATTTGCAAGCATACTATTTATAGCAGGGAATTTCTTATGTTCATTAGCTTCTAATTATACATTCTTACTTATTGTTAGAATGTTTATAGCTGTAATTTCAGGGGCGTTAATATCTGTTTCAATATCATTCAGTCCTTATATATCAACAAAAGATAAAAGACCTATGGTTGTAGCTTGGATTTATTCAGGTTTCAGCATAGCTTCAATATTCGGCGTTCCTATAGGCACAAGTATAAGTTATTATTTTGGATGGCGTGCTTCTTTTATATTTATCTCTATTTTTAGTGCTGCCATGCTTGTTTTAATGTTCGCTACTCTTCCAAAAAATACGCCTACTCATAAAGTTAAACTATTAGGACAATTTATATTATTCAAAGATACTAGATTCATATTAAGCACTTTCACAATACTTTTCGGTGCCGCTTCTTCTTATGTGCTTTATACATATTTAAAGCCTATTTTCCTTGACTATATTCATATACCTAATAAACATATAAGTGCCGCATTACTAGTGTTTGGAGTTACTGTTCTTTTCAGTAATCTTCTTTCAGGAAAATTGGCAGAGCATAATGGAGTATATAGATTAAGATATGTATTTATGATGCAGTTTATATGTATGATAGTATTGCCATTTGCACTTCTTAATGCTGTAAGTTCTTCTATTGTTATATTAATAATAGGATTTTTAATGTACTTAATGAACTCGCCTGTTCAATTAAACATTTTAGATTTTACAGAAAGAGAATATCCTTCTTGTTTAACATTAGCTTCATCAAATAATTCATTTTCATTTAATTTCGGTATAGCTTTAGGTTCTTTTGTAGGAAGTACTATATTTGATAATTTTGGTATAAGATGGGTAGGATTTGGCGGAGCTGTATTATCAACATTGGCTTTTCTCTGTATTGTTTATCTCTATAAAATCAATGGCAAAACAAATAATGTATAATATGTATAATACTGTAAACAGAAATATTTATATATAAATACATATACATAGTATTTGTATTTTTTACGATATTAAGGCTTTTTTATTTTTAAATATCATTAATTCATATAAATAAACATGTTTATAGTATAGCATAGTATATGTATATTTATAACAATTTCATAAATAATGTTAATATTCATATAATGATTTTTTATTTAAAAAAATATAAAAATTCTTTTTTTTTCATATTTTTATATATTTAGTCAATAAAAATTTCTATACTAGTTAACATGGAAACAAAATTTTAAGGAGGATATATGGATTTAAAAAATTCAAAAACAGCGGAAAATTTAAAAACTGCCTTTATGGGGGAAGCTATGGCTAGGTGCAAATATATGTACTATGCTGAAAAAGCTAGAGAAGAAGGAATGGAAAATCTAGCATTAGCTTATGAGAAAGCTTCAAGAAATGAACAGGAACATGGTAAATTATGGTTTGAAAGATACCATGGAATTTTATCAAAAGATGAAAATTTAAGAGATGCTATTGCAGGCGAAACTTATGAATCTGAAGATATGTATTTAAAATTTGCAAAAACTGCTAAAGATGAAGGATTCACAGATATAGCTATGCTTTTTGAACATGTTGCTAAAATAGAAGAAGGACATAAAAAGATGTTTGAGCAGTACCTAGATGGAAGCAGCACTAATCTTGATAAATGGCAATGTCCAAAATGCGGATATGTACACAAAGATTCTAAAGCACCTAAAAGATGTCCTGTATGCGAACAATACAGAGTTGGGGGAAGTAATTAATTTTTAATATATTTGGTTATAAAAATTAGTTATTAATTTATTATTATTTTTTATGTATGGAGGTTAATCTTATGTATAGTAAAAAAGCTGAATTTTTAGCTGAATTAATAGGTTCTTTCTTTCTAATTTTATTGGGATGCGGAGTTGTTGCTTCAGTATTAATAGGAAATAACGGAGCTCCAGTTAATATTCATATAGCTTGGGGACTTGCTGTTATGTTTGGTGCTTATGTATCCGGTAAAATAAGCGGTGCTCATTTAAATCCTGCTCTTACTTTAGCATTAGCCGTTACAGGAAGATTTCCTTGGGGAAAAGTATGGTATTATGTTATAGCTCAGATGATAGGATGTTTCCTTGGTGCTGCTGTAACATTTGCCGTTTATTATGCTAAATGGATAGAAGTAGACCCTACATTAAGTACTACAGCAGGAGTATTTACAACTTTCCCAGCTGTTCCAGGATTCTTACCAGGTTTTATAGATCAGGTAGTAGGAACATTTATACTTGTATTCTTAATTCTTACAACAGGTGATGCTAATAATACACCAGCAGGTTCTAATTTAGGATACTTAATAGTTGGACTTATAATAGTTGTTATAGGTATGTCATTTGGATTTATGCATGGTTATGCTATAAACCCTGCAAGAGATTTAGGACCTAGACTTTTTGCTGTTGTTGCAGGATTTAAAAATAACGGACTTACAGATGGAAGTAATATATGGATAGTTCCTATAATAGGACCTATAGTAGGTGCAGTTTTAGGTGCTGTTTTATATGATTTCACAATAGGAAAGTCATTGGCTAAAGATAAACTTCAATAAATAGTTTATAGATTATTATTTTAATTAATTATAAAGGAGTTTTAATTATGTCAAAATATGTAGTTGCGATAGATCAAGGTACAACAAGCAGCAGAGCTATAGTATTTGATTATGATCAAAATATGGTATCAGTTGCTCAAAAAGAGTTTACACAAATTTATCCTCATGAAGGCTGGGTTGAACATAATGCAGCTGAAATTTGGGCTACTCAATTCGGAGTATTACAGGAAGCTATACAGATTGCAGGTGTTAAGCCTGAAGAAATAGCTGCTATTGGTATTACTAATCAAAGAGAAACTACTGTAGTATGGGATAAAAATACAGGAGAACCTATTTATAATGCTATAGTTTGGCAATGTAGAAGAACAGCTCCTATTTGTGATGAATTGAAACAAAAAGGGCTTGATACATACATAAGAGAAAATACCGGTTTAGTAGTTGATGCTTATTTCTCAGGTACTAAAATTAAATGGATACTTGATAATGTTCCTGGTGCTAGAGAAAAGGCTAATAAAGGCGATTTACTTTTCGGTACAATAGATACTTGGCTTGTATGGAAACTTACTGGCGGTAAAGTTCATGTTACTGACTATACTAATGCATCAAGGACTATGATATATAATATTAAAGACTTGAAATGGGATGAAAACATTTTAAGAGAATTAAATATACCTATGAGTATGCTTCCGGAAGTAAAAGATTCTTCTTGCGTTTACGGATATGCCCATATTAACGGTAAAGAAGTTCCTATATCAGGTATAGCAGGAGACCAGCAATCTGCTTTATTTGGACAAGCTGGATTCAATAAGGGAGATACAAAAAATACTTATGGTACAGGAAGCTTCATTCTTATGAACGTTGGTGAAAACTTTATTTTAAGTAAGAATGGACTAATCACTACTATAGGTATTGGATATAAAGGAAAGATTGAATATGCTTTGGAAGGTTCTGTATTTATAGCTGGTGCCGTTATACAATGGGTAAGAGATGAATTAAGACTTCTTCATGATGCTAAAGATACAGAATATTTTGCTACAAAAGTAAAAGATACTAACGGAGTTTATTTAGTACCTGCATTCGTTGGTCTTGGGGCTCCTTATTGGGATATGTATGCTAGAGGCTGTTTAGTAGGTATTACTAGAGGCGTTAATAGAAGCCATATAATAAGAGCTGCTGAAGAGGCTATTGCTTATCAAAGTAAAGATGTTATTGATGCTATGGTTGCTGACAGCGGTGTTAAACTTGCTTCATTGAAAGTTGACGGCGGAGCATGCAGAGACAATTTCTTAATGCAGTTCCAATCTGACATCATCAATACAAAAGTTCTTCGTCCTCAAATCACAGAAACTACTGCTTTGGGTGCTGCTTATTTGGCAGGTCTTGCTGTAGGATTCTGGAAGGATAAAGATGAGATTGCTAACAGATGGAAGTTAGAGAGAGAATTCACTCCTTCTATTTCTGAAGAAGAGAGAAATAAAAAATATATGGGCTGGAAAAAAGCTGTTGAGAGATCAAGAGGCTGGGCTTTATAATTTGTCATTTAAATGTTATGCATATTAATATTTTATTCAATTAAGATATTAATATGCATATATATTCTTGTTTTTTGAAATTAATTTTAATATGCTGCAATTTTATTAAGAAATTGTTTTATTTATTATAAAGAGTTTAGAGTTTTAAAATTTTATTGTATAAAAAATTTAGAGGAAATATATATTATGTATGATATATTGATTATAGGAGCAGGGGTTTCCGGTACTTCTTCAGCTAGAGAATTAGCCAGATACAAAGCTAATATATGCGTTGTTGAAAGAGGCGAAGATGTTTGTTCTGGAACTTCAAAATCTAATAGCGGAATAGTACATGCAGGTTTTGATGCTGCAAATGGTTCTCTTATGGCTAAATTAAATGTTTTAGGCAATAAGATGATGCCAAAAATAGCAAAAGACCTTGATGTGCCTTTCAAACAAAATGGTTCATTGGTAGTTTGTACTAATGAAGAGGATATGCCTAATTTACAGGCTATATATGACAGAGGAATAAAAAATGGAGTTGAAGGACTTCAAATATTAAACAGAGAAGAAGTTCATAAAAAAGAGCCTAATCTTAATGATAATGTATGCGCTGCCTTATATGCACCTACAGGCGGTATAGTTGATCCTTTCATTTTAAATATAGCTTATGCTGAAAATGCTCATGCTAATGGAGTTGAGTTCAAGTTTGATACTGAAGTAATTAATATTAAAAAACTTGATGATGGAACTTTTGAAGCAGAAACTAATAAAGGCACTATAAAGACAAAATATGTTGTAAATGCGGCTGGTGTTTATGCTGATAAATTCCATAACATGATGAGTAAAAATAAAATACATATTACTCCAAGAAGAGGCGACTATATATTGCTTGACAAAGAAGTTGATAATCTAGTTACTTCTACAATATTTGCATTGCCTACAAAATTAGGAAAAGGTATTTTGGTTACTCCTACAGCTCATGGCAATATAATGCTTGGGCCTACTGCTATTGATATAGAAGATAAAGAGGGATTAAATACTACTGCTGACGGACTTGCTCAGATTATAGAGAAATCTAAAATGACAGTTAAGAATATTCCTTATAATAAAGTTATTACTTCATTCTGCGGACTTCGCCCTCATGAAGATAATCATGAATTTATCATAAAAGAACTTGAAGACTGTGAAGGATTCTTTGATTGTGCCGGTATAGAATCTCCTGGACTTGTTTCTTCCCCTGCTATTGGAATTATGGTTGCTGATATAGTAAGTAAAAAAGGAAATTTTGAGAAGAAAGAAAACTTTATAGAAACTAGAAAAGGAATCACACATTTCAATGCTCTTTCTAATGAAGAGAAAAATAAACTTATAAAAGAAAATCCTTTATACGGACATATAATTTGCAGATGTGAGAAGGTAACAGAAGGCGAAATAGTAGAAGCTATTAAAAGTCCTATAGGAGCTAAATCCATTGACGGAGTAAAAAGAAGAGTAAGGGCAGGACTTGGAAGATGTCAGGGCAGTTTCTGTTCTCCTAAGATTATAGAGATTTTAGCTAGAGAACTTAATGTTTCTCCTTTAACTATTACAAAATGCGGAAAAGGTTCTGAAATAGTTATTGGTTATGACAAGGAAACTTTTTAATATGTATTGAATATAAGTTAATAGCCTATTTTATGTTAAAAATGCAGTTCTTTTGGTTCTTTTATACCAATAAAAGAACTGGGGTGCGGGGCAAAGCCCTGCAAATCCGAAATTAAAAAAACTACTTTTTAACAAAAATAAAATTTTTAGTGCATAAAGTATAATACAGTTTATAGATAAAAAATAAACGAGGTAAAAAATGGAATCTTATGATGTTGTTGTTATAGGCGGAGGACCTGCCGGACTTGCCGCTGCCATTTCTGCTAAAGAAAATGGAATAGATAATTTACTTATGTTGGAAAGAGATGCCGTACTTGGAGGCATACTCAATCAATGCATACATAATGGTTTTGGACTTCATAGATTTGGTGAGGAGCTTACAGGACCTGAATATGCTTATAGATTTATAGAAAAAGTTGTTGATTTAAATATCAATTATAAACTTAATACTATGGTTTTGGATATTGTACTCAATAATGACAAAACTAAAAAGATTATTTATATAAACAAAGAAAAAGGTTTAGTTGAGATCAATGCCAAAGCCGTAATTTTAGCTATGGGCTGCCGTGAGCGTTCAAGAGGAGCTTTGAATATACCAGGATTTAGACCTGCCGGAATATTTTCTGCCGGTGCTGCTCAGCATTTAGTTAATATTGAAGGATATATGCCTGGAAAAGAAGTTGTTATACTTGGTTCTGGGGATATAGGACTTATTATGGCTAGGAGAATGACTTTTGAAGGTGCTAAAGTAAAAGTAGTAGCTGAAATACTTCCTTTCTCTGGAGGGCTTAAAAGAAATATAGTTCAATGTTTGGACGATTTCGGTATTCCTCTAAAACTTAGTCATACAGTTATAGACATTAAAGGAAAAGAAAGACTTGAAGGTGTTACAATAGCTAAAGTTGATGAGAATATGAAGCCTATTAAAGGTACTGAAGAATATTATTCCTGCGATACTTTGCTTTTATCTGTTGGGCTTATTCCTGAAAATGAGCTTTCAAAAGAGATAGGCGTTCAAATTAACCCTATTACTTCTGGAGCTATAGTTAATGAAAGTTTAGAGACTAATATTGACGGAGTATTCTCTTGCGGTAATGTTCTTCATGTTCATGACTTGGTAGACTTTGTATCTGAAGAGGCTGAAACTGCAGGAAAAAGTGCTGCTTCTTATGTTCTTAAAAACAAAAGAAGAGATGATAAAAACTCTATTTCACTAAAAGGTTCTAATGGAGTGAGATATACTG
>NZ_CALXYQ010000057.1 GCF_944393015.1 uncultured Brachyspira sp.
CTTCAGGCTATAGACAATGGAAAAACAGAGCTTGTTAAACTTTTAATAGAGAAAGGAGCAGACACTACAGTTGTAAATAAGGAAAAGAAGACGGTATTTGATATAGCTAGAGAAAAAAATTATGATGATATATTAGAGTTAGAAAATAAATAAAAAGCGAGCCGAAGCCAGCAAGTAAATTTATTTATTTGCTGATTATAGGCGTAGGCGAGCATGACAACAATAAAATAAGACTGTATTTGATATAGCTAGAGAAAAAGGCTATGATGATATTGTCGCTTTAGAAAAATAATATTTTAAAGTGATAAACGAGCAGCTGATAACTAATGATGAAGTTTTCAGCTGTTTTTTTATTAACTGTAATAATAAACTTGTTTCAAAAGTACTTGATATATAATAAAAAAAATTCATTTTATCAACTAATACACTTTATATATTATTAACTTTTTTGTCGCACACGCTCTGGGGACTTAGTCGGCACGCTTCACAAAGAACTACGTTTTTATAAATTATATCTTATATTTAATAAAATATATATTTAATATAAAATTACAGCAATTGCACTTTTTGGTTCTTTTTGCGGCAGGAAAAAGAACAATAAAAAAATTGACAAAGTTAAAAATTTTCAGTATATAAAATATCTTATCAGTAGCAACAATAATAAAAAATAAGATAATATAATATTGATAAAGTCAGAAACTTAATTATAATTAATTAAATTATATTTGGAGTTTTATATGAAGATATATGAAATTATTTTTAGCCCAACAGGCGGAACAAAAAAGGTTGCCGATGCAATTGCTTCAGAAATAAGTCAAAAAACTAACAGTAATATAGAAAAAGTTGATTTAACTGATTATAGTATGGATTTCTCAAGCGTAAAAATATCTCAAGATGATATTGCTGTTATTGCAGTACCGTCTTATGCAGGCAGAGTTCCGGAAATAGCATCAAAACGTATATCTCAAATAAAAGGTAATGGAGCTAATACTGTTATTGTATCTGTTTATGGTAATAGAGATTATGAAGATACTTTAATTGAACTTTACGATATAGCGAAAGAGTTAAATTTTAAAGTTACTTCTGCTATAGCTGCAATTGCTAAACATTCTATAGCTTATAAATACGCTTCTAATAGACCAGATGAAAATGATATAGCAAAACTCAAAGAATTCGCAGTTAACATAATAAATGCTTCTGAAATTTTAGATGAAAATAAATTAAAAGGCAATCGTCCATATAGACAAATAAGTAAAGTATCATTAGTACCAAAAACTACAAATAAATGCAATGATTGTAAATTATGTGCTAAGAAATGCCCAGTTCAGGCAATAGATATTAATAATCCTAAAATAATTGATAAAAATAAATGTATATCCTGTATGAGATGCGTTTCAATATGCAATTCATCAGCTAAAAATATTAGTAAGATTATGTTAACTTTGGTTCATTTTGCTTTGAGAAAATCATGCTCTAAAGCAAAAGATTATGAATTTTATATTAACAAATTATAGTTTTATCAAATAGAAGTATATTTTTACTTATCTAGTTTTGGAGATACATATATATTATTTTGTTTTAATTTAAAGGCAAATACTATTACAGCCATTGCTAATATTATAAATATGAATGCTATAACTAATGTATATATTCTTGGCTTGTTTACTATAGTATTATTTATTTTATCGTATAATATTTCAGTTTTTGAATTTGCGGAGATATTATTATCTGAATTTTCTAAATATGAGTTTGTAAGCATTATTTCTTTTCCTTCATAAGTGAAACTATAAATTACATTTGCAAATTTTTGTTTTTTGATAATACCGTATTCATAATGCTCAATACTTTCTATATTGGCATTTACTTTGATTATATTTTCATTATTAAATCTAAAATGAAGATAGATTATAATAAATGATGCCGATAAAAATATCAGTCCTATGAAAAATAGTATAGCTTTATATTTTATAATTTTTAATTTATTATTCATATAGTAGTAATAATAATATATTTTTATTTTTTATCAAATAGTAGTTTTAAAAAATTATAAAAATTACAAGTATATATTAAATTTCTTTACTAGACTTTATAAGTTAGGTTTTTATTAATTGAATTTTATATTTATTTAATATAATATTATTTAATGAAATTATATATTTAGGGTAGGTTTTTCTTTATGAAAAAAGTTATTTATTTTGTCTTTTTATTTATTAGCATTATATTTATTTCATGCTCTTCAAAAGAGAATAAATATAATGAATTATTTATAAATGTAGGTTCTGAACCTAAGACAATAGATCCGGCATTAAGTATATCCATAGCAGACTCGACATATATAATTCATGCTTTTGAAGGGCTTTTGTCTAAAGATAAAGAAGGAAAATTAATAGGAGCTGCTGCTGAAAGCTGGGATATAAGTGAAGACGGACTAGTTTATACATTTCATTTGAGAACTAATGCAAAATGGTCTGACGGAGTTAATGTAACTGCTGAAGATTTTGTATATTCTTGGAAAAGAGTTGTAGATAGAAATACTGCAAGTGAAGGAAGTTTGCAATTAGAGCCTATAAAAAATGCTAGAGATATAATATTCGGAAAATTGAATTCTGATTCTTTAGGTGTAAAAGCTATTAATGATTATACTTTTGAAGTTACATTAGAAAGACCTATGCCTTATTTTTTGGAATTAACATCTCTTTCTACTTTTTATCCTGTGAGAAAGGATATTATTGAAAAATATGGAGATACTTGGACTATGAATCCTGAAAGTTATGTATGTAACGGTCCTTATATGATTCTTGAAAGAAGTATAGATGATAAAATAGTAATGGTTAAAAATGTTAATTATTGGGATTATTGGAATATTATTCCTGAAAAAATAACTTTTGTTATTATGAATAATCCTACATCTTCAGAAGCAGCTATAAAAGAAGGTTCATTACATTTTTCAACTATATTGCAGAATAATGATATAGATAAATTAAGAAATGAAGGATATGTTCAATATATTAGTAAGCTTGGGGTAATTTATTATGCTTTGAATATTACTAATGAAGTATTGAAAGATGATAGGGTGAGAAAGGCTTTATCTCTTGTTATAGATAGAAATTATATAGTTAATAATGTTGTGAAATCAGGTCTTCCTGCAGGTGCTCTTGTTCCTTTCGGAATTCCGTATTCTGAAGGCGATTTTAGAGAAGTAGGGGGAGATTATATAAGCGTTAAGCCCGAAGATTATGCAACAAATTTGTATGAAGCTAGAAGATTAATGGCAGAAGCAGGATATCCAAATGGAAACAATTTTCCTGTTATAACTTTCTTATCAGATTCAACAGCATCATCTCAAATTTTTGAAGCAGTACAGCATATGTGGAAGGAAACTTTAAATATTGACAGTACAATAGATCAAGAGGAATTAGCGGTATTCTTACAAACATTCTTTACTGATAAAAATTATGTTTTGGCAAGAGGAGGCTGGACAGCTGATTATACTGATCCTATGACATTTTTGAGTTTATTTTTAAGTTATAGTCCTCAAAATCATTCATCGTTCAGCAATGAAGAATATGATAACTTGATTATTTCTTCTATGTCTATGACAAATGAAATTGAAAGAATGAATACTTTGCATAAGGCTGAAAAGATATTGTTTGATAATGATGTAATTATACCTTTATATTATGATACAGTACCTATATTGATAAGTCCTAAATTGAAAAATGTTGTATATGATACTTTATCAAGATATAGATTCAATTATGCTTATTTGGACGAATAACATATTTAATTTATTTATATTTAATAATGTTAATTTTTTATAGAATTTTTTTCATTTTTAATATATATTTATAGCAATATTTTTCATGTTATTTCATTACAAATAACAAATAATTTAAGAGGGATAATTTAATGTCAGAAAATCAAAATAATTCTGAAAATACACAAAATGAAAAAAATACTAGTGTAGAAAAAAATGCAGAAAAAGAAAACAGAAGAGAAAAGTTAAACACATTAAGAGGTATGGGAATAAACCCATTTCCAAACAGTTATGATGTAACTTATAAATCTAAGGATATAGCAGAGAAATTTGAAGAGTTAGAGAAGAATGAAACAGAAGTTGCCGTTGCCGGAAGAATTATGCTTTATAGGGTAATGGGTAAGTCTTCATTTTTAACTATAAAGGATGCTGTAGGTACTATTCAGGCTTATATACAAAAAGATAAAGTAGGCGATGAGTTCTATAATACAGTATTCAAAAAATTAATAGATATAGGTGATATCGTAGGTGTAAAAGGTACTGTTTTTAAAACTAAAACAGGTGAAATTACAATATATGCAAATGAATTAAAATTATTAACTAAATCACTTAATCCATTGCCTGAAAAATTCCATGGATTAACAGATACAGAACTTCGCTACAGACAAAGATATGTTGATTTGATAATGAATGATGATGTTAAAGAAGCATTTATTAAAAGATCTAAAATGATTTCTGCTATAAGAGAAGTAATGATAGAAAATAACTTCTTGGAAGTAGAAACTCCTATGATGCACCCTTTGATTGGAGGAGCTAAGGCTAAACCTTTCATCACACATCATAATACTTTGGATATGACATTATATTTGAGAATAGCACCTGAACTTTATTTGAAAAGATTGGTTGTAGGCGGTTTTGACAGAGTATTTGAGCTTAATAGAAATTTCCGTAATGAAGGTATATCTACAAGACATAATCCTGAGTTTACTATGATGGAAGCATATATGGCTTATGCTAATTTCCACAAAGTTATGGAATTGGTAGAAGAAGTATTCTCAAAAGTATGTTTCAAATTAAATGGAAAATATACTTCTCAGTATAAAGATTATGAGATTAATTTCAAACCTCCATTTGCAAGAGTGCCTATGGTTGATTTGGTTAAAGAGCATTCAGGACTTGATTTCAATGCTATACAGTCAGATGATGAAGCATTGGAGAAAGCTAAATCAGTAGGTGTGGAAATAGATACTTCAAAAACTAAACCTACTAAATGGGAAGTAATGGTGGCAGTATTTGAAGAAAAAGTCGAAGAAAAATTGATACAGCCTACATTTGTTATTAATTATCCTAAGGCAGTTTCTCCGCTTTCAAAATCTTATCCTGATAATCCAGATATTACAGAGAGATATGAATTATTTATAGGCGGAATGGAGATGTCTAATGGATTCAGCGAGCTTAATGACCCAATAGATCAAAAAGAAAGATTTGAAGAACAATTAAAAGCTAAAGCACGCGGTGAAGATGAAACTATGGATATGGATTTAGACTATATCAATGCTTTGGAATACGGACTTCCTCCTACAGGCGGACTTGGAATAGGTATTGACAGAATGGCTATATTATTCTTGAATGTTGCTAGTATTAGAGATACTATTCTTTTCCCTCAGATGAGAAAATTAGATTAATTGTTTAAATGTATAAAAAAATTAAGAAAAATTTATTACTAATTTCATACTATTCTGTTTTACATAAAACAAAATAATATAATAAAGAGGGTAAAAATGAAAAGAATCTATTTACTATTTATCATTTTTGTGCTTGCTATTTCCTGTTCTAATAAGACAGAAAGCACTCAAAATACTGCAGATAATAATGCAGCAGCAGAAACTCAATTAAGTTCAAATACTCAAGTGTTTGAAGGCGATTTTGTTTACTATGCTGATTCTGCTAATTTCAGCAATTACACAGAAATGAAAAACTATCCTGTAGCTATGGAAGGTGAATATCTTAACTTAGAGAGAGAATATACAGGATTTAATTTTGCTGAACCTACTAAAGTTAATTTGAAAGTTGAAGGTTATTTAGAAGAAAGACCTGGTATGGAAGAAGGAACTACAAATATGTTTTTAATAGTTACAAAAGTTATAGGTTTTGATACTAATAAAACAACTCCTTTATTCCAAGAATAATAGATTTTAATTAGATTATATGATGCTGGCGTATAATTTATTATATGTCAGCATTTTTATTTTAAAAATACATTAGTTTATCATTAAACCTATAATTACTTATCAAAAAATAATATTTACTATTTACAAAAATGGCTATTAAGATATAATCTTCTTTTATATTATTATGATTATTTTTTGTTTGGGATATTTATGAGAAAAATTAATATACTTATTTGTTTAATATCTATAGTAATTACTTTTACAGCATTATTTTCTGTGAATTATTTAAGTAAAAATGATTCTGATACTTCTTTGAGCAATATCAATATAATGAATAGTACTTATAAAGAATCAAGAGATTATATATTAGATGATTATTATATATTTGATTATTCTAATAAAGAACAGAAATTAAGAGAAATATTTAAATCAACTCCTATAGCTTCAAGGCTTAAATATAGAGCCAGTTTAATATCTCATTTGGGTGAGGAAGAGATTGTCATAAATGGTATTGATATAAAAAATGATGATGAAGTTTTTGGTATTTTAAATAACCGCACATTAGAAAATTTTAATCCTGATAATTCAATTATTATAAGTAAGTCAATAGCTTCTGTATTGGATGTTAATACTAATGATACAATAATATTAAAACTTATTACAAAAACAGGACATTATAATGCTGAAGAATATACTATAATAGAAGTGTCCGATAGGCTGAATTATAATTATGCATTAATAGATATTAATAATTTAAATAACTTTGTAGGTTTGGAAAATGCTGCTACTGAAATATATGTGAAGCAGAATATAAGCGATGATAAATTGTTTGATTATGATAATGATATAAATCAAATTTTTGGAAATGGCTTTGCTGCTTATACTAAAAAAGATATTTTGGGAGATAATTATAAAGTTAATGAAAATGATTCCAAATATAAAATATATATAATATTAATATATTTATTTGTTTTGCTTTCAGTATTTATATTTATTAATTCATATACTATTTACAGCTATAGAGAATTATTAAAATCAAAATTATTATACAGTGCTTCTGGATTTGCTATATCTTTCATTATATATTTCTTTATATTATTGTATAAGGGTGAATTAGAATTTGATTATATATATCCATTACTTTTTATTATAAATATATTATCAGTTATTATAGCCAATGTTAAATATCAGGTTTGGGAGAAAGTATTTTTACAAGATGATGAGTATAAAAAAAGTAAGAATATACTAATCATATTCGGACTTGTATGTACTTATATGATAGTATTTTTGGTATTGTATATATCATTTTTTGTATTTGCAAATAAATCAAATGGAAATATTAATAAAGAATCACCTGAAAAAATTGTGAGGATAGTGAAGAATAACACTTCAAGAAATACATTTTTATTCAATGGTTCAATAGATTTCTCTACAAATAATAGTCTAACTAATTTATTATTTAAAGAAATTAGTTCTTATGATGAGTATGCTGATATAGAAACGGTCTTAACTTTTCCTGTTGGAGTTGTTATAAGAACAGGAAGCATATATTCAAGGGTTTATGCTTATGATAAGAATATATTAGAAAATGGAATGAGCATATCAAATATACTTATAGAAGGTGAGATGTTTGAAAGTCCTAAAAGAGAAATTATAATAGGTAAGGATTTAGCTAATTATTTGAATTTAAAAATAGGTGATGCTTTATCACTTATAGCAAAGGCATCAAGGGGCTGGCTTGAAACAGGATATTTTTATGTAAGCGGCATATATGATTTAAAGGATAAAAATTATGATATTATAGGCGATGTAACTGCTATGAATAGTTTTATATATCTTAAAGAAGGTGATAAATCTCCTTATAATGAAAGCATAATAGTTTTTTCTGGCAATGATGATATATATTCACTTTTAAATAGCAATAAAATAATAAATGAAAATGATTTGAAAATTGTTTCAGCTGAAAAAGCATATTATATGGAAAATTCCAGCTCAATTAAAAATATTACTATTTTGCTTATAATAACTTTAGCTTTTTCTCTTGCTTTATTATCTTCATCTGTATTATCTATTTTCCACAGAAGATTATCGAAGTATATAAATGCTTGGAATAAAAGTTTATTATTAAATGGTTTATATGCTTTGTCATTTATTATTTCTTTAATATTATCTATTGTAATAATATCTATATTTATGATATTTAGTATTAAATTGGTTTTATTTAGTTTATGTATAGTATTATTATCATTTGTACTATCGCTTTTAATATCTAATTACAATTATATATAGAGGTTAAGGATTAAAAATGAATTTTTTAAAGAAAGTATCAAAAAGAAATAAAATAATATTTTTAGTAGTGATTATATTTTTATTTATAATGCATCTATATATGTATAAGACAGCTCATTCTATGAGGGTTAGATATATTACTTTAGAGTTTGAAGATTTACCTAAAAGTTTTGATAATATGAAATTGGCTTTAGCGGCAGATATGCATGCTGGGCTTTATATACCAGAAAGTCATGTAAGAAGAATGTCTGACTTAATAATGAATGAAAAACCTGATATGATATTATTTGGAGGTGATTATATTTATAGTGCACCTCATAAATTCAGTCATTATGATAAAAAGAATACTGAGAAATTCAATAATGGCATAAAAGGTTTGGAAGCTAAATATGGAAAATATGCAGTTTTAGGAAATCATGATAATTGGGAAAGCACCGAAGATGTTTCTAATGCTTTATACTCTAATGGATTTAAAGTAATAGATAATAATATTTTATTCATAACAAATGAAAGCGGAGAATATATGTCTATTGGAGGAGTAGGAGATTTTTTAACTGATGATGTTAAATTTGATATAGCTACTAGTAATGTTAAAGCCGAGGATTTCCATATACTATTATCTCATGAACCTAATATACCTTTGAAAAGAGCAAAAGACGGAGGATATATGAAGTTTATAGATTTCTTTTTCTCAGGACATACACATGGACTTCAGATAAGTTTTCTTCCTATGTGGGTATGGGAAGGAATAAATAAAAATAGAGAGTATCCTCTTTTTCCTGCTATTTATGGTCTTATGAATTATGCTAATATGAAGGTTTATGTTACTTGCGGAATAGGGGCAGTGCTTATGCCTTTTAGATTATTTGCTTATCCTGAAGTAGTTATAATAACTTTAAAAAGCAGTAAGTAATAGAATAATAAAAAAATAGGCTTTAAATATTAAAATTTAAAGCCTATTTTATTTCTTTAATAATTAAACCTTATTAAAATATTTTTGTGTAAAAATGGCAGTAAGGCATAGAACCTTTTTTAGCATAATAATTCTGATGATAATCTTCTGCCTCATAAAAGTTTTTGTATGGTCTTATAGTTGTAGCAACATCATAATTTTTTTCTCTTAACATTTTTACATATTTTTCTGCTGTTTCTTTTTCTTCATCATTTTGATAGAAAATAGCAGATAAATATTGCGATCCTATATCAGGACCTTGTCCGTTTTTTTGAGTAAAATCATGAGTTTCAAAGAAAAGTTTAACCAATTCTTCATAAGTAGTTTTTTCTGGATCATAAGCAACTCTTACAGTTTCTAAATGTCCTGTAAGTCCTGTGCATACTTCCTGATATGTAGGATTTACTTTATGTCCTCCTGCATATCCGCTTACAACTGAAAGAACTCCTTTTGATTTTTCAAACCAGTATTCTGTACCCCAGAAACATCCGGAAGAAAAATATGCATATTTTACATTTTCAGGCATAGCTGTACTATTGTTCATATTGTTACCTTTATCATTAATATTTTGACTGTTAAGTTTTTCAGAGCATGAAATAATTGATAATAAAGATAAGATTGTTATTATTATTTTTTTTATCATAGTATATATTAAACTCCGCAATTTTAGATTTTTTGTTCTTTATTATCTTGAAATATTATTTATTTTTCAGGATTTTCATTATTATTTTCATTAGTGAATTTATTAACGAAATTTAAAGAAACAGAATTAATGCAGTATCTAGTCTCTTTTTCTGTAAAACCTTCTCCATAGAATACATGTCCCATATGTCCGCCGCATTTTGCACATACGACTTCAATTCTGTCTCCATCAGGTACTAATTTGATGTTTTCTTTTATAGCATCATCAAAACTAGGCCATCCAGTTCCGGAATTAAATTTTGCCTCAGAACGAAATAATGGAGTATCGCAGATTTTGCATGTATATATTCCGTCTTCTTTTACATTTAAAAGATCTCCTGAGAAAGGAATTTCTGTACCTTTATTAATTAATACATGATATTCTTTTGCTGAAAGAGTTTTAGTTTCATTACAGACATTACATACTTCTTTATTATCCGCTTCATCACATGATATAACGATTATCAAGATTGAAATTAGTATTAATATATTTCTTAACATAATTACTATTATATAAATTTTTCTTTAAAAATCAATAGCATTATACTACCTATGTATATTTAGAGGAAATGAATATGCAGTTCTATCTCTTAAATCAAATATATTTCCAGCAGTATCTATTAATTTATAATCAAACATATGAGTAAATTTCTTATATTTTATTTTTGTTGGTAATTGTATAGTTTCTATATTTCCGGAATAAGCATCTATTCTATACAAAACCATAGCATCAATTTGATTATTGGACATTTTTTCTTGTATTATAGCAGGAGTATCTAAATACACTTTATTATCTTCTTTTAAATAAAAGAATCCGCCTATATAATGATTAAGAAATGAAAGAAATTGAATTTTCCAAATTATTTTTTTATTGCTGTATAATGAAACTGACTCATCATTATCTACTAAAAGCAGCTCTTTATTAGCAGCATTAAAAATTTTAGATACTCTTATTTCAGAATATCCTATTAATTCTTTAGTTTCAGTTAAAGTGTTAAAATTCAAATAATTTATCACTCTATTTTCTGTTATAGAAGGATATGTAAATACAACTCTATTTTCATTAAAACATCCGTTTCCAATGATTATATTTTCTTTTAATGTATGCATAGTTTTTTTAGTCTGCACATCATATACAAATACTTTCATTATATTTACTTCTCTTGCCCTAATTAATATATATCTTTGATTTCCTGTAAAAAATGCTTCATATACATAAAGGTCATTTATTTCTAATAATACTTTATTTGTTCCTATTTCTATTATTTTAAATACATTATTTTGAGAATCATTGCTTGTAACGGAAATTGTCATAATTTTAGTTCCGTCCAATGACATATCAACTATAGAGTATGATCTTGCATTTTTATGAAATGTTCTGCATATATCTAATTTGAAGTCATATAAAAAACTATTGCAGCTTCCTTTATAATATGGTCTAAATATTCCTTTATTAGTTTTTTGATTTATGTATATATAATAATCATCTTTTTCAATTTCATTATATAGAACATTTTGTTTAGATATCATCAATAATTCTCCTAATTTTTTATTTTCACTATCATCATTGGTTCTATTTTAGCATCTGTTTTATACTCTAATACTGCATAATAATCATAAATTTCTATAGCTTTAGCCGATGCTACAAGTTTTTCTTCATTTTTATAAAATCTGTACTTATATAGCATTTCGCTTGTATACCAAACATCTCCTTTTTCATTACTTCTCACAGATATATATCCTTTTTCTGTATTATTATTAACTGGTATTTTTGGTATATTGCTTATATTATTAGTAGGATTATTTCCTGGGTTTGGAAGCTCAAGAACCTTATCTACTTTATATATATTAAATTCATCTCCAACTTTAATATTGTTATTTTTTCCAAGATTTATATATAATTTATTATCTTCTATTCTAGTTACTATTCCTGTTAAAGGAGGATTTCCCAAATATTCTGTTATATTATTTGCTATTTTATTTAATGCAACTGCAGATGCTGCTCCTAATGCTGTTTCTGTGAAAAGGGCATCTTCTGCTGAATATACAGGGCTATTATTAGGCAGAGTATAAGTTCCGGTATCAGTAAATGATTTTACCGTTTTCAATGTATTTATATCTATAAGATTTACTTTAAACTTAACATTAGCTGTATCTTTACCGCCTTTTTTTAAATTAAAATCTAATATTTCACCTGTTATTATATAATCAGAATTAAATGTTTCTTTTATAAAGTCAGAAGCTAACTGCAAATTAGTTTGCATAGTTTTATATGATGCTACAATATCATAAGAGCTGAAATATGATATTAAAAGATCATAGTCGGTTACACTAACCATTTTTGTATTGATTAATGAGTCTTCAAGTACCCTTACTACTCCGTCATCAGCTTTATACTCTTCTACCCAAGTTTCATCAGCACTTTCAAACGGCAGTATAGTTATAGTTATTGAGTAGGCATTAATACTAAAGAGTAGTATTGCTATTAATAATATAAATTTATTTCTTATAAAAATCATATAATTAGTAATCTTTGTCTATTTCTTCTTCTCTTTTCGGATTTTTACATGCCATTAATGCATTTATAGATATTAACGACAGTAATATTCCAAAAATAAAAATAATTTTCCTAAAAAAGTTCATAGTAAAAATCCATTAAATTTATGTATATATATTATATTAAAAAACTTCAACAATTTCAATAATTAAGATAAATATTTTTATATATATTCTTTTGTAAAAATATATTTGACAACTTAATTAACATAATATATCATATATGAATGAATAATAAGAATGAAAAAAAATTGAATGATAAAGCTTTAAAAACAATAAGTCAGGCTAATAAGAAAGCTGTTATGCTGATTGTTTTTTCTATAATATTTTCAGTATCGCTTATTGTTGTGATATTTTATTACTTTTTCATAAGTAAATTAGATATAGCTAAAAAGAATGATGAACCTTTATACTTTTCGGTTCTATTTATAGATGATAATAATGATATTTATGGTGCTTATGTCGGTATAATATCCAGTTTGAATAATAGAATAGGTTTAATAGGGTTGCCAAGAAATATAGCATTATGGGAGAATAATGATTCTGCTCCTCAAGTTATAAGCGAATTATATAAAAATGGAGGAGAGAATGCAGTTTTCAGGGCAATAGAAAATTCTGTGAATAAAAAAATAACTTATAGAATAGCTATTGATAATAATCAAATATCTGATATCATAGATTTGATCGGCGGCGTTAAAATGTACGTTGAAGAGCCTATTAATTTTAAAGATGAGGAGAAAGGATACGAACTGTCATTTGATATAGGCGAATGGATGTTTACAGGAAAAAAGATAATATCATATCTTCACTATTTAAATATGAAAGGGTATGAGGACATAGAAACTTTATACAGATTGGAAGATGTTGTAGTTAATTCTATGATAGCTTTGATACAAAGTCCTCAGCTTAGAAATATTATACATTCTAAAGATATGAGAAATGCTATATTTTCAAAAATTAAAAGCAATTTAAGACCTCCTGATATTAAAGCCATTATGAATATACTTGCAAACAGTAATGAAAGAACATTAGTTATAGAAAATATTGATGCGAGAGTAGATGACAATGGTATTTTGACTCCCATATTTGAAGGAAGTGCTTTTATTAAGCAGATGGACGATTTAACATTATATGTTGAGCTTAAAACACAGAAAAGCGAATTGAATAATGAGGATGTAAGTTTAACTGTATTAAATGCTACAACAGTTGGAGGGCTTGCCGATAGAATAAATATAAGAATGCGTTACAGAGGTTTTGCTGCCGGAGAATACGGCAATTTCGGTACTAATCTCAATGAAAGTGTTGTTCTTATAAGGGACGGACAAATTGAGAAGGCATTTATGGTTGCCAATGAAGGCAGAGTAACAAGAGTATATGCAAAGACAGATAGAAGAGTATTAAATAATGCAGTATTAATTTTGGGGAATGATTACTATGAAATTACACAATGATAAAAACAATGAAAATAAAGAATTAAATAACAATGAAGCAAATGAGGTTTTAGAAACAAAACTTAAAAAAAGAAAGAAAAAATTTATAGACAAAGAAAAAGCTAAAGAATTAACTTTAAAAGCAGCCAAAGCTTTATACGATAAGAAACTTGAAGATATTGTTATATTGGATTTGGAAGATGTAACAACACTTTCCGACTTTTTTATATTGTCTACAGCTTCTTCTTCTCCTCAGATGAAAGCAGGTTCAGATGCAGTTTATAAGGATTTAAAAGAAGATGGAGTTCTTCCTTATGCTGAGAATGACAATGATCCGGAAGGTGTTTGGTATTTGAGCGATTATGGATTTTTAGTCGTTCATATATTTACTGAGGAAGGCAGAGAATATTATAATCTTGATAAATTATGGCATGAAGCTAAGAAAATAGATATGCCAGAAATATAATTTTTATTTTAATATTTTGGAGTATTTTATGAAGAGAATTACTATTATACTATCAATCATTTTTATCTTTGCTAAGATGTCATTTGCAGCAAGCGGATGGCAATTTGGTTTTATGGTTCCTATCGGAATGAGTTTAGGTTTTTATAATGTTAGTTTTGGTAATACTGCTACTGAAGATTATAAAAAGAATTATAAAAAAGACAGCGGTACAGTTGGATTTGATGCCGGAGTAAATATTTACGGAGGATATGCTGTATCAGATGGAGATATAGGAATAAGTTTATTATTAGATTTAGGATATTCTCATGATTCATTCGGATTATCTGGTTCTTATAAAGAAAATAATATAGATTACAAGAAAAAAGAATATTATACTTTTGAAAATTTTTCTATAGGTATACTTCCTAAATTCCATTATCAAAATTTTGCTTTCGGATTAGGAATAGGAGTAAAACTTCCATTATATTTAACACATTCAATGGAGCTTACTTCAGGAAATACAACTACAAAAACAGATGGTGTATATGATTTTAATAATATAAAAAATGTAATGAAAAATTCAGTTATTACTTATGTTAAGTTTACATTTGATTATTCTTTATATGTTCATGATAATGTTGCTATTTTATTAGGAGCCTATATAGGTACAGACTTTGGTATAGATTTACGCGGTGCTGAATTAGTTATGGTTGACAGCAGAAATCTAGCTTCATTTGATTTAGGTCTTCAATTAGGTATGAAGATTGGAGAAAATCTTTTTTAATAAAAACAATTAACCTTACAGCATAATTTTTTTATTTTTAATTATACTGTAAGGTTTTATTATTTTATTTCATAAATTTGATATATTATAAAAGTTTCATTTAAATATTTACTTTCATCTTTACCTCTATATTCACCATATTCATCAATAATTTGTTTTGTAATTATACTATTATTAATAATTTCATCTAGCTTATTTATTTCATCTTTAAATATACATTCTTTATCAGGAGTTATTAAACAGCCATAATCTCCAATTATAGTATTGATTTCAGATTTGAAATTTTCTAAATTACCGTCATATTTTATTTCTAATTCTTTAAAAGAATATGATTTATCTAATACTTTCACTGTCCAATTACCAGATAAGCCTGTTTTATACTCTGGCACAAGCTTGCCGTTATAATATATATAATTTGTTATTCCTAAAACACCTTCTATATCTATATTGTCGTAAGAAGAAAATTTTTTAAATGTAGGATTTGTTCTTATCAAATATTCTATATTATCAACTCCTTTATATTTATATGCATAAAATAAATGAGAATCATAATAAGATCTAGATAATTCGTTAATATCTTTTTCTGTAATATCTTTATCATTTAAAGCAATATTAATTAAATTTCTTATATGATAATATGTATAAGGTTTTCCGCTAATAAAACGGTATGACACAAATGGATTGTAAGCTCCGCTATCTATCCAAAATATGTTTTTAATTGTTTCATAAGATAAATCTTTAAATCTTAAGGCATCATAATCATTATTTATTTTATTATATTTTATATCAAATAGATAATATAAGAAATCTATTATTAATTGATTTTTTTCATTATTTATCCATTTGTTATCACTAACATTATTGTTAATAATTCCTCCCCAGCCAAATATACTATCATACATTGCTTTAGCATTTTCATGTTCTTCATAGTTAAAATTTTTAAAGTAGTTTGTTCTAAATGCATCAACACCATACATATCAAAACAAAATATATTAAAATTAATTATAAACATAAAAAAAATTATTAGTTTTTTCATAATTTTATCCTTTTATAGATTAAACTTGTTTCAAAAATATTTTAGAATTTAATTATTAATATATTTTTTATTTTTTAAGTGTTTTATTTCCATTTTATTGTTCTTTTTGCTGTGGAAAAAAGAACAATAAAAAAAATAACATTAAAATATTTTCTTTGTCAAGAACTTATGAAACAAGTCTATTATAATTTATTAATAGGTTTCTACATCATTTATTAATTTTTTTAATTCTTTTGCAAGTATCTCTCTATTTATTATACTGCTTGAAAATCTATTGTATCCTACTATATGTATATTATGTAATTTTGTTACTACTATATGACTATTTTCAACTTTTCTTATACTTTTATTTTCTATTTGGTATATTAATTTTATTACATTAAATACATATTTTCCTTCACAAATTAATATTTGAGGTTTTATATTTTTTATTAATATTTTTATATATTGATGAAATTTATTATAATAGTCAATACCTGTAATATTTTGAAGATTAGTAAATAGTTTTTTTATATTTTTTTGATTTTCAGTTCCTATATAATATAAATTAGTTTTGAAAGCATTCTTTAATAAATCAATTCTTCCTATACTTTCAAATAATTTTCTATTTTGTATTGCAAATCTATATCCATATTTTATATAATCTATTTCATCTAAAGGTTCAAATCTTTGTGCTCTTTTGTTTGTCCATTTTAAATTACCAGCTCCTGTATTAATTCCTAAAAACATTATTGTAGGATTTATAACTAAAGGGCTAAAATATATTTGCATACCTGTATATTGTTTATCAATTTCTTTATTCTCTTTACAAATTTCTAGGATTTGTTTATCCATTTCTTTGATTTCATTTTGAATTTTTATTAATTCTTCCATAAAAAATATTTCCTTATAAATTATAGTTTATCAATTTAATACAATTTTTTAGTATTAGAGCCGCATAAAAATATACAGCTCTAACTTAATATGATTGATTTTATAGATTATTAATTATCTTATATTATATAAAAATATATCAATTCCAATGTAAACTTCCTCCGCATCTGTCGCATTTAGATGAGTGAGTTCTTGGATAAGTAAGTCCGCATTTTGAACATATTAATCTTTTATCTTTAGTTACAACTCCGTATCTTCTATATGCTTCTGTAAATATGCTCATTATATATCTGGTAATTCTGCTTGATTTGTAGAGTATACTAAATAATTGACCGTCTTGAGATGATGTAATAGATAATATTGATATTATTATAAAGGCAATGGCTATTATAATAATAATTGGTATTGATACTGCCTCTTTATTTATTTTACCCATAATTATCATGGAACCTATGCAGAATATTATGAATAATACTATATACATACTCCAAAATATTTTAATTCTTTCTATAAGTTTTTTCATTTGTTTTCCTTTTTATGAAAATATATTACTCATTAGTTGCAAAATAATCATTTATTTCCATCAAATTTGTAACATATTTTTTTGTTATTTCATCGTCATATTTAAATATTATTATGTTTGTACTTTTTGTAATATTATTTGTTGTATCCGATGAATAGCTGGTTATAGTATCATTTTTAATTTCAAAATACATATATGAATCTGCAAATTTAAATAAGGCTGTATCTTTTTTTGGAGATTCTAAATATTGAGTAGCCGCAGCTGTTCCTATAAAAAATAATCCATTAGCTATTGCTCCCCATAAATTATTTTCATCTTCCAATGACTGAATAACAAAATTATAATCTGAAAATCCAATCCAAATTTTTTCATTGCCTTCTTCATAACTGTATGCTTTGCCTGATACTTTATCTATCCATTTTTCTGTTCTTTTTTCTGCCGTGTCATAACATGATACTAAAAGACATTGTATTATTATCATTATAATTAATAATTTTTTCATTTTTAGTTTCCTCTAGGCTTGCATATATATTTGCTGCATATACAAACCATATTAATTTATGATGTTATTTTTCTTCCTTGAGAGTCTTTAAAATTTTTTGTTAAAATCATAATAATGTCTATTATCCACCATATTAAAAATCCTCCTCCAGTTATCATAAATAATATTGCTGTTATTGGTTTTCCAGCATAAAATCTATGTGTTGATGGTATAAATATGCATAATAGTAAAAGCGTACTCCATTTTTTGGCAGGATACATCATTTGTCTTGCTCCGCAATGAGAACAGATTTCATCATCTTTATTAATGATTTTACCGCAGAAACTGCAGAATTTTTCATCTGTATTCCTAGATATAATTGTTTGATTTGATTGGCTGTTATTTTCTTCTAACATTTTAAACTCCTTGAAATTATTTTGATTTATATAAAATAAATTTATATACATAGCTGATGTATTAAATATTGTATGTTTAAAAGTAAACATAATATTTTTGATAAATAAAATTACAGATTCTTTATAGGATATATTTTTTGTATTATTATAAATATATTTTTTATATAAAATTAGCGATGCGATGCGATGCGATGCGATGCGATGCGATGCGATGCGATGCGATGCGATGCGATGCGATGCGATGCGATGCGATTATTTATTATAATTAATTGAATTGCTTTAACCATAATATTTATTATATACAAATAATTTAATAAGTCAACTTTATATATTATATTGTAATTAAAATTTGCAAAAAAATATTAACTATGTTATAATTTTTAGACTAAAAACTTATGTGCCTGTAGCTCAATTGGATAGAGCATCAGATTGCGGTTCTGAAGGTTGGAAGTTCAAATCTTCTCAGGCACG
>NZ_CALXYQ010000058.1 GCF_944393015.1 uncultured Brachyspira sp.
TTCTAGCAATTTAAATTATAAGGGATACCTACTTTTTTTAAACTAAAAGTGTGCAATATCTGGGGCTCTTAAACATAGTTAACTATATGCTTTACTTTTATGTTTTTTTTAATATAATATAATTATGGACAGTTTCGAAAAATTAGAACAAATATTCAAAGAACCTATTACCATTGATAATATTAATAGGATTAATGACTGCTTTATAAGATACTTATTTTCTGCTGAAGGTTCTGAAGCTATAGTGCTGAATTTTATAAACTCCGTTATGAAAAATTTAGATTTTGAAACTTTCGTAAAAGTAGAGATATTAAACCCTTTTAGCTTATCAAAATATTTAAAATCAAAAGAATCTATAATGGACATAAGATGCGTTACTGAAAGCGGACAGGTTGTAATTATAGAGATACAGCTTCAGGGAAATAATGAGTTTATTTATAGAAGTTTATTTTATTGGGCTAAAGGATATAGTGTAATGCTCGATAGGGGTGAAAATTATAATAAACTTCAGGCTTTAATCATCATTAATATTTTAGACTTTAAATTAATAGAAAATATTGATGATATACATACATGCTATGTACTTAAAGAAATAAAGCATAATAATATTCTAACAGATCATTGTCAAATACATTACCTAGAACTTCCAAAATTCAATAATAATACAAATATAAAAGATATAAAAAAAGAAGTTTTGTCTTGGATAAAATTTTTTAAGGGGGAAGATATGAAAACATTATTAAAAGAAGATACAGTTTTTGAATTAGTAAAAGAGAAATCAGAATCTTTTCTTTGTGATAATCCGCTTATAGATACATACAAACGTAAAGAAATAGACGAATATTTTAATAAAAGAATGCTTGATTATGAAATAAAAAATGCTATGAATAAAGGAATTCAAGAAGGAATAGAAAAGGGTATAGAACAAGGAATTCAGGAAGGCATAGAAAAAGGAATTCAGGAAGGTATAGAAAAAGGAATTCAGGAAGGCATAGAAAAAGGAATTCAGGAAGGCATAGAAAAAGGTATAGAACAAGGTAAAATTGAAATAGCAAGAAATCTCAAAAAATCAGGAATAGATATAAAAATAATAAGCGATAATACCGGATTAAGCATAGAACAAATAGAAAAGCTATAATACTATTAAAATATTTTATAGCTCTCTACATATATTCTAGCATCTTCGCTTCCATTAAAACGATTAACTTTTAATTTATAAATAATATCTATATAATCAGAAGATAGTAATTTGTCAGCTTCTTCATCGCTTTTATCCCACATAATGGCATTGACTTTTTTATTATCCTGTAACAACTCAAGCCTTAAATGTGTTTTATTATTTTTCTTCATTTTATTTATGCTATTAACCTTCACTTTTTTTGACATAAATAAAGGCTCTTCATTTCCGCATCCATAAGGCTCAAACATCTCTAATAATTTAGCTAACTTTATATCAATATCTTTAAAACTAATTTCCAAATCAAATACATCTTCATTTTTTTCTGTTTGGAAATTCTGACTCGATGCATACTTTATTATTTTACTTTGGAACTTATCAAAATTATCAGTATTCAAAGTAAATCCGGCAGCATTTTTATGTCCTCCGAATTTAGTTAAATAAGCATTAGCATATTCAAGCATATCTCTGGCATTATCATCTCCCCTACTCCTTATGCTTCCTATACAAACACCATCATCGCTCTCATGCATAATCACAGCAGTTTTACCATATTCACTCAATACCTTTCCTGCAATTAATCCTGTAAGCCCCTGCTCTATCTTTTTACTTTTAACAACTATAATAGGAAGTTTTAAACAGCTATTAGTCTTTATATATTCATTTACAATAGTGAAATTAGACTCTGTTAAAGATTTTCTAGTCTCATTCATATTATAAACTTCATTTGATAAAGTTACAGCCTCTTCTTTTATCTCACAAGTAAGAAGCTTCAAAGCTGTTTCAGGGCTTCCCATTCTTCCTGCCGCATTTATAAAAGGAGCTAGCCTCCAGCTTATAGCCTGAGTATCTATCTTTGTATTTAATAAATTTATTCTTTCAAGTATGATATTGTATCTGATATGACTAGGCTTTTCTAATTCCTTCAATGCACATTTCACATAAGCTCTATTTTCTTCTATAAGAGGTACGACATCAGCAACGCTTCCAAATAATACAAGTATAGACTTTTTCTTTATATAACTTTGAAGCTGTTTCTGACTTATATAAAATAGTCTTCTAAATATTTCCATTTTTATAATTAAATCTCTATACGCTATATCATCATATCTATAAATATTAACATTAAGTGCCAAAGCAAAATCATCTAAAGTCTTTGTAGTTTTTATATTAACATTGCCGTATTTAGCACCTAATTGAAGAAGATCATATACATTATCATATTCAGGCAAATATATCTCATACCTTTCATAGAAATTAAGAAGTTTCTTTAACCTCTCCTCCCCTCCTGTAAGCACCAATACACAGCCATCGCCCTCGAACATATAAGTAGCAAGCTCTTCAAGCACCTCATCCTCACTCATAAGTTCATCATAATAGTCAGCATATATTGATTTATAGCAATTATTATCATTAATAAGCTCAAACCCGAACACCTCATCGCTTATAACGAAATTAGTAGCCTTTAAAGCCCTTATTCTTTTTAATACATTTTTTGACTTATCAATCTCATAATCCAATACTATTATATCCTTATTATATAGCTTGGTATAAGAAAACACGAAAGCCTGCATAAGTTTAAAAGCAACCGCACAGCCTGAAAAGTTCTTTGATACAAAACCAGTATTTGAAATTTTAGGATTAAATACTGCATAAGCATTCGGAAGTATTTCCGGTATATCATGGTGATCCGTTACTATAATATCTATTGATAAATCCCTTGCAAACTCTACTTCTTCAGCATTAGATATTCCGCAGTCCACTGTTATAATAAGGCTTACTCCTGAATTAGCATATTCCTCTATAACCGCCTTAGAAAGTCCGTATCCTGTTGTATGATTAGGTACAAATGCTTCAACATTCTTTGTTACTACTTTCAATGTATTATATATAATAGATGCTGCTGTTATGCCGTCTGCATCTTTATCTCCATATACTAATATCTTCTCATCATTCTCTATAGCCTCTTTTACTCTGTCTACAAATACATTAACATCTCTTATATTAAAAGGATTAGATAATGAGTATATATCCTGAAAAAAGAAATCATAAATATCTTCTTTGGAAGTTATGCCTCTTAATTTTAAAAGCTCTAATATTGTTGTATTTAAGTTATTTATATCCATAATTTATCTTTATCACTTATTTAATAATAAAAAAATAATATATTCTAATATTCTAAAATAGTATATTTTATTTATGATATTCTTTCAAGTGGTATATATTTTGCTATATTTATAATTGAGTTTTTTCGATATTAACTATATTATAAAATAATAATTTAATACATTATACAAGGTTTTCATTTATGAGTGAAAAAAATATTAAAAACTTTTTTAATAAAGCTTATGATGCTTTTAAAAGTAAAAATTATAAATTAGCAATAGAATACTTTTCTGAAGTTATAAAATTAGATTCAACTATTTACGAAGCATATTATAACAGAGCAAATGCTAAGGCAAATATAAATAATGAAGATTCATATAAAAGTGCTGTAGAAGATTATACTTGGACTATAAAACTAAATGATAAATTTGCAGCAGCATACTATAATAGAGGAATAATGAACAGAAGTTTAGGAAATATAGAAGAAGCTCTAAAAGATTTTGATAAGACAATAGAGCTTAATTATAATCTTGAAGAGGCTTATTATGTAAGAGCAAATACAAAAGCAAGTGCTAAAGACTATAAAGGTTCTATAGAAGATTATAATAAAGCTATTGAAGTTTATCCGCATTTTGCTGATGCATATTATAACAGAGCATTATCAAAAAATGCATTGGGTGAATATAAAGAAGCTATCAAAGATTATGACAAAGCTATAGAATATAATTCTCATTTCATTGATGCATACAATAACAGAGGAAATGTAAAAGAAAAGCTCGGCAATTATAATGAAGCTATAGATGATTATACAAATGCTATTCATATTAACAGAGAATTTGCAGACGGATATTTCAACAGAGCAAATGCTAAGTTTCATATAAAAGACTATAAAGGTGCTGTAGAAGACTTTGATGAATTAATAAAAATAAATCCTAAATATACAAAGGCATATTTAAACAGAGGAATAATTGCCATGACTATGGAAGCATATCAGGAGGCTATTAAAGACTTTGATAAGGTTATAGAATTAGATAAAAATATTGCCGATGCATATTACAATAAAGCAGTTGCTCTTAATCATTTAGGGATATATGATGAGGCTATACTTTATTATGATCAGGCTATAAAATTAAATCCTAATTATTCTGAAAGCTATTTCAACAGAGGAATATCCAAATCAAAAACTGCATACATGAAAAAAGAAAAAATAAATGAAGATGAATATAATAAATTAGTTAAAGAATCAGAAGATGATTTTGATAAGGCTTATGATTTAGCTAATGAACATATAAAGCATATAATATCAGAGGGGCTTAAAAAATTGGCTTTTCTTAATATGGAAGCTGCTGACAATTTTTGTAAAAAGCATGATATAAAATAAAAAATAATAATTTCTTATTATTGCTAGCGATAAACTTATTTATATATAAAAAATCTCGCTTTAAAATCTCTATCAGCTTTTAGCTGATAGGCACTCGATTTTTTATTTTTAATATAGCTGACAACTAAAGTTATCAGCTGCTCATTTATCTCTTTAAAAAATTATATCATAACTAATATTGAATTTTATACTAATATCAAAAATAATAAAGTTATTTAAGAGTTTTTAAACTTAAATAAAGCTTGTGCGGGTGTTATATTTTCTAATTAGACTTTAAAAATAGTTAAATTAACAATTTCAAATTATAGCATTAAGGAATAAAGGTCGGGGTATGTAATTAAATTTTTAAACCGAATTACATTTGCCAACCATTTATATTTATAGTTTCAATCTGTAATTAAAACTATTATTATTGTTATGCTCGTCTATGCCTACAATAAGCTAGCGAGTAAACTCACTAGCTGGCTACAACTCGCTTTTATATTTTTATTCTAGTATTTAATTTTAATTTACTCAAAACTTGATTATAAGCTTCTACATTCTTTTTAATTTATTTTCTATTTTATATTTATATACTATTTGCAATAAAATCATATGAGTATTAATACAATATATTCAATTTACTTTAAGTTTAATAGCAATATCATAATAACCTTTAGCAATAGCTATATCATATGCTGTCATTTGATCTTTATTCTTCATTGTTAAATCAACATTAGAATACGTTAAAATCATCAATATAATTTCATCATTACGATTAGATATTGCATGCATTAATGGAGTAAAACCATCATTATCTTGAACATTTACATCTATACCTTCTAATATTAATACTTCTGCTGCTTCTGCCTTCTCATTCATAATAGCATAATTTAAAGCATTAAGTCCATCATAATCTTTAGCATCAATATCAGCACCTTTTTCTATTAAAAATTGAATGACTTCTACATTATTTTCCTGTGCTGCTCTCATTAAAACACTTGTGCCTCTTTTACTTTTTGCATTAATATCAGCTCCATTATTAAGTAATATATATGTAATATTAATATTATTTTTTACAGCAGATAAAAATAATGGTGTCCATTCCACATTATCTCTTATATTTACATTAGCTCCATTACTCAATAAAAGTTTAACCATTTCCTCACTTTCATATAATGCTGCAAAACTCAAAGCACTCCAACCCTCATCATCTTTATCATTAATTTCAGCACCATTTTCTATTAAAATATATGCTATATTGCACATATTATTTTTAGCTGCAAGCATTAATAAAGTTATTCCTTCTTCAAATCTAGCATTAATATTAATTCTTTTTTCATTTAATAATTCTATTGCAAGTTTTTCATTTCTGTTAATTAAAGCCTTAGCTAAACTCATTTCATCATCTGTATAAGAATATAAATTTAATGAAATAATAAATATAATAAATAAATATAAAGCTTTTTTCATACAAGATCCCCAAAAAAATATGTATATATATTAATACGTATTTTTTTAAAAACTCTTAAAAATTATTGATAATTAATGCATTATAATTTTATTTACTATTAAAAAATATAATTCTTATTATGAAATTATTTATTATATACCTAAAAAACTATATTTTGTCAAAAATAAATTTAATTTTTGTTTTTATATCTGTGGCTTTGCCCCAGCCCCACTTCTTTTGCGACCGCAGGAAGTGCCTGTGGTATTGCCACAAAGAAGCTATATCCTCGACAATATCAGATACGTTTCGCGAAAGGCTATATTTGAGCTTAATTTTAATAATTTATATTACATGTAAAACAAAGTTAGTATGATTTAGTACTAATTTTTCATTTGCACTTTTTGGTTCTTTGACGCTGTGGCGTGCGGAGGGAAAAAGAACAACAAAAAAATTGACAAACTTAAAAATTTTCAGTATATATTATGATTTACTAATTTAATTCATAATATAACAAAAATTGAAATTAGATTATTATAATAATATTGAAATTATAAAAAATAATTATACTATATTTTATATATATATAAAATATTAACCTACTGCAATTTATATTTTGCAGTAGGAATATTAAAAATTACTTACCCAATTCTTTTAAAACTTCATTATAAGCTTCTACAACTTCTGATACTTCTAAACTTCTCCACTCTTTTAATTTATTTTCTCTTTTGTACTTTAAGAATATTTTATTTCCTGTAAAAATAACATGATTATTAGGATAATGAATATTTAAAGAATAACTAAGCCTATTCAAACGCATTGACTCTGCTCTTAATGACTTTTTGATAATATAAAAAGGACATTTTACTTTTACCATAAAGCCATTTGCATCCTCAAATACCACTCCCTCATAATCTATACTAAAATCATCAACGTATTTATGAATCATTTTTTCTATATATTTATTATACTCATCTTTTGAAATATTAGATTTTGGAGCTTCAAATATTTCTATTCTCTCTTTAACTTTAAATTGTTCTGTTATATCTTTGCTTGATAATTCCTCATAAGATAGTTTTATGAAACTCTCTTCATTGTATATCACATCAAGCAAAATCAAAAATGATTCATTATAAACTATAGGGTGAGCAGAATCTTTTAAATGAATACATTCAAAAACAAATGTAGTATTATTTTTCTTACAATATTCTTTTATAAAGTTTTTATTTTCTTCAGTGAGTAAACTCTCTGCCCAAGAAGCCATTGCTGTGCCTATTGAACTTTTAGTAGCAAATATTAACTCATCTCTAGTTTTATCTAAAAATACTAAAAATAAATATCCATTATATTTTTTATAAACACTTACAGGAAACTTTATATTATTTTGTAAGGCTTTTAATTTTGTTTCTTTTACTTCATCATAATTAAAGAATTTATCATAGCTTCTTCCTGCAATTTCATTTGTTTCATTATATCTGTATAATCCTCTAGCTTTGATAGTTTGTTCATTCCATAATCTTTTATAAAATACTCTGTCTGAAAAATTAGTGGAATAAACTGTATCATAATATTTATGACGAACAAGATCGCTGTCAGTTTTTTCTTTGTCAAATAGATTCTCTATTTCTCTGTCATTTTTATAACTTTCAATAGACATGTCTCTTAAATTAAGAATGATTAAATCCTCTCCATATTCCACAGAGTTTTCTATACAATAGGCATTATCATTTATTTTGCATAGATTATCTTCCAATTCTTCCTGAAGCACATTTCTATGTCCGAATATCTGAATAATATCTGAATGATTATTTTTAAATTTATTTCCTACTTCTATATAAGATTTATAATTATTATCATCTTCGCTATATCCATAAGTTACAACGCCATTCAAAAGTGATGCTGGAATATGCTCGTACATTTTATCTATGCCTGAATGATTAATAAAAAATTTCTTTCCTTTAAAAGTGAAAAAATAATAGAGTCTGAACTTCTTATAAAAATTTCTTATTTTCTTTTTATAATTATTTAATTCACTTTCATTGAGTATTTTTTCTTCTATAACATTATCACTATCATCTTTTACTTGTTTAGTTATAGTAAATGCCTTTTTTATTTCTCTGTATGTTGTTTTATAAAATTCCTGACTTGTAACTTTTATATCATTGGCAAAAAAATTCAAATTAATATCATGATTGCCTTCGATAAAATAAACATTACTTCCTATATCATTATTAAGAAAATAATCAAGTAATTCTTTTGACTTTGAACCTCTATCTATTAAATCGCCAACAAATATATAAGCTGTTTTTTTATCATTAAAATAATTTTCTTTCTCTAAAAATTTTCTAAACACATCATACTCGCCATGCAAATCAGGTATCACTTTTATATTATCATACTTTTCAAATTCTGTTTCATTAAGATAAAAGCTATCCCATTTACAAGCCTCAAGCAATGCAGTTTCAGCACTGCCATAATCTGAAGCTTTAAAAATATTAGCACCGCTCAATTTGAAATTTTTCATACGCATAAAAAAGTCCTGAATAACTTCTTCCGCTATATTACCGCCTATTTCTCTTTTTCTCACATTCTCAATACATTCTTTAAGCGATAAATGATCAAATAAAACAGCTACAATTCTATATCCGTATTTTTTGGCAAGCTCTGTAATACTATTAAGATTGAAAAGCCCTGTACTATCCAATATAGTAAATTGTCCCAATCTAAATCTATTTTCTAATATGCTTAATATTAAATTATTCCAAATATAAGCATTGTCTTTTTCAGAAATAGAAAGTCCATTATATCCGTCTGGAAAAACACCTGAATATAATATTCTTAAATTATCAGAACTTACACTGTAATAATCAAGATTAGATTTCTTTATAGTATAACTTTTACCGCTTCCTTGAGGGCCTACTGTTAATATTAATACTTTCATCTTTATTCCTAATTTACTTAATCTACTTACTTATTATTTAATTTATCATAAATATCATAAAAATATCTTATAGAAGAAATTATCTCTCCGCTTTTACACATCTCTAAATATTTTTCTCTATTTACTATCATAGCATCACTAACTTCATTTTCCTGCAAAACTAAATCCTCAATATTAACATCTCTTCTAAACATATAAGAATCTACTATTGTATTTGAAAACTCAAGTACAAAAGAAGTTAAAAACACAGCTTCATCTTTTTTGAATGATAATCCTATTTCTTCTTGAAGCTCTCTCAAAGCTCCGTCAGCGCTATCCTCACCGGCTAATATAGAACCTTCTGTGCATTCCCACATATCAGGACATACTTTTTTACTCTTATGTCTTTTTGTAATTATAACTTCATCTTTACTATTAACTACCCAAGCATGTATAACTATATGATAATCATTTTTCTTTAAAGGTATTCCCCTCTGATGAAATCTTCCTGTTTTATTTTTATTAATATCATATATATCCCAAATCTCTTTCATAAACTTTTACCAAACTTTTCAAAAATATATTTAACAATAAAAAAAGCCTCCTTAAAAGAATGCTGCTTTTTAAGGGGGCTTTCATAAGTTATCGGATTCCTATATTATATTATTTTATAATATAAATTTCAAGGCTCTTAGTATTTCATAATAGTCATTATTTTCAAAAATTACCGTAGTATCATTAATTTTTTTAGCTCCGGGGTAAAATGATACTTTATGAGCATAGCCATGTTCCTTATAACATACCTCTAATTTGAAATTATTAGGCAATTTTAATAATTTACCCTTAAAATCCTGACTCAAAGCCTCTTTAGTTTTCTCTTTAATCATCTTAACCATTAAATTAGGTGAATAATTTATAGTAGAATAACCTATACCCTCTTTAACTGGAAGCGTTACCAAATTAGGGTGATTAGGCTGCATATTTTGTGCTATTTCACATAACCCTTTATCTCCTGACAAAAACACTGTAGGTACTTTTCTATAAGCTGCAGCATAACTAAAAAACATAAACTCGCTTGCCAAAACTTCATTAAGCTTCACATAAACATTTCTAGTATTCATAGTATGTGAAAGCGGATTATTTCCAATAGAAGCTGCATTATGATATCCAATAAACATTACAGCATCAAAGCTCTCATCAATACCTTCTACCATAGAATAAGGATCTCCGCTCCATCTTCTATGTATTTTCACGCATTCAGGCAAAGCAGTTTGATCTATATTCATAGCAGAGTCATGGGCATCTTTTACAAATATTTCTTTTACTCCTGCATCAATAGCTCCTTCACATGCTGCATTAACTTCTTTAGTCATTTGCAAAGTATGTTCTTTATAAGTTAAACTTCCTGCATCGGTATCAGGCCATTGTGTAGTTGTAGTAATTCCTTCGATATCCGCACTAATAAAAACTTTCATGATAATTCCTCTAAAAATTATTTTTAATGATTAAAAACTATATTATATTTTTGATTTTATTCAATATGTTATTCATTGATTTTTTATTGTTTCATATACTTAGGATATACTAAAAATTTTTAAGTTTGTAATTTTTTTGGTCAACTTTTTCCCGCCGCAAAAAGTTGCAAAAAGTGCAAGTGCTTTAGCTTTGCATATAATGATATAGGGTTATTTTATACAAATAAAAGAACTGGGGGTGTAGGGCAAAGCACTGCAAATATTTTAAGATAAAATATAGTTGTTTAGGTATATACTGTTTAATGTTTAGGACATAATTATGAATGATAAATAAAATAAATATTTGAAATAATAAAAATATATTATAGAATATCATAATATTATAATTAGGTTATATTTTATGATAAAGAATTTTGAAATTCATGATTACAGACAATTTAAAAATGCTAAGTTTGATAATTTTGCTAATGTCAATTTATTCGTAGGTGATAATGATACTGGTAAAACTACAATATTAAAATTTTTATATTGTATAAGTCATGAATTAAAAAATATCATAAATACAAATATTAGAAACTGCAGCGTTTATCAGTATATTAATAATCTATATACATTTAATAATTTTCAATTTGACTCTAGTAATAAACTAAAAAAACTTTATTTGTATGATGAAAACTCTATTCATTTTAATGCTTCTATTTCAAATAGTAACAATGAAATTATAACTTCTAATGATAATATCAACAATTATAATTATGACTATAAACCTTTATTCATACCGGCTAAAGAAATTTTATCTATTATGAATGCTGTTATTTATCTTAAAAATCAAAATATAGAAAGCGGATTTGATGATTCTTATACTGATATAATTTATGAAATACTTGCAATAAAAAATATTGATGAAAAAGAATTATTAAACGTTTTCAAAAACAAATATGATTTTTATAATGGAAATATACAAATAGATCAAAATACTAATTCAGTTAATTATTATAAAAATGATGGAAATATCTATAACATCAATATTACTTCTGAAGGAATAAAAAAGTTAGGAATATTTGAAGTGCTTCATAATACAGGAAATTTAACAAAGAAAAGTATTTTATTTATTGATGAGCCTGAAAATAGTTTAGACCCTAAAATGCTTCGTGAGTTTATGAGATTTTTAGTTGATATTTCAAAAGAAGGCGTGCAAATATTTATGGCTAGTTGTGATTCATCAGTTTTAAATCAGCTTACTCATATTGCCATAAAATATAACTATACAATAAATGTATATTTCTTTTTAAAAGAAGATGATTACACAAAAATAGACGGAGCTTATAATATTTCAACAACTTGTGCAGAATTAAAATAATATTAAAAAGCATATTGATAATTTATGATTTTATTTTTTATCAACTTTTTTCGTTAAAAAAGTTGATAAAAAACAAAAAATATACATAAAAGAATCTGAAATTATAAATATATAGTATTATTTAATTAATTCTAAAAACTCATCTAATATAATTATTTTAGTTCTTATACCTATTAAAAATAATAATTAATATATCAAAGAGTTTTCTTTATATATTTACTGTCTATATCGTCTATCATCTTCTTGAATTTTTCTTTAAGCAAAGCCCTTCTTTTCTTCTGCCACATAATGTATATAGATATAATGTAGAATATTAAAGATACAGTCATCATAAATAAAAATCCCACAAAATACGAGAAATTAGAAGCTAAATACCCCATTATAAAAGGTATGAATAAAGCAGCAACACCTGTCAAAGCCTCATTAACAGCAACATTTCTAGGAGCATTGTCCTGATCTGCCAAAGCATAATAAAGCCCAAAGAAATAACCGAAACCGCTTACAAAACCCAAAAACATAAACGCTATTAAAAATAACCAGAAATTTTTAGTGAATGTTATTAAAAGCAAAGCCGCAGGAGTAAGAAGCCCTACTATAGTAAATACTCTTTTTCTCTCTAAAACTCTCAAACAAAAAGCAGACGATAAAGAACCTATAGCCATAAAAGCGGATAAACTTCCAACTAGTAATGAGGAGTTCGCCTCAGAAAAACCGATTACATTTATTCCATAATCAAGAAACATGAACCTTAAAGTATGTAAAACCATAGCACCAACAAATATTACAAGCCAGCCTATATACACTTTATATCTAGGTGCACGCATAAAATGTATATTCCATTTTATCTTTTTGTTGTTAGCCTTAAATCTTAAATGTCTTGAAAGATAAAACAGTATAAACATTATTACGCTTACCACTATAACAAAATAAAAACCTAATTTATAATCAAACTCATATATAAAACCTGTAATAGTAGGACCTACAGCAAAACCCAAAGACCAAGAAAATATAAATAAAGCTCCGCTTAATGTAACAGGCAAATCTTTTGATACTACATCTAATGATGATTGAAAACATACAAAAAATATAGTGGCACAGCATCCGTATAAAAATGAATAAAATAAAGACATCTCAGGAGGAAGAAATATCAAACAAGCAACCGCAATGATAAGCTGAAGTATAGCTTCAACATATATTAAGTTGGTATAATATTTCTTTTGTATTTTAATGCGTGAGAAAGTTCCGGCAGTGAGCATCATACCCATACCATAAGAAACCCCAAGCAATGATACAAAAAAAGGACTAGCTCCTGATATAGAAGCATTTATAACTAAAACCGTACTGAATATGCTTGAGCATAAATAAAGAAGAAACGGCATAGAGTATACCAATATAGTCATTATTATTTATTCCTAACAATTATTATCTTAATGATGAAATATTATATATATTATTTATAAAAAATGTATAATATTTTGTAATTTTTTTCTTAATTTGCTTATAATTTTTTCATGTAATTATTATTGTTTTTGAATATATAATGGTAAGTTTTTAGTATATAAAACGATTTTTTACTATATACCTAAACAATTATATTTTGTCAATTTTTATATTTTGTAAATGTATTATCTTTTTTGTCGATCAAAAAAGTTGCTGTTATCAACTATATAAATAGGGCCGAAATCTATTTTTTCATTTGCTCTTACATTAGCCCTGCTAGTCCAATCGCTGCCTGTTTCAACAATATATTGCATAGGGTTTGTGACATTATCCTTACATCCTATTGCTAATACCGAAACTATTAAAATCATTAATAAAATTTTTTTCATTATTCTATACCTATAATTTTTTATTTTTATAAATAATTTTTATTCTATTTTTTATAAAAATCAATACTATATTTAATTTTTATTATGAAAAATAAACTTACATAAGTATTGATTTATATTGATTAATTTTATAAAATACTCATAATGATATTTATTGTTAAAATTTGATGATTCAATAAATAAAATAATTTGACCGATAATAAATTAAATTAATTGTTAGGTTTTGATATGTATAGAATTTATTCAGCATTTATAATAATAATGTTGCTCATTATATCTTGTAATGATGATAAGTTAGAAAGTAAACAATACAGATTAAACATAGCAGAAACAAATGAAGTAATCAATATAAAAAGCAGAAATTTCGATGGAATAAGCTTGATAAAAAATAGCTCCTTTACAGCATATCCTAATATAACAATAAATGAACTTCTATCACCTTTCAGTTCTGTAGAATGGCAGGATTTTATATCTGAAGATGATTATAACCGCTATATAGATATAGTAGCAAGGTATGATACTAATGAATATATAATACAGTTTCAAGTAACAGATCAATACAGATGGGAATTATATGCATTTGAAATAAATAAAACTCCGCATACTATAGATATAGTGGCAAATGAACTATATAAATTATATACAAATAAATAGAAAATTTTTTATATCAAATATTAGAAAACAAAACATTCTTTTATACATAAAAAAAGCCGGTTTTTTAACCAGCTTTTTTATTATCTAATTTAATTATAATTCAAAATATTAATTAAATGCTAAAGAGATACTTCCTCTTTTTATATCTATAGGACCAGCAATATTTCTTGAAAGTTTTATTTGAATAGATAAACTTCTGTCTATATCATTACCTGTAGTCCAATCATTTTTCTGAGGCTCAAATATTCCTACGATAGTTCCTGTTCCTGTTCTCTTACCCAAGAATACTTTTACATCATAATAAGTTACAACTATTCCTTTTGTACCATTAATAGTTTCTTCTGTAACTTTTAAAGGTGCTACTAAAGATGCTTTTTTGATCTCTGCTTCTGTCATATTTTCAACATCTTTTCCGCCTATTACATAATAAACTTTATCATTTATTTCTACCGCCTGAACTTCTTTATCTGCTCCATAAACTGTAACTTTCATTTTTGTAGTATCTTCTCTAGTGATAGTATCTTCTTTTTTATCTTCATTATTAACTGAATCGTCTTTTGTAACTGTATTATTATCTTTAGGCTGCATAGTAACACATCCAACAAGTATACCCATCAAAACAACCGCAATAAAAATTTTCTTAATCATGATGCCTCCGCAAGTATTTTATTTAAAAATTAATACTGTTAAAACTATCGGAAACTATTTTAGTAATATTGAATATTTTTTTACATTTAATACTTGAATAATATAATAATAAATCTATACTTAAGAATATACAATCAATTTAAATAAGGACATAAAATGCAAATTTCTGAAAATAGATATGACAATATTATATATAATAGATGCGGCAAAAGCGGATTAAAGCTTCCTATAGTTTCTTTAGGACTTTGGCATAATTTCGGTGAAAACTGCGATTATAACAACATGAAAGAAATGATAAAAACAGCTTTCGATAATGGCATAACTCATTTTGATTTGGCTAATAATTACGGACCTCCTTATGGTTCTGCTGAAATTAGTATGGGTAAAATATTAAATGATGGGCTTAATAAATACAGAGATGAACTTATAATCAGCACTAAAGCCGGTTACGATATGTGGGCAGGCCCTTACGGAGACTTTGGAAGCAAGAAGTATTTAATAGCAAGCATTAATCAAAGTTTAAAAAGGCTTAATCTTGAATATGTTGATATATTCTATCATCATAGAATGGATCCTGAAACTCCTCTAGAAGAAACTATGGAAGCATTAACTAGAATAGTAAAAAGCGGTAAAGCCTTATATGTAGGGCTTTCAAATTATGATGGTCACACAATGGAAAGAGCTTCTAAATTACTTTATATGGCTAATGTACCATTTATAATAAATCAAAACAGATATTCTATATTTGACAGGACTATAGAAAATAACGGATTAAAATTAAAAGCAAAAAAATTAGGAAAAGGGATAATAACATATAGCCCATTAGCTCAAGGATTATTGACAGATAAATATTTAAATGGTATTCCAAAAGACAGCAGAATAGCAGCTGATGGCAGATATTTGAAACATGATGCTATAACTAGAAAAAAATTGTCTCAAATTGAACAGCTCAATAATTTAGCAAAGGAAAGAGGCGAGAGTTTAGCTCAAATGGCTTTAAGGTGGGTACTAAAAGACGAAGAAATTACAAGCGTATTAATAGGGGCTTCAAAGCCAAGCCAAATATTAGAAAATCTAAAAATAATAAATAAAATGCCTATTACTGATGATGAATTAAGAAAGATTGATGATTTTAGTTTATAAAATTAATTATATCAATTGATATAACGCACGGTGAATTATACTTTTAATTTAATAAAATTTTAATTGCTAAAATGTTCATTATATTAAATTTCATTCATCGTGCAGTACATACATTTTCAAATTTAAAAAATATAGGGCGGGCATGCTTTTTTATAAGTAAATTATAAAAAAATTAATAATCAATCATTTCTAATTAAAGCAATAAATATAGAGGGCGGGATTTCAGAATAATTTCAAAAATAAAAAATTGACAAAATCATATTGTTTATATATTATTAGAAATTATATAAAATATATAAGGAAATATTTATGTCAGATGAATTGAAAACAAAAGCATTAGAATATCATTCTAAAGGAAAAGCTGGAAAAATAGAAGTTATAGCCACCAAACCTTGTAAAACAGCAGATGATTTATCTTTAGCATATACTCCGGGAGTTGCAAAGCCTGTACTTGAAATAGCTGAAAATCCTAATGAAGCATACAAATACACTTCAAAAGGAAATCTAGTAGCTGTTATTTCAAATGGAACTGCTATACTTGGTTTAGGTGACAGAGGCGCTTTAGCTTCAAAACCTGTTATGGAAGGAAAGGGAATATTATTTAAACGTTTCGCTGATATTGATGTATTTGATATAGAGATCAATGAAAAAGACCCTGATAAAATAATAGATATAGTGCATGCCTTAGAGCCTACTTTCGGAGGTATTAACTTAGAAGATATAAAAGCCCCTGAATGCTTTAAAATAGAAAAAACTTTGATAGAAAAATGTAATATACCAGTATTTCATGATGATCAGCATGGTACAGCTATAATATGTTCTGCTGCTTTGATTAATGCTTTGGAAATTGCAAATATAGATAGAAAAAATGCCAAGATAGTATTTAATGGAGCCGGTTCTGCTGGTATTTCATGTGCTAAAATGTTTGTAGCATTGGGAGTGCCTAGAGAAAATATTATCATGTGCGACAGTAAAGGTGTTATCACTAAAGAAAGAATAGAATCTGTTACTGAAGAAAAAATAGAATTTGCTACTGATTTAAAAGTAAAAAATCTAGAAGAAGCTATGAAAGGAGCTAATGTATTTGCTGGTCTTTCTGTTGCTGACTGCGTTAGTGAAGATATGGTAAAATCTATGGCTAAAAATCCTATAATATTTGCTATGGCCAACCCTAATCCTGAAATACAATACGAAAAGGCTATAGCTATAAGAGATGATTTAATCATGGCTACAGGAAGAAGCGATTATCCTAATCAGATTAATAATGTATTAGGCTTCCCTTTCATATTCAGAGGTGCTTTAGATGTGAAGGCAAAAGCTATATCAGAGAAAATGAAAATGGCTGCTTCATTAGCATTGGCTGCTCTTGCTAAAGAAGAAGTTCCTGAAGAAGTTTTCAAAGCATACGGTAATACTAATTTTGAATATGGTAAAAATTATATAGTACCTAAGCCTTTTGATCCTAGAGTTATTGAATGGGTATCTCCTGCCGTTGCTAAGGCTGCTTGTGATGAAGGACTTGCAAGAGAACCTATTACTGATTTTGAAAAATACAAATCTTCACTAAAAGAAAGAATGAAAAAATATTGGGAATAATTTTTTAATAATAAAATTTATTTGGGCTTTACTTTTTATTTAACTATATAATAAGTAAAGCCTATTTTTTATTTAAACGCACGGTTAAGAAGATTAATATTAACTGCATTTTTTAGTCTAAAATACAGGTATTATTTTATATTTTATTCATATTCCAAACATATAAAGCTAAAGTACTTGCACTTTTTGCAACTTTGACGAAGTCCACCTTTGGTGTGCGGCGGGAAAAAGTTGATAAAAAATTATTGTTACAATATACACTGAAAATTTTTAAGCTTGTAAAAAATATATTTTAAGTTTTTATTTGTTGTGGCTTTACGCAACCGCACGCAGAATAAATTTTTTAATATTGAATAATATTGAATTTTAATTTAAATTATTGAAAAAATTTCATTAACCGTGCGTTTAGTGTATTAGAAAATTTATTACAATAAAAAAGTGCAAACCTTGTTTAGGATTTGCACTTTAATGTTTTTATTTATTTTTTACTTTTTAGCTTTTTTCCTTATAGAAGGAAGCTCATCATAAATCTCTTTGAATAAATACTCAAAGAAATCATTATCATATTTATTGATATCTTCTATAAATATCATATCTTTAGCATTTTCATAAGGCGGCTTTAATATATAATCCTTTATTAAAGTTTTTGCCTTAT
>NZ_CALXYQ010000059.1 GCF_944393015.1 uncultured Brachyspira sp.
CTATCGATAAACTCGCTGAAATATAGATGATAACTAAAGTTATCATCTGCTCGTTTATCTTTGGTTATTGCTATCGATAAACTCGCTGAAATATAGATGATAACTAAAGTTATCATCTGCTCGTTTATCTTTGGTTATTGCTATCGAATAAACTCGCTGAAATATAGATGATACTAAAGTTATCATCTGCTCGTTTATCTTTGGTTATTGATATCGATAAACTTCTTATTTTTATATGATAAAAAAATCTCGTTTTAAAATCTCTATTAGCCACTTGATTTCTTATTTTGAATTGCAATATATAGTTTACAGCTAAAGTTATCATCTGCTTATTTATCGCTTTAAAAGTTAATGGCATAACTAATACTTAATTTATATAACAGCAATAAAAAGCTGGTCAAATTTTCTTACTAGTATAATACGTACTAATAATAAATTTACTATATAATACTTATAAGACATAAAAGAAAAAATGTCCACTAATTCAGCAACAATAAATATAAAATGTAGTATTTTTTGTAGAAAATGTATTATAGTTATGGTAAAAATTTATTTTTTCTTTAATTTTCTATAAATTTATATTACATACTATATTTTTAACATTTACTTATATCTTTTTTAGTGTATTATAAATTCAATAAAAATAAATTCTTATTATTGTTTTGAGTTGATTTTATGAAAAAATTATTTTTTTGTTTATTATTTATATTTATAAATAGTTTATTTCTCTTTTCTAAAGAAACTATAGAAAGAGATTTGTCATATAATCCAAACTTTAGTTCCTCAAAATTTAATGATTGGCTTTTGGTTGCCACTTTTGATGGTGATAATGTGCCTACATTACAATTTATAGATAAAACTGAAAATATGTTTTGGGAATCTTCCGATTCTTCTATAAAAGAATATGTATACAAAGGTAAAAATTCAAAAGCAGGTATATTTTTTATATCATCTATGACATATTATCAGTACAGAGGATATAATCCTTTATATACAGAAAAAAGAAATATAGATAATGCTAGTATGATGAAGCGTTTTTATTTCTATAGATTTACAGGAAAAGGCGGCGGAATAATATCTCTGGATAATACTTTAGTAGCTATAGATATTTACACGAAATATGTATATATATATGGAGTACCTGTAGAAGAGGAAAAAGTATTCGGTGTTGATGTACCTCAAAGATGGGGCCCTTCTGATACAGTAAAATATAAAGGTTCTATTTTACCATTTTATGAATATGATCCAGTAGGGCATGTTCAAGAAGATGGAACTATTGTTTTATATGATTTTTATCTTAATTCATTCTTAGATAAAGAAAATAGATATCAGCCTCTTTTAAATAGCAAATATATTTACAAATAATTCATATATACGAAAAAGTTTTATTAAGCAAGAAAGCTATTGACTTCACAAATGAGTTAATAGCTTATTTTGTTGTTTCTGAAATAGATTTTAAATATACTTTTGATATTTGCCAATCATTAGAGCTAATAAATTTTAACTTATATTTCAATTTATCTGTAAATTCTCCTATTTTATTTTTTTGGCACATTTTAAAACCATCACCTGTGAAATATTCACCTGTTATCCATTTCTGTTCTTTTTTTGTGTATAAACAGTAAAAAGCATCTTCTCCAAATGGAGGTCCTATTTTTATATTGAATTTAGAATTTTCTGGAGGAATTATATAATTTTTTCTAGCTTCTATTTTATTTTCATATTTATTGTTTATGAAATTATTAAAATCATTAGGGAACATTAATATTAAATTTCCATCATTTTGAAATGCAAAAATGTATAAATATCCTTCAGCATTTGGCCTGAAATTTATAGTAAATGATTCTCCTTCTATTATTTCACCTTCATTGTTTATTACATTTGTTTTATTTTCTAATGTTATTCTTTCTAACCTAAAATTCAAGTATATACCGTTTATAGGAGATTCCATAGCTTTAAATAATAGGTTGGAGAAATGAAATTCTAAATAAGTGCATATTTCATTGATAGTTGTTACACTTTCAGATTGATTTTTTAATTTATATTCTTTAAGTGTATTGCCTGTTGCCATATCTATCACTTTAAAATTATATCTCATTTCATAAAGCTCTTCGTCACTTTTTTCTTCTCCGTCTTTATCTATTTTTTCCGTTTTTTCTCCTATTCCATATTCTATTAAATCGCCTAAATCTTTTATTTCATTTGTAAGCACTATATCATTACTAAGCATAGTATTTGTAATATTGTAATTACTTAATATTGTATTTATTTCATTTGAATTGATAGTGATATTGTTTTTATTAGCAGTATTATTAGTATTCTTTAATACTTTTTCACTATCCATTATAATAACAGCCTGTACTTTTAGGTTTGATGCCACTATTAATCCTTCTTCTAAACTAAGTTCATTTGTAGAGAATAGCTTTTTCTTTTCTCTATCTACTGAAATAGAAGTTTTTTGTTTGAGATAAGCGAATCTATTTATCGTTTTTACAAACTCTTTTCTCATAGGCTCATTAGCTCTTAAACTATGATCCAAATCTACAGTAGCTATAGGCATAGTTTCTCTAGGATAAAGATTTAATGTTATTATAGTGATAATTAAAATGTATTTTAATGCTGTTCTCAAAATTGCTCCTAATATTCAAGAGTAGGTTTTATTCCTGTTTCTCTTTCATATACCTTTTCAAGCATATCCATTATTCTTGATAAATCATCAGAACTGTAATATTCTATAACTATTTTACCTTCTTTTCCATTTTTATCTATAACATTAACTTTAGTAGAGAATATTTTTTCTAAATCATTTTCCAGCTTTTTTATATTAGGGTCTTTCTTATTTTCTTTCTTTACTTCATTTTGATTTTCTATATTTTCTTCATTATTACTTGTATTATGATCATTTGATATATTATTTTTTCTTTCTTTTACTATTCTCTCGCATTCTCTTACAGAATATCCTTTTTCTACTATTTCTTTAGCAAATTCTTCTCTTTCATTTTCATCATCTAATGATAATATAGTTCTGGCATGTCCTTCGCTTATTTTAGATTCTAGTACTAAATTTTGTATATTTTCGCTTAAATCTAATATACGCATAGAATTAGATATTGTACTTCTGCTTTTTCCTACTCTGTTTGCTAATTCTTCCTGTTTAATATTCAAATCATATATTAATTTTTTGTAGCTTCTGGCGACTTCTATAGCGTTTAAATCGGCTCTTTGTATGTTTTCTACTAAAGTAAGCTCAAGCATTTTAGAATCTGCTATATTTTCTAATACCAATGCTGGAACTCTATCTCTATTTAAGAATTTAAATGCTCTGAATCTTCTTTCGCCTGATATTATTTGATATTTTCCGTCTTTTTCTCTTAAAGTAATAGGGTTTATGAGCCCATTTTCTTTTATAGATTCGGCAAGACCTTGTATTTCTTCTTCATTGAATACTTTTCTAGGCTGATCCGGATTAACATCTATAAGAGAAACATCTATTTCCAATACTCCTCTTCTTTCTGCCTCTTCGGCTGCTGTTCTTATTTCATTGTCAGTAGATTTTATTAATGCACTTAAACCCTGACCGCCAAGTCCGCCTTTTCTGCTCATATAAATCCTCTTAATTTTATTTAATTAATATATTTTTCAATAATATTATCAATACAATAGCATCTTATATTAAAGATATTAATTATTTAGATTTTTCAACAAACTCTTTTGCAAATTCTTTATAACTTCTGGCCCCCACACAATCTTTATCATAATCCCCTATAGCTTTACCATAAGAAGGAGCTTCGCTTAAACGTACATTTCTAGGTATCATAGTTTTATAAGTCTTTTCTTTAAAGAAATTTACTACTTCTTTCACTACATCTGAAGCTAATTTAGTTCTAGCATCATACATAGTAAGGAGAACACCCTCTATTTTTAATTCTTTATTAAGATTTTCTTTTACAAGTGCTATTGTATTATTAAGTTCAGCAACTCCGTCTAAAGCATAAAACTCACATTGTATAGGTATAAGAACGGAATCAGCAGCAGTTAATGCATTAAGTGTTAATATACCCAAAGTAGGAGGGCAGTCTATAATAATATATTCATAGTCATTTCTTACAGTTTCTACAGCCTTTTTTAATTTATATTCTCTAGCTATTTCATTAACAAGTTCTATCTGAGCACCAACCAAGTCGGAATCTGCTGGTATTAGGAACAAATTTTCCTGATATGTAGGCATTATTACTTCTTTTGCCTCTGCCTGTCCTATTAATATATCATATACGCTTTTTTGCATTTGATCTCTTGTAACACCAACGCCTAAACAAGCATTTGCCTGAGGGTCTATGTCTATAAGAAGTGTTTTATGACCCATTTTTGCTATGCAGGCACTTAAATTAACGGCTGTGGTAGTTTTTCCTACTCCGCCTTTTTGATTGACTATAGCTATAACTTTAGACATAAATATATCCTTAAACTAAAAACTATCATGAAATTATATTATTATATCAAAATCGGGCATTTTATCAAGTTTTTATTTCTTCAAAATTATACGTAAAATATATAAAACATCCATAAAATATTGACAGGCAACTATTATAATATATACTAATCCAATGAAACATTAATTTAAGGTTTGTTTTATTATGATAAAAATCAAATTAAGTCAAATCAGAATTTTAATAAATTTCATTAATCATAATTTATATTCAAACTTAAAGTTTCAATATTTTAAAATACTTAAATATACTAGTATCTTTTTTTGAGATATTTTTTACCAATCATAATTAAAGGAGCAGAATTATGAATTTTACAGAACAAGAACAGGACTATTATGAACTCATATTAGATATGTTAGATGACGGCACTATAGATGAAAGTGAAAGAGCTTTATTGAATAAAAGAATATCTAAATACGGTATATCAGATGAAAGAGCAAAAGAGATAGAAGATTTTGCATTACAGGAAATACAAAATAAAAATAAACCTAAATTTAATACAGAAGGCGAAGAAGAATATTATGAGCTTTTGGAAGATATGCTTGATGACGGCACTATAGATAAAAGCGAAAGAAGTTTATTAAATAAAAGAAAAGTTAAGTATAATGTATCAGATAAAAGAGCAAAAGAATTTGAAGATTATATAAAGTCTGTAAAAGTAAACAATTATACTATTTTAAATAGTTATAATAATAATGCCTATGATTTGTTTAAACAAGGAGAAGTATATTATAATGATAAAAACTATGAAGAGGCTATAAAATGTTTTAAGAAATCAGCAGAGTTAGAACCTAATGATTGGTATAATTGGAATTGGTTGGGAAACACTTATAATAAGAATGGCAATTATGAAGAAGCTATAAAATGCTTAAAAAAGGCAGTAGAATTAAGTCCTGATAATTGGAGTAATTGGTATTTGTTAGGTATTTCTTATAATGAAAATGGTAATTATGAAGAAGCTATACGATGTTTTAATAAGTCTATAGAATTAGACCCTAATGCGTGGATTAATTGGAATTGGTTGGGTGCTTCTTATAATAAAAATGGCAACTATAAAGAAGCTATACGATGTTTGAATAAGGCAGTAGAATTAAAACCTGATGATCAATCTAATTGGCGTTGGTTAGGTCGTTCTTATAATGGTAATGGCGAGTATGAAGAAGCTATACGATGCTTAAAAAAAGCTGTGGAATTAAATCCAGATAATGCTAATAATTGGGAGTGGCTTGGAAATTCCTATAATAAAAATGGGAAATTTAAAGAAGCACAAAATGCTTATGCTAAGGCTTTAGAAATTGAACCTGATAATGATTATTACAAAAAACAATTTAAATTAAATGAAGATAAGGCTAATAGAAAATAGTTTTATTTTTATATGCTAATTTTAAATAAGTTTAAATAAAAAGATAGGAGTTTTAATAAAAATCTCTTTCCTTTAATAATTTTATAAAAATTGTTTGTACAGAATAGTGAACCTATTTTTAAGGTATTCTACAAAATTACTTTTATAATGTTTAATATTGTTTTATATATAAAAATAATGTTTTATATATTGTGTAAATAATTGCTTGTATTATATAAAAAATGCAGTTCTTTTGGTTCTTTTATACCAATAAAAGAACTAGGGTTCGGCACAACTGTGTGCTTCGCAGCAAAGCCCTGCCAATATTTAAAATTTAAAGAATTCATTTTTGACAAACTTAAAAATTTTAGGTATAAATTAATTATAAAGTTTTTTATCATTATTGGATATGTATTTAATATAAAAGCTGACAACAGAATTTTCAGCTATCAGCTTTATTGTTGTTATTCATATCATTTTTTATTTTATTCTCTTCTGTTTAAAACTAGCTCTGTGATTAACATAGTCTTTTATTATTGCTAATAAAAATTGTTAGTTAAATATCCCCTGCCATTCTAACGAATAGCAGGTACTAACAATTTTTATATTGTTTATATTTTATTTTATTCTTTTATGCTTGAAGCTAGATTTATGAGTAACATAGTCGTCTACGATTTGATAACTGCCGAAAATTTTATACTTGTATATTGTTAAGCCTTCCAAACCTACAGGACCTCTGGCATGAGTTTTGTTTGTTGAAATTCCTACTTCAGCACCAAAACCATATCTGAATCCATCTGAAAATCTTGTTGAAGCATTGCAGTACACATTAGCAGAATCAACGAATGTCATAAACTTTTCTATATTGTCTTTATTTTCTGATATTATTGAGTCTGTATGATGAGAGCCGTATTTGTTAATATGATCGTATGCTTCTTCTATGTCTGATACTATTTTTAAAGATACTTCTTTGTCGCCATATTCAAAATGCCATTCTTTTACTTCGCCTATATCTGATTGAGTAAGTATTTTTTTTACTTCTTCGTCAGCGTTTATTTTTATTTCATTTTCTTTGAATAAATCATAAAGTTTTGGCAAATATTCTGAAGCTATGTTTTTGTTTATGAGTATAGTTTCAACAGCGTTGCATGCACTTGGATACTGAGCCTTTGAATCTAAACATATTTTTAATGCTTTTTCTTGATTGGCAGATTCATCTATATATAAATGACATATGCCGTCAGCATGTCCTAATACTGGTATATTTGTATTTGATTTTATATACTGTACTAAACTGTTTCCGCCTCTAGGTATTATTAAATCAATATATTTATCCATTGATAATAATTCTTTTATATCTTCTCTAGTGAATACCAAATTAACAGAGTTTTTTGGAAATTCTTTTATATTATTTAGAGTTTCTTCTATTATATTGTATATTGCTTTATTAGTGTTTTCCCCTTCGCTTCCTCCTTTAAGTATAACGGCATTAGATGATTTTATACATAAAGAAGATATTTGAGATATTACATCAGGACGAGCCTCAAATATTACAGCGATTAAACCAATAGGGCAGGATATTTTTTTTAATAATAAATTGTCATCAAGTTCTGTTTCTAATAATACTTTATTAATAGGGTCTTCAAGTTTTACAACATCTCTTATTCCAGAAACAACATCTATTAATTTATTTTCATCTAGTTTTAATCTGTTAAACATAGATTTTGAAATTTTATTTTCATCAAGTAGTTTTTGAGCATATTCCAAATCTTTTTTATTAGCTTCAAATATTTTATCTTTATTTTCTTCAATTTTTTTAGCTATTTCAAGAAGAGCATTATTTTTTATATCTGTATTTAATGATTGTAATTTATATGTAGCTTCTTTTGCATTTTTTACTAAATCTATTAATTGCATATTATTCTCCTTAATATATTTTAAGTAAACATAATTATTTTTATTATAGATTAAGCATTAAAGATACCCAATCATTTTTTCTTTTTCTTAAAATAGTATTGAGTTTATTTTCTCTAATGGCATTAATCATATACGATTCTTTTTCTAATAAAATTCCTGATAATATTAAAGTAGAACTCGGTTTTAATAATTCTTTTAAATCCTGAAGAATATCTATTAAAATATCAGTTTCAATATTAGCTATTACCAAATCAAATTTAAGATTCATATTGATTAAATCTCTAGCATTTCCAAGTATCACATTATCAAGTTTTATACTGTTGTAATCAGCATTATCAAGTGTGCAATGAACAGCATCATTATCAATATCTATAGAAGTGATATTTCTTGCTCCTAATTTATAGGCGAATAATGATAATATACCGCTTCCGCATCCTACATCAACTATACTTTTTGAAATAATATCATTGTTATTTGAATATTCATAAATCATTTCAAGTGCTAGAGATGTAGTTTCATGAGTTCCAGAACCGAAGGCATATTGTTTTGCTATATAAAGAGGATTTTCACATTCTTCATTATAAAAATCTTTTAAATTCGGTACTATAGTAACATCTCCTATATTGAAAGGTTTAAGAAAATCCATATATGAAGTTAAATATTCTTCAGATTTTAATTCTTCTATTTTATAAGTATATTCAGCAATACCTTTAATATTTTCTTCTATTATACTTAGATTATTTTTTAATATTTCTTCATTTTCATTGTATATATTAACTATTGAAATACTTTCTTCTTTAATAGGAAACTCTGTATTAAAACCCAATATATTTAATTTACCGCTTTCTATAACAGCTTCAATTATATCTTCAAATCCTCTTTCTATTTTTATTGATAATGAATATATTAACATAATAACTCCAATAATGATTTTCTATTATATTACAATATATTAATAATATTGTTAATAGATTCAATTTTATTTTCCATATCTTTTTTATATTTTATTACGAAAGTATTATCATTAACTGTTCCCCTTACAGCCTCAAAATCTTTTTCCATAACAGTTTTATCATCAATACCTGAACTTACCATTTTTGATATATCATATTCTTTTTCAACATCTTTATAAAATATATTATATGCTTCTTTTAATAATGATTTATGGTCTTCTAATAATTTTTTTATAGTTTCTTTATTAATATCATTTATATTATATCTTGATTTTACAGTATTCATAACCCAAGATTTTTCATCTTCTGAATATATATTGTATATGTTTTCAAACTTTTCGGTCAATGATTTTATATCATTTATTTTATCATCTTCTAAATCTTTTATGATGTTATCAACTCTCTGTTTGGCACATATAAGTCCGCCTATATCAATCCATTTTTCAAAAACAGTATCTTCATTGTACTGAAGATTTTTTATAATTTCATCAATATTTTTAGAGTTCTCTATATATGAAAGTATTTTATTATGAAGATATAAATCTATTGCTATAGAGTATCTTTTTGAATATTTATCTAAAGATGAGATTTTTATAATCATATTTTTATATGTTAAAAAATCTTTGTCATTATTTTTATTTTCTTTTTTTATTTCTTCTAATATTTTTTCAGATTTAATTATTTTAGATACAGTATAAGGACTAAATACATTAAATATTATTAAATCTTTTTTATCTCCTTTTCTTCTGTCTCTATCTCTCCATTTATTTTCATCCCTTGATAAACCAACTCCAAATAAATTCAAAGCAGGTATAAGTCTTGTTTGATGATATCCATGCTCAGTGATATATGAGAAAGGAAAATCAGAAGTATCAACATTATCATAATGAGCACCTATAACAGTGGAGAAAGCTCCTATATGAGAAGGCCATAATATATAAGAGTTGCTTCCTGTTTTACATCCTCTTTCCATAAAACCATGATGATAAGGTCCTAATTTGTACATATGATTGCTTTGATTAGTTCCGCTTCCTGCATTGAAAAAAGAAAAATGACTTGCTATTAAAAGTGTAGCTTTATGATGCGTAACAGTATAAGGACCTGCAAATATAGAAAACATTTCTCCATGTTCTCCCTCGCAGTTTGCAAATAAAAGTGAATCCTCACATGAGAATTGTCTTCCAAGTTTAACTCCTTCACCTATGAATGCTTTTTTTATAACTGTTCCATCAACTATATGAGCACCTTTAAGAACAATAGAATCTTTTAATATAACAGATGTTCCTATATATGAAGGACATTCTTTTGTACTTATTACTGTTGTATTATTAATTTCATCAGTATTTTCTATTGTTGCATAAGGATCTATTAAAGAATTTTTTATTAGTCTTGCATTTATTATTTGTGTATATTTTTTTATTTTTCCGAATCTTCTTGTTTTTTGTCTTGTGTATTCATCTATCAGAGCATTAATTTTTTCACGCATTACTTTTTCATGTCTATACATTGCAACTAAATATGCTATATGAGAATTAAGTCTATAAAATATTTTCACACTTCTTCCATCACCTTCCATGATTGGTGAAGTTTCAACTCCATTTCCGAAACTGCTTTTTCCTTCCATATATATAGAACCAGCGTTTTCTATTATAACTCCCTTTTCTATTTTATAATTTTCTATGAATCTTCCTACATTATTTATATAAACATTTCCATTAATATATACATTTATTAAAGTTGCTCTGTTAATAGAAGCTAATAATTTCACTTTTTTATGATATTTAACCATTCCATTAAGGGCATTTATTTTTATTTTACCATGAAATTGAACATCTTTTATTCTGCTTAAGTCTACATTTTTTATCAATATTTTTTCCCAAGACTGAGAAGAACAGCCTTGAGATTTAAGAAAATTTATTTCTTCATTTGTGAGATTTCTGAAATCTTTATCCTGTTTTTTGAAAATATACATAATTAAAAGTTTTCCTTTTTTTCATTATTTATTAGTCATTATGTTAACTTTATGATTTTGTGTAAAATTTGTGTAAAAATCAAAAATTGTTAAAAAATGAAAAATATTACAGATTATATATCAAAATTAAATAATTTTCTATTATGTATGAAATAAATTTAAACTTTTTATATTGACTTTTTTTAATATGAATATATGATGAAGTTAATTCAATTTTTTGTATGGCAGGGATATTATATCCCCGCCAGTTAATAATCTCTTAATTAGAAAGATAAATAAAATATTTATTTAATAATATCTAGTTTGTATCTTAGGTATGACTATCAACATATTCACACCTTTTTCAATTCAATTTTTTGTATGGCAAGCATATTTTTTATATAAAAAATTATTACTTGCTAATTATTAAGCTTCAAAATTTTCATCTGAACTGCCAGCACTGTTTTTACCATTTACTGTTACAGTAACAGTAAGTTCTTCTCCAGCAACACCAGAAGTAAATCCATCAAAAGTATATCCGCTTTTAGCTTTTACTTTTATTGTGAAACTAACTGTTTTTTCAGTACCTGTAACTTTAGCAGTATCAAAAGTAACACTTTCAGCATTATCTAATTTTACTTTATTCTTTGCACTTTCTATAGCTGTTTTTAAAGCACCTGAACTTAAAGAAGTACCTTTTTTTGCTATAGCTGTAACAGTACTAGCTTTATCTAGTGTTATAGAAGAAAAATCTATACTTCCTTTATCAGAGCTAGCATCTACTTTACCTAATTTTTTTATAGCATCTTCAACTTCTTGTAAAGAGATTTTTTTCTCTACTGTTGGAGTAGAAGGAGTTGAAGTATCTCATCCTGTTGGTGTAGATTCTGTTGTTGCTCCTGTGTTTGAATCTTTAACATGATCTGTTGTTTTGTTGTTACAGCTTACTGCAAATATTGCAGATGCAGCAACTACTAAAAATAGTGTAAAAAGTTTTTTGTTCATATATTGAACTCCTTTATTGAAATTTATAATAAACATTATTGCTAATGCTTATTTGAAAAATTATATTAGAAACATTTATATTTTTTGATATGATATTCATTAAGAATTATTTGATCGTTATTGTAAAGATTGATTTTTAGTTTGTGTAATCTAACTTTACAAGCATATTGTCTTATTTTTTTATCAATGTTTCTAACTTAATTATACTAAAATGCTAGATGTCTTTATATTTTATGTCAATACTTATAAAATATTTTTTCTACAAAAATATTATTTTTTATTCGTTTTTTTTATTTTTTTTCTGAATATGAATTATTTATTTTTATTACAGTGAAAATATAATTATTTATTATATGTTTTTACAAATAAAAATAAAAAAATTATATTTTTAAATTTGTAAATTGAATTATTAAAAAAATGTTCAAGTGTAATATTTATTTGTAAAAGAATAAAAAAGATTATCTATTGTTAAATAATGTTTACTTTATACTTTACATAGTATTTTTTTAAATTTGAGTAAAATTAAAAAAAATTGTATTTTATTATTGACTTAATTATTATATAAGTATATTATTATATTATAATATACTTATATAAAGATGAGGCAATATGAAAAAGAATATAAAAAAAGATATTGAAACTTCTGATGAAGAATATTTAAATAATGATGATGATTGTGAAATAAATACAAAAGATTCAAATATATCATCACTCATTCCAAAACTTCCAAATGATGAAGAGTTTTCACTTTTAGCAGGATTTTTTTCTGTATTTTCTGATCCTACAAGATTAAAGATAATATCTGCCCTGAGTGAGAAGGAATTATGCGTGCATGAATTATCTTCTTTACTTGATATGAAGCAGCCTTCTATATCGCAGCATTTAAAGATGCTGTGGCAGGCTAGGGTAGTAAAGAAGAGAAAAGTAGGACTTCATGTTTTTTATAGATTAGATGATGAACATATAGAAAAAATTTATACTTGGGGGTATGAACATGTTAAAGAATAAAGAAAGACTTTTATTTTTATCAGAGATTTTTTTGGGACTTGTAGTATTAATATTATTATACACTTTGCATAAAACTATACATGGTGCTATAGAATATATTATTTTCTTTATACCATATTTTATTTTGGGAAGAGATGTATTTAAAAATGCTGCTTTGGATTTCATTAAAGGAAAGTTCATGCGTGAAAGCTTCCTTATGAGTATCGCTACAGTGGGAGCTATTATACTTCATGAACTTCCTGAAGCATTAGCCGTACTAATGTTTTATAGAGTAGGTGAATACTTTGAGGATATGGCAGTTGATAAATCTAAACGTACAATAGCCGCACTAATGGCAATAAGACCAGATTCTGCAAATATTATAAGAGAGAATGGAAATGTTGAAAAAGTTGATATATCCGAAGTACAGATAAATGATAGTATAATAATAAATCCATTTGAGAAAGTGCCTCTTGACTCTGTTATATATGAAGGTGAAAGTTGGATTGATACTAAAGCTTTAACTGGTGAGAGTATGCCTAGAAGTGTTAAAGTTAATGATGAAATTTTAGCAGGAACTATAAACGGAGATAATACTATAAAGGCAAAAGTGATAAGAGCTTATGGAGAATCTTCTATAGCTAAAATATTAAAATTAGTTCAGGATTCGCAAAATAGAAAGGCTAATATTGAGCAGTTTATAAGCAGATTTGCAGGCATATACACTCCTATAGTGGTATTCGGTGCAATTTTCCTTACTGTAATACCTACTATAATATATGGTACAGAAGTTTTTGATAATTGGTTCAAACGTTCTTTGACTCTATTAGTTGTATCTTGTCCTTGTGCTTTTATGGTTGGAATTCCATTAACATATTTTGCTTCTATAGGAAGAGCATCTAAATTTGGAATAATGGTTAAAGGCGGAGTATTTTTGGATTTGCTTGCTAAGGTTGATAAAGTTATTTTTGATAAAACAGGAACTCTTACAAAAGGAGAATTTTCTATAAAAGATATACATAATACAGGTTTATATGATAATGAAACTTTATTAAAATATGCTGCTTATGCTGAAACAGGTTCTTCTCATCCGATTGCAGTATCAATAGTTGAGCATTATAAAAATCATCATAATGGTGTTATAAATGATAGTTTAATTTCAAGTCATAAAGATATAAGCGGAAAAGGTGCTTCATCAATAGTTGAAAATAAAAATATATTGATCGGAGGACTTGATTTATTAAAACAAAATAATGTTGAAATATCAGAAATCAAAGAAAATATTAATGTTCATATTTCGATAGATTCAAAATATGCCGGCGGATTTTTCATTGATGACAGTGTGAAAGATGATACAAAAGAAGCTATTGATTTATTGAATTCAATGAATATAAAAACTGCATTAATAAGCGGAGATAATGTTGATAGGGTAGAAGCATTTGCAAAAGAGATGAATATTCAATCATTCAAAGGCGGCTGTTTGCCTGAAGATAAAGTAACTGTATTAGAAGAAATGATGAAAGATTCAAAGGCTTCAATATTTGTAGGCGATGGTATAAATGATGCTCCTTCTCTTGCCCGTGCTGATATTGGTATTGCTATGGGTGGACTTGGTTCTGATGCTGCTATAGAAAATGCAGATGTTGTAATTATGGATGATAAGCCTTCTAAAGTTGCTCTTGCTATAAAACTTGCTAAGAAAAATCATGCAGTAGTTTTGCAAAATATACTTTTAGCATTAGTAATAAAATTCGGAGCTATTATATTAGGAGCTTTAGGACTTGCTTCCATGTGGCTTGCTATTTTTGCTGATACAGGTGTTACTATGATAGTGGTATTAAATGCTTTAAGACTTCTTTATCCTTTAGGTGAAAAAGAAGAAGCTGTTAATATAGATACTAAAAATTGCGACATAAAAGTTACTAACTGCGGATGCGGACATTAATTAATTATTGATAATTATATTTTTTATAGATGCATGATTATTATTCATGCATCTATTTTTTTATTTATTTTTTATAGTCTTTCTTATCATCAATTTATGCATAATAAACATCAATATTAAAATTAATACTAAATAAAAAGGAAGAAGTGATATTGATATATGATTTGCAATGTAGCCGAATAATGGAGGCATTGCAAGAGTACCTATATAAGCACTAGCCATTTGTACTCCTATTATAGCTTGTGAATTTTCTGCACCAAAATTACTTGGAGTTGAATGTATTATAGAAGGATATATAGGAGCACAGCCTAAACCTACAATTATAAAACCTATTAAAGATAAAATATTTACAGCAGGAATAATCATTAATATTATGCCTATCAAAATTAATGACTCACCTAAAACTATCATTTGATTATCGTTTAATTTCATTGTTATAAATCCAGATATAGCTCTTCCAACAGTGATTCCCATATAAAATAAACTTCCAAATTAAGCTGCAGTTTTTATATCCACTCCTTTATATATATTTAAATAACTGCTTGCCCATAATCCTGTTGTAGCTTCAAGTGCACAATAACAAAAAAAGCATATCATAATTTCTCTGGCACCGGGTATTTTTATTATTTCTTTTAAGCTTAAAACTTTGGTACTTATTTTTTCTTTATTTTCTTCATCGTTTTTCTTCCATAGAGAAATACTGAAAAATAAAATAGCAGTGAGTACAATCTGCATTATTGATATATATCTGTATCCTGCATTCCAATTATTATTAGTAAGTGCATATCCCATTATATATGGTCCTATTGTTGCACCTATTCCCCACATACAATGAAGCCAGCTCATATGTTTGCTTTCATAATGAAGTGCTACATAATTATTTAAAGAAGCATCTACACTTCCTGCACCTAATCCATAAGGTATAGCCCAAACACAAATAAATAAATATGAATGAGTAATAGAAAATCCAAAAAGAGCTATAGCTGTCATTGCTACACTAAATGCAGTTATTTTTCCAGTACCAAATTTTTTAGTTAGTCTGTCGCTTTGCAAACTAGAAATTATAGTGCCTGCTGATATGATCATTGATATTATGCCTGCATGGGAAATTGGTACATTCAATTCTTTATGCATAGTAGGCCAAGCTGATCCTAAAAGTGCATCCGGAAGTCCTAAACTTATAAAAGATAAATATATAATAGCAAGTAGTAAATTAACCATATTAAATATCCGTAAAGTTATTTTAATATTATAATACAAATAATTTTTTATTGAATAGTTTTTATATAATAAATCTTTTTTATTTAGCATAATAATAAAATTGACAAAACTTTTATATTTAGTATTATATAATTGTAATATTAAATTTTGAGGATAAAAATATTGAAAATAAAAGATATTGGCTTTGATGAATATTTTGAAAAGTTGGCACTTAAAAGTTTGAATGTTAATTCTTTAAAAGAAATTAATAATGAAGAGCTTGTACCTGCAAGAGTTATAAGAATTAATAAAAGATATTATACTTTGTTTTCTGATGATGGTGAGTTTTTAGCAAGAATCAAAGGAAAGATAAGATATAATTCTGAAATACAAAGCGAACTTCCAGTAGTTGGCGATTGGGTGCTGATGAAAAAATCGGATAATAATGCTTTTATTGATGCTATACTTACTAGAAAAAATATTTTATACAGAAAAGCCAATGTTAAAAAAAATGATATTCAGGCTATAGTAAGCAATATTGATTATGCTTTTATTATAGTTGGTATTGATAATGAAATGCCGATGTCTGCCATAGCAAGATATTTGTCAGTTGTTCATACTTCAGGAATTAAGCCAATAATTGCAATTAGTAAAATAGATTTGTATGAAGATGCAGAATATAAAGAATTATTAGCAGCTATAAAAGAAACTTATCCTAATGAAACAGCATTTGCCTACAGTTCCAAAACAGGAAAGAATGCAGATACATTTTTAAAATATATTAAGAAAGATACTTCATCGGTTTTTATAGGTGCATCCGGTGCTGGTAAATCCACTATTATTAATTATCTTTTAAAAGATGAGAAGATGAAAACTCAGGAAGTAAGAGAATACGATTTTAAAGGAATGCATACTACAACACATAGAGAGCTTTTAGTATTGGACAGCGGAGGTGTAGTTATAGATACTCCGGGTTTAAGAAATTTAGGTTTATGGGAAGATGATAAAGGTATAAAGAAAACTTTTGAGGATTTGGAAGAGTACGCTAAAAAATGTAAGTTTAAAGACTGTACTCATCAGCATGAGCCGGATTGTTATATATTGGAACTTCTTGAAAATGATGAAATACCTTATGAAAGATATGATGCTTATATAACTTTGCTTAATGAAAATAGAGAACTTCAAAAAACTTCTATAGAGATAAAAAAAGACAGAAAGATGGCATTAAAGAAAATCACTAAACATAGAAATAATTATAAAAAGATGAATGTAAAAAATAAAAAATAATTTATTTTTATAATTGTTTTTATTAAAAAATAAGAGGCTGTTCTATATAATTTAAGTGTGAAATTCAGTAAATTAAGTCAAAAAAAACAATTAAAAATTATATATAATTTAGCAAAAAAGGAGATTTTTTAATTAGCTAGGAAATCCCAATTTTTATTATATTACAAAATTTCACTATATGTGCGTTGAAAAGATTTTAAATCTAATAAACGTTTGAATTTCTGATTATGTTTTTAAAATTAATTAATACAATAGAAATTCAAATTATAGTAATAAATCTTAAAGTCTTGGCAAGTGTAATTAAATTTTAAAAATTATTTTCATACCCACCCTTTAGGCTTAAAAATTTATTTTGTAATTTCTGATTTGTATTTGCTTATTATTTTAATTAGATTTTTTAGCTGCCAACCCAAGTTTTATTTAAATTTATTGATTTCTCACCGCACGCAGAATATTATTATATTATTAAGTATATTGATTATAATTGCAATTATAATCAATATATAGTGTTTTACTTACCGTGCGTTATAAAAACTCAAATAATTTTGCTTTTATATTAAAAATATAATATAATTATTAATCATGGAGAGTTTAATAAGTTATATAAAAAAATCATCATTTATTTGGAATATTAGTAGGACTTTTATTTCTTTTGGCAGCAATTTTTAAATGGAATTGGCTTTTGGAACCTATCGGTTCAAGATTTATGATGTTTATATATGAAATGTTTGGGGGAGAGTTGTGTCAGAATAGTTACTGGTATTATAGGAACTATAATAATAGTATTATTTATAAGGGATTGGATAATAAAAAAATGAATTCCAAAAATAAGAAATAGTTTAAAGTGATAAACGAGCAGCTGATTAGTAAATTATAAATTAATTTATGATTATGAATAACATAAATAAAAAAATCGAGTGTCTGGTAAGAGATTGTAAACGAGATTTTTTTATTGCATGGGTGCCATACATATTGCATTTAAGTATTCCTTATCTTTTTGAAGTATAACATAGGTGTATCATAATT
>NZ_CALXYQ010000060.1 GCF_944393015.1 uncultured Brachyspira sp.
CAGACTTATGAAGATGATATATGTCAATAATATGACAGATAAGATGTATTTGATAGTGAACAAAGTAAAAAACATAGACTGGGCTATCAATTTATACAGAGAAGTAAAAAAGGTAACATCAAAATTTTCTCTTGATATTAATTTGGTTCTTTTAGGGCCTGTTTTGTTTGATGAGGAAAAGGTTATGATATCCGTTCAAAAGAGAACTCCTATAATAATATTATATCCTAAAACTCCTATCAAAGGCGGTTTTTCATTAGCCGTTACTAGATATTTATATGATATAGGCGTAATGAAAGATGAAAATGCAAGAGAAAAAACTTTCTCTGATTTCTTCTAATTTATTAACTTATTATTTATCTATTGATAATGTTTACTTTTAAGCATAATTAATTTTCATTAAAAATATTTTATATAAAATGTAGCAATATAGTCTTTTATTTGTTAATTTAATAGTAATAATATAAAATATTTGCATATAATAAGAAAAGAAGTTGTTTAAATTTGACAAATACAGATAATATTGGTAAACTATTAATATATAAAGAGGAGGTATATGCTTATGAGTAAAAATATTGTTATAACTATCAGCAGAGAATTCGGCAGCGGCGGAAGATATATTGGAGAAATGGTTGCTAAAGATTTAAATATACCTTTTTATGATAAAGCTATAATAGAAATGGCATCAGATAAAACAGGATTTTCTCCGGAATATATTAAAGAAAATGAACAAAAATTAACAGGTGCTTCTCTTTTCAATTTTGCTATAACAGGTTCTTATGCTGGAAATATGGTGTTTGGTAATGGAGAATCATTGCAGGATACTATGTTTTTTGCACAGAGCAATGTTATAAAAGAAGTTGCATCTAAACATTCATGCGTTATAGTTGGAAGATGTGCCAATCATATATTAGAAGGAATGGAGAATTGTATTAATATATTCATCTATTCTGATATGGAAAATAAAATTAAAAGGGCTGTTGAAGAATATAAATTGGATAGTGCTAATATAGAAAAAATCTTAAAAGAAAGAGATAAATTAAGAGCTAAACATTATAATTATTATACAGGAAAAAATTGGGGAGATGCTAGAAATTATCATGCTTGTTTGAATAGTGATTTTATAGGCGTAGATAATACAATAGAATTAATAGAAAAAATAGCTAAGTCAAAACTATAATAGGGTATTTATTATGAGTATAATAGCTGATTTGCATACTCATACTTTAGTAAGTGAGCATGCTTATAGCACAGTTGATGAAATGGTGAATTCAGCTAAAGAGAAAGGATTTTTAGCTTTAGCCATTACAGATCATGGACCTAATTCCAGTGATGGTGCTAAACCAGTACATTTCAAAGCTATGCATAATCTTCCTGATTATATAAATGGAGTTAGACTTCTTAGAGGATGTGAGGCTAATATAGTAGATTATAGCGGAAAAGTAGATTTAAGCGACAATATATTAGAGTATTTAGACTTTGTTATAGCTTCTTATCATGAAGATTCCATACAGCCTTTAACTGAAGAAGATCATACAAATGGATATGTTGGAATTATAAAAAATCCTCATATTGACTGTTTAGGTCATGTTGGTAATCCTAAATTTCAATTTGATATCAAATATATAGTGAAATTATGCAAAGAGTATAATAAATTAATAGAGATTAATTCATCATCTTTTAAAGTTAGAAAAGGAAGTGCTACTATATGCCGTGAAGTTGCTTTGGCTTGTAAAAGATATGAAACTAATATTGTAGTAACATCCGATGCTCATTCAATGTATAAAGTAGGAGATTTTAATGATGCTGTAGAATTATTATTATCAATAGATTTTCCAGAGCATCTTATACTTAATAGCGATTATTACAAATTGATAGAATATCTTGGTATATAAAAATGATAGTGTTTTTTTTGATTGTAAGTTTAGTAGCATCTGTTATAGGTGCTATTTGCGGAATAGGCGGCGGTATTATAATAAAGCCTGTACTTGATTCTTTGAATGTTCTTGAAGTAAGTAAAATAAGTTTTTTATCATCATGTACAGTTTTATCTATGAGTTTATATACATTCATAGTATCAAAGATAAAACAGGATAGTCTTGTAGATTCTAAGGTAGCAACTCCTTTGGCTTTAGGCGGTATTATAGGCGGAATATTTGGAAAGATGCTTTTTTCTTATGTTATAACACTTTTCAATAGTGAAAACATAGCAGGTATTTTTCAATCGGCTATTTTGATATTATTAACATTTTTTACTTTAATATTTACAGTAAAAAATATAGGTGATAAAAAGATAAAATCTATGCATATAGAAAATATATTTTTATGCGTTATTATAGGTTTAGTTCTTGGTCTTTTATCATCATTTTTAGGTATAGGAGGCGGTCCTTTTAATATAGCTTTCTTATACTTTTTCTTTAGTATGGATTCTAAAGTTGCGGCTCAAAATTCTCTTTATATTATATTGTTTTCGCAAATTTCAAATGTATTTATAAGTGTTGCTGACGGAGATGCTTTAAAAGTTAATCTTTCTTATTTGATAGTTATGATTATAGGCGGAATATGCGGAGGTATATTGGGAAGATTCATAAATAAAAAAATTAATTCTAAAATAGTTGATAGATTATTTATTATTTTATTATTGATTATTATATTAATAACATCTTACAATATATATAATTTTTCTGTTAATATATAATATACATAAAAAAATGTGAGTGCATTATGCTAGATATCATTATAAAAAATATAGGTTCTTTAGTAACCGCAGAGGGTGATACGCCATTATATGGTAAAGATCAAGGTAATATAAAAGTATATAACAATGTTTCTATAGGTATAAAAAATGGAATAATAGAATGTATTGGTGATAGTGTTAAAGGAAGATCTAAGAAAACATTCAATGCCAATGGAGCATTAGTTACTCCTGGTTTGATAGATTGTCATACTCATTTTATATATGGCGGTTCAAGAGAAGATGAGATGTATAATATAATAAGCGGTCATATGAGTTATTCTGACATAATCAAATCAGGTTATGGAATATTATCAACTGTAAAAGATACTAGAAGTCAGACAGAGAATGCACTTTATAAGAAATCAATACCTATATTAGATAAAATGCTTCATTATGGAACTACTACAGTAGAAGGTAAAAGCGGTTATGGATTGACTATTAAAGATGAAATAAAAATATTAAAAGTTATGAAAAAACTTAATGATAATCATAAAATAGATATAGTAAGTACATTTATGGGCGGACATGTAATACCAGAAGAATATAAAAATGACAGGGCTTCATATATAAATTTAATATGTAATGAAATGATTCCTGAAATATCAAAGTTAGGCATAGCAGAGTTTTGTGATGTATTTTGTGAAAATTGCGGACTTGATATGGAAGAAACTCATAAAGTTCTTAATGCTGCTCAGGAGCATAATCTAGGAATTAAAGTTCATTCAGATCAATTAGAAACAAGCGGAGGATCATATTTAGCTGCTAGATTTAAAGCTATAAGTGCGGAACATTTGATTATGTCTGATGACAGATCTATAGACGTTATAAAAAATCAAAATGTAATAGCTGTTCTTTTGCCTAATGCTTCTTTTTATTTGAATATGCCTTATGCTAGAGCTAGATATATGATAGATAAAGGTGTTCCTATAGCATTGGCTTCAGATTATAATCCAGGTTCTAGTCCTTCTTTAAATATGCAGTTTATAATGAAGCTTTCATATATTATGTACAGACTTAAACCGGAAGAAATATTGAATGCCGTTACTATAAATGCTGCATGTGCTATTAATAGGGGCAAAGAAATAGGAAGCATTGAGGAAGGCAAAAAAGCTGATATTATAGTATGGAATTGTGATAACCTTAATTTCTTGCTTTATAGTATGGATGATGATTTATGCAGTATGGTTTTTAAATCCGGAGAGCTTGTATATCATAATTAACATATTTTTATCATTTTTTACTTTGAAGAGTATTGTTTTCTCTTGACAATTTGAGTTTATTTGATTATATTATTATAATATGCGTATATATCTCTGTACGTTTTTAGCTTTAAGGGAGTAGTTTATTTTAAATATAATGGAAGAGGAATTATTTTCTAGAAAAGAGTCTGTTAAAGATATTTTCAACATTATAGAAACTAAATTAAAGCAGGGTTTGTTTACGGAGTCTATGGAAGATTTTGATAGGATTATGTCAAAAGATTTTGAATGTGCAAATCTGTATGAAAATATATCCTGTGTTAAATTTTGGATTAATAGGCTTGATAAATTTAAAACTGTAGAGAGAAATTGCATAGAGTACTGCAAACTTTTAGATTCTACTTATAAGAAATTCAATGTATTCGTACATGGAAAGTCTTATGATGAGAATTTAATATCGATTAACGCTATTCATTATTATGTATATAATAAGATTATAGAGTTAATAATGCAAAGAAGTACTAATGATATTGAAGGCACGGAGGAACTGCGTTTACTTTCTAATGCTTTTATAGAGTTAAAGGATTATTCTAGAGCATTAAAATCTTATGAATATTTAAATACTATAGAACCATACAATTCTAGAACATTAAGTTACATTGCTATGATTTATGATAAATTAGGCGATGAAAAAAAGTGTAAAATGTATGTAAGGGAAGCTCTGTTTTATGATCCTTTAAGTATAGAATTTGAAAATATAAGCATAGAAATAGTAAGAGAAATCAGAGATATAATAATAAAAAGGGGTGTTCATAACAATAGTCAGGAAGAAATAATATTATGGATGAGTGCTTACGGTGAACTTATGAACATATTGGATGTGAAAAGACCATTAAATGAACAGGAGGAATTTGATCTTAGAAGAAACATATCCAGATTGGAAGCAGATTATAGAAAGATAAAGCTTAGAGAAACTACCGCACCTAAACTTTTATCTTCGTATGCATTTTTAACTACGCATCTCATTATGAGACAGAATGATTCTGATGTGGAAGAGGTTAAGGTATGGGGCAGAAAGATGGCTGTAATAGATAAAGATTTGCTGCAATACTACATAAAAATATTAGATAAGGAGTGATAATATGTCAGAAGCTCTACAAAAATTAGAAAACGTGTTTTCAGAAGAAACATTTACGAGAAGACCGCTTCTTAATTATACTACTAAGTATTTTGTTGATTTATCAGGTATTCTCAATGATATAAATGATAATAATGATATAAATTCTGCTATAGAAACAGCTAAAATGCAGTTAGATAAAAATCCAAATCATATATCAGCTTTATATGCTAATGGATTTTTAAATTTAAAAATTGAAAATTATTCAGAGATGAGTTTGGAAAAACTTTTAGGCATTTTTAAAAATGCTAAGAAGTGGAATATAGTTGAATTCGTATCTCAAAAGATTTTAGATGAATATTATGAAAGTGATTATGCTTTAAGATATTTAGCAAGCTATTATCAAAGTATTAACAGGGAATCTGAGGCATTAGAAATTTGGGAAAGACTTATACGTTTCGATGTTTCTAATCCGGAACTTCCTGAAAAAATAGCACATACAAAAGAAATGGCAGGCGATATAAAGAGTGCTGTGCATTATTATAAAATTGCTTTTGAAAGAAATTTAATTAGAGAAAGAGATAATGCAGAAAGCGATATTAAAAAAGTATTGCAGTATGATCCGGATAATTATAATTACTTGCTTAAATATGAGAATGCTTTAAAGGCTCTTGTAGATTCTAATATAATGATAGATGTATGGAAAATAATATTTTTCTATTATTTTGAGAATAATAAATATAATGAAGCTTTAAAAACTATTAAAAATTTACTTAATTATGAGCAGGATATAGTTGCACAAAATAATAAAAAAGCTAAATTCTTCAGGCATAGACTTGTAGATGTTTATAAGGCTTTATATCCTAATCATACACTTTTTGAAAAAATAGAAGAAATATCATCTATTACAAATGTTAATAAAAAACCTAAAGATTGTATAGAAATATTTGAAAAGTATATACAATATGATGTTGATAAATATGTTATACATAGAAATTTCGGCGTTGGTAAAATTAAGTCAATAGATATAAATAATGTTAATATAAAATTTGTATCTCAGGAAGATGTAAGAAAAATGACTTTTGATATGGCAATACAATCTCTTACAACATTGCCTAATGATGATATTAATGTTTATAAGGCTTACAGACTTAATGAAATTAAAAAGATAGCAGAAGAAAATCCTACAGAACTTTTAACTATTATTTTGAAATATAGAAAAACAATCACTACAAAAGATTTAAAGCAGGAATTAACTTCAAAGCCTGATATTGTAGTGGCAGAATCAGCATATACTAAATGGCTTGAAAGTGCTAAAAAATCTGTAAGGGCTTCTACTACAGTTAAATTTGATAAAAATACTTTCCTTTATAATGAGGAAGCTGAAACTTATGATGCTGAAAGTTTATCTAAATTTAATAAGACTGATAATTTCTTTGAGAGATATCAAATATATATGGAATATTTAACTTATACTCCTAATTTAAACTCTGAAGAAGCTAAAGAGATGAATAATTATTTTGTTAATATTTCCAAAGACAAAAAAGCTCCTAATGATCAGAGAATAATAAGTACAATATATTTGAGGAGTCAGTCTAATGCCGACAACAGCATACCTTTACTTTCAGATATAGTAAAAAATATTGATGATTATACTCATGTTTATGAAGTGCTTCCTTCTTCAAATTATAGGGAGAAATTTATAAAAGCTATTTGGGACGGCAGAAGAGATGATTATTATAATATAATACTTAAAATGCTTTATTCTCCTCAGGTTAAGAATAATTATCTTATAGTAAATAAATTATTTGAAGACAAAAAAACAGACATGCTTGCTAAAACTATAGATGATATATTTCTTCACTATAGAGAATGCCCTGAATCATTTGTTTATTTTGCTCAGAAGATACTTGACGGTGAATATTATGATGAGACAGGTGAAGATATAAATATAAATAAAAATTCTCTTATGATAGGTTTGCTTAGTATAATACCTCATTTATCAAAAATGGTTGATAAGAAAGAAACATCTGCACAGGCTAGAAAACTTTTGAAAATTGTGTATGATTTAGTATTTGATAAGGCTTATCTGCTTAAATTTATAGAGAATGAGTCAGAAGAGGATGTTAAAATAATATTTAGCGAATTCCAAAAACTGGTTAATTTAGAGCAGCATTATAAAACTGATATTATTTCTGCTGTTATAAAACGTTTCCCTAACTGGAAGATATAATACAAATTAAGTTTGATAAAGATTAGGGAGATTTAATAAATCTCCCTTTTTTTATATAGTTATTTTAAGAAAATATATTGATAAAAAATCAAAAAATAATATAGCATTATTATGAATAGTAGTATATAATGTATAACAAATTTTTTAAATGGATATTATTATGAAATTAAGATTATCAAAAAGAGCATTAAAAGAAGATTTTCAGAGCAGTTTTGTAAAAATTATGCTTGAAGTTGCAGCTAAAGGTGATTTAATATCATTTGCAGGCGGTTTACCTAATCCTGAATCATTTCCTGTAGAAGAGATTAAAGCGGCAGCAAATAAAGTTTTAGAAACTAAAGGTGCTTACTCTTTACAATATAACAGCACTGAGGGATATGGTCCTTTAAGAGAGTTTATTGCAAATAGATATAAAAAACAAGGTATTGAAATTGAAGCTAATGACATACTTATAGCTAATGGTTCACAGCAGGCTTTAGATATCATTTCTTCATGTTTAATAGATCCTGATGATGATGTTTTAGTTGAAGATCCATCTTATTTGGCAGCTTTACAATCATTTCACCTATATAATCCTAAAATTCATACTGTTAATTTGAATGAAGATGGTGCTGATATAAATGAGTTTAAAGAAGCTATAAATAAATATGATAATAAATTCTTTTATTCTGTGCCTAATTTCCAAAATCCTACAGGTATAACATATACAAATGCTGTAAGAGAAAAAATAGCAGAAATAATGAAAGGTAAAGATACATTCTTTGTAGAGGACAATCCTTACGGAGAATTAAGATTTAAAGGCGAACATCAAAAATCATTTGGTGCATATTTAGGAGAACAGGCTATATTGCTTGGTACATTCTCAAAAACTGTAGCACCTGGTATGAGATTAGGTTGGATTGCATGCAGACAAAAAGAATTATACGCCAAGATGAAAGATTATAAACAGCTTATAGATTTACATACAGGAACATTTGCTCAGGTAGTTGTAAGTCAGTATTTAGAAGATAATGATTATGATGAACATATCAAAAAAATAATAGACTTATACGGCAGACAATGCAATTATATGCTTGAAGCTATGGATAAATATTTACCTAAAGATATGCATTGGACTCATCCTGAAGGCGGTATGTTTATATGGGCTACACTTCCTAAAGGAATAGATGCTGTTGAGCTTTCAAGAAAAGCTGCTGAGGACGGTGTTGTTGTTGTAGCAGGAGAGCCTTTCTATGAAGCTAAAAGAGGTTTGGGTACTTTAAGATTGAATTATACTAATTCTAAACCTGAAGATATTGATAAGGGTATATCTATATTAGCAAAAGCTATAGAAAAAATGAGAAAGTAAAAATAATTTAAATAATGTTTTTATATAAGGCAGTAAATGTAAAATTTGCTGCCTTTTATTATTTTATATGATTGTTTTTTATATTAAAGTTAGTATATGTTAACATTATTTTACTATATTATATTTTTTTGTAAAAAAAATGTTTATTTGTTTTACTTTTTTTATGTATTAAAGGTTATATTATCTATATGTTGCCTCGCATATAAACAAAAAAACAAAAAACTCTATATTAAAAAAGGATAAAAAGATGATTAAAAAATCAAGTTTATTTATTTTGTTCTTATTCGTTTTTGCTGGTCTTGTATATGGACAAACAGCTAAATCTACTTTAGATGGTATGATGCATCTTATAATGGTGAGATGAATGCATCTGCTAGCTATGCTGAGTATGCTAAAAAAGCTCAAAACAAAAGTGTTGCAGCTTTATTTAAAGCAGCTTCTGCAGCATAAGCTTTATATGCTAAGCTTTTAAACGATATGGCTTTATCTTCTAAATTATCAACTAAATCATTAACAGCTAAAATCAATGCTATTAAAACTGGTACTGATGTTGATAATTTAAAAAGCGGTATAGCTGGTGAAACTTATGAATATACAAAAATGTATCCTGCTTTCAGTAAAGTTGCTGCTTCTGAAAACAATAAAAATGTTGCTGAATTAATGAACAGAATAGCTTCTGTTGAAAAAACACATGCTGAATTATATAACAAAACTATACAGGATTTAAATGCTAAAAAAACTTTACCTACAGTTTATTATTTATGCCCTGTTTGCTGATATGTTGAAGCAGGTTCAGCTCCAGCTAAATGTCCATTATGTAATGCTACAGCTAGTTCTTTCCAAGCATTTAATTAATTAAAAAATAATTGATTCGTTAATTTTTTTATAGAGGCGAAAGCATTGATAATATTTTATTATCAATGCTTTTTTTATGCCTTGAAAAAATCTTAATAGTTTATATAATATTCTAAATAAATTTTATATTGGAGAAATTGATAAATGCAATCTACTATGCCGTATATGAATATTATAATAATAGCATGCTGTGTACTTGTAGTACTTTTGATTTTAGTTGTGGTGTTAATGAAAAAGAACAAGAAACCTAAAGTTTCATTAACAAGTTCTAAAAGTAAATTTTCATTGTCATCGCTATTTAATACTTCATCTATTAATGATGAATTTTTTGCAAGTTTAGAAAATACATTAATAACAGCTGATGCTGGTGTTGAAACTACAAAAGATATTATTTCAAAACTTAGAGATGTAATAGAAAAAGAAAATATAAAAGATCCTTCTGAAGCTAAAAAACATTTAAGAGAAATTTTAATATCTAAGTTCATTTCAAAGAAAATAGAACTCAAAGATAAAACTATACTTTTTATAGTTGGTGTTAATGGAGTAGGTAAAACAACTTCAATAGCAAAATTGGCTAATATATTAAAGAAAGATCATAAAGTTATATTAGCAGCAGCAGATACATTCAGAGCCGCAGCAATAGAGCAATTAGAAGAATGGGCTAATAGACTTTCTGTTACTATAGTTAAAGGTCAGCAAGCTGGAGATCCTGCAAGTGTATTATTTTCAGCATTAGATAAAGCTAAGGCAACAAATGCTGATATAGTAATAGTTGATACTGCAGGAAGATTTCATAATCAGGAAAATTTAGTGAGACAGCTTGAGAAGATGAAGAAAATAGCTACAGAGAGATTTACTGAATTTAAATTTGTACCAATATTAGTATTGGATGCCAATGTGGGACATAATGGAATAGAGCAGGCTAAAGTATTTACTAATGCTTTGGATATACAAGGTGCTATAGTTTCAAAATTAGATAGTACAGCTAAGGGCGGAGTAGCAATAAGTATAGCTCATTATTTATCCTTGCCTATATATTACGGAGGATTTGGTGAGAAAGTTGATGATTTCAAAGAATTTGATGCTGAAAGTTTCGTTGATTCTATATTACAGTAATTAATAATCATTGGAGTTATATTATGTCTTTCATAGTTAAACCTTCAGAAATTTTTGGCTCTATATACATTCAAATGAGTAAAAGTGATGCCCATAGAGCTTTAATAGCTTCATCATTAGCTAAAAGTCCGAGTATTATAAAGCATTGGATTGATAATGTAAGTGTTGATGTGGAAGTTACGAAAAATGCCATATCTAATTTTGCTGATTTAGAAGTCATTGATGATGGTCTTAAAGTTTTTCCAAAAAAAGAATATAAAAAAGAATTAACTATAGATGTTAAAGAGTCTGGAAGCAGTTTAAGATTCTTAATTCCTATAATGTCGGCACTTGGAATAACATGTACTTTTACAGGTTCCAAGAAATTATTTTCAAGACCTATTGGAGTTTATAAAAAGATATGGAAGGAACAAGGATTAGAATTTATTCATTCAGAGAATTCTATTAAAATATCAGGGCAATTAAAAGCTTCAAATTTCAAAGTATTGGGAAATTTAAGCAGTCAGTTTTTAAGCGGACTTTTATTTGCTTTGCCTTTGCTTGAAGGAAATTCTAATATTATTATAGACGGAGAATTGGAATCAGAACCTTATGTTATGATGACTTTAAAAACACTTAAAGCGGCAAATATAGAAACTTTAAGGCATGATAATAATATAATAGAAGTATACGGCAATCAGGAATATTCAGGAATTGATTATGAAGTAGAATCCGATTGGTCGCATGCTGCTTTTTTTGCTGCTGCTGGTGCTTTGGGCGGAGAAACTACTTTATATGGTCTTAATAAATATTCTATTCAAGGTGATAAGGAAATACTTAATATATTAAAATTTATGGGTGCTTCTGTTTTTTATAATAATGATAATTCTATTACAATAAAGAAAACTAATAGATTAAATGCTCTTGATATAGATATGGCTGATATTCCAGATTTGGGCCCTATAATTACAACTTTAGCTGCTACGGCAAAAGGTAAGACAAGATTATATAATGCTGCAAGATTAAGATATAAAGAAAGTGATAGAATGAATGATTTAATGGATAGTTTTTTGAAGATAGGGGCTAAGATAGAAGTAACTGAAGATGAAATATTAATAGAAGGTGTTGAAAGACTTAAAGGAGGAGCTACTACTTCTCATAATGATCATAGAATAGCTATGTCGCTAGCTGTCGCTTCTGCTGTTTCTGATAATGATATAATTATAGATGATGCTGAGTCTATAAATAAATCATCTTTTAATTTTGTAGAGCAATTTAGAAGTATAGGCGGTAAAATAGAGTTATAAATTATAATATATTTGTAAGCATTGATAGCTGTATATAATTTGTTACAGGTGTGGTTTCTTTTATAACTTTAGAATCTAAAAATATTTTTTGCTGTACTTCATACCATTTTAATATTTCACCTGAAGTACATGCGTTTTTTATATCTGATGATGAAAACAATATTGATGCATCTATTTCATTTTTGACAGATTTTATATCATTTCCTGTAAGTTTTGCTGTTAATTCTGCTGCCTCATATAAATTGTTTTTTCTATAATCCATAGCTTTTAATATTGCTCTTGAAAATCTTTTTACTATATCAGGATAATTATTTATATATTCTGATGTTGATACAAAACTGCTAGTTAAGATAATTTCATTGCTGTAGTCTGTGATATCTGCTAATAGTTTATAATCATTTGGGATTTGTTCGGTAATTTCTTTTGTATAAGGGTCCCATGTTGATACAGCATCAACTTTTCTATTTATTAGAGCATTGGCAAGATTGGTAATATTGATATTTGTTAAATTTATATCCTGCAATTTTATATTATTATTTTTCAATGCGGCATTAAGCATAGCTTCGCCTGAAGTACCCAAATGAGTTGCTACAGTCTTTCCTTTCAAATCGGAAATGCTGTTAATACCAGTCCATTTTCCTGTTATTATTTTTTCGCCTTTGCTTATTCCATTTGGTACTAATATTTGTACATCTCCATTTATAATCAAAGAATGTGCAGCATGACCAATGTAGGTAAAATCAACTTCTTTAGACATCATAGATAAAATTGCAGCATGTCCGTTAAAAAATTCAAATAGTTAGGCATCTAAATTTTCTTCTTCAAAGAAACCTTTTTCTTTTGCTATTGCAATAGCAGAGGCTCCGGCGAATTCATATAAATATCCTACTCTTATTTTAGTGTTTGTAAGTTTATCTTTTTCTTTGTTGTTATTGCATGATATTAATGTGATTACAATAAAAAAATATAAATAATTTTATTCATAATATATGTCCTATTATATTATAAAATTGAAATATGGTAATATCAGCAATAATATTTATTTGGATTGATTATTAAAATATTTCTTTTTATTTCTAAATCTTAGACGCACTACTCTAAATAAAGCTTCAGCTATAATATTTTTAGACATTTTTGACTGTCCGCTTCTTCTTTCATAAAATATTATAGGCTCTTCCTCTACTTTATATCCATTACTTTCAAAAGAATAATTCATTTCTATTTGGAAAGAATATCCTGCTGAAAGTATATTGTCAAAGTTCATATTTTTTAATACAGATACTCTAAAGCATTTAAATCCGCCTGTAATATCCATAATTTTAGAACCTAATACAAATGATGCATATCTATTTCCATAGTATGAAAGAAAAAGTCTTCTTAAAGGCCAATTTACTACGCTTATTCCGTTACAGTATCTTGATCCTATTACTAAATCTAGTTTTTCATTTTCCATTCTTTCTATAAATTTAATTACAAAATCAGGATCATGAGAGAAATCAGCATCCATTTCTATTACATAATCAGGATTGTATTGAAATGAATGTTTAAATCCGGCAATATATGCAGGTCCTAATCCTTCTTTCTTTTCTCTTTTTAATAAATGCACTCTATTATTCGATAAATATTTTTCTACAACACTTGCTGTACCATCTGGGCTATTATCATCAACAACCAAAATTTCTATATATTCAGGTAATGATAATACTTTATTAAGCATTTTTTCTATATTGTCTTTTTCATTATATGTAGGTAATACTATAATAGCTTTCATTTTGTATCTGATTGTCTCCTATTTCTTTTTGCTACTTTTAATGTCTTTTGCATATTCTTTTTGATATAATTATCTATATTAAACATAATATACTTAACATACCTTACATGTGATGTTCTAGGATCTATTATGTTTTTGTATGAGAATATTTCATTATTATCTATAGTATAGAATACAATATCTCCGAATAGAATAATATCATTATCATCTATTGCATTATCCATACCCATTAGATTGATTTTTATTCCAACTGATATAGATGTGTCTATGATTTTATATCCTACTATATATGAATTCTCATAATCTAATTCCATATCAAGATAATCTATCAAATTTTTAAAAGTTTTAATTTTTACTTCTTTGTTTCTATATTTTACAATAATATTTTCTTTTATATCTTCATCTTCAAAAGAGAAATTAATATTCTGCATTTGATTAAAAGGCTGTTTTATTTTTAAATCCGTTAATAATTGTTTGGCTTTTTTTATTTCTTCTTCTGTCATTTCTACAGGACTTGCCAATGATAATTTATAATTTTTATTTAATTTAATTTCTTCGTTATCATCTATTGAAAAGAAAGTATTTGATTTTCTATCATATTTAACTTGTTTTAATATTTTATCATTCTTATTATATATAGTCCATATAAAAATATCTGCCAATGTACTCATAATATAGTTTTCTGCAAATATTTTTTTCCAATCATCTGCTAGCCATTTTTTTCCTGTCATTAATGCTTTGTTAAGTCTTGAGGCTTGAAATTTATATGAGGCTTTTATATTATTTTTTATGCTGTAAAATTCATCTAATAAATTTTTACTTATATTATGATATTTATCTATTTTGGATACATATTCTTTTTTCTTGTTATCAAATATTTTTTCAATATCTAATTTTTCATTTATATATAATGTGAAAGAATAAGAGTCATCTTTTAATAATTTCTTACCTTCTTTATCTATTCCAAAATCAAGTATTATATTATCAGCTAATTTATCTTCAGAAATATCCAATTTTTTTGCAGCGGCTTTGAATGCTAATTTTGAAGTATTTTTGATTTGATAATATTTTATATTGTTTGATACATAATCAATAAGGATAAGAGCGTAAAGACTTCCATTGAATGCTAATGTAGATATTGCATAATTGGCAAGAGAAATTCTTCCTGATTCGCACCATTCTTTTAGATTATATCCAACTTTTTCTATTTTATAGTCTGATTCATATACTAGATATGGAATCATTACATATTTATAAGTTGTATCAGCACCTTCAAATATCCATCTTTCATATATAGTTTTTATTACATTAATAAATGAATTAAAATCAAAATACGAAATTAATTTATCTAAGTCTTTTATTTTTGTAGGTGCTTTTAATCTTGAATATTCCAAATATATATATTTAATTACAATAATAGGTATATTTTGATTAGAGTCTTTACTTTTTACTCCATATAATAAAGATTCATCTAAGCATAATAAATTCTTTTCAAATTTTTTATTATAATTCTTGTTTACGAAATTAACTATGCTGTCAATATCTTTAAAACCTGAATTAATTATTTTTTTATTTTTCCATCTTTTAAGTATATCTCTTGCTAAATCATTATCTAAAGTTTTTAAATATTCATAAGATTCTTTTTTCTTGCGGTTGATTATTTTTATTGCTGCTTTTCTAATATTCGATGATTGATTTTCCAAAAGTGAGCATAATATTTTGCTTGATCCGAAATCTATTTCTTTACTATAAAGCTCATTTAAAAATGGTATAAAATTTTTACTGCTTTTAGTAACTTTTTTTACAAAATTTTTATTAGCAAATAAACTTTCAAAATATTCTGAATTCTTTTTAATAAGAGAATAAAAGAAACTATTAAATTCTCTGTTTTTTATTTGAACAGCAAATGAATCATAATATGATATTCTATCATTATAAGAATAAAAGAATATATAAGAAATAATAATATCAGCTAAAGTTATATTAAGATTGGTTAAATAATCTAAACTTTCCTGATATGTTGTTGCAAATCCTTCTTTTCTTATTAACATTATATAAGTTAATGCTTTATAGCTATTAGTTTTTAATATTATATTAAGGAGTTTTTTAGCTTTTTTTGAGTAATCTGATAATAGTAAAATATAGTATATTCTATAATTATTTAATATAGATTTTTTTATAAATTCTATGTCACTATTGCTAGGTGCTCTCTTTATATGATATGGCGTATAAGGCTTCAAAGCACTAAAATAACCAAATGCTGATTTTTTTACATGGAATTTCTTTATTAAATCGTATCTCTTATCATCTTCATATATTATATCATCATTTATTACTGTAATGCTGTTAGGTGTTCCTAAATGTTCTACAACATTATATTTAACATAATAGGAATCATATATTTTTTGCATTAATAAATCTATTTTTTTTTCAGCTATTTTTAAATTAGCTTTTTCATCTTCATTTTTTAATAGAATTGCTGTTAATATTAGGTATATTCCGCAGTTATTGCTTGTTTCTAATGTTTTATATAATGAATAAAAATATTCTTTATCTTTGTTATATGTATAATTAGCTTCTCTCAAAAAATCTAATGCATATATATCATTTTCTACTATTCCTCTATTAATGACACATATCTCTTTTTCTAAGTTGTATCCTTCATATCTTTTGCTGAATAGAGAACTATTAAATTTTTCCATAAATTACTCTTTTATACATTTTATATATCTATTTAATTATACTATATTATACTATAATTAAATAAATAATAAATACTATATTGATTTACATGTTTTTTACCGCCAATTGTCCGCATCCAGCTAATATTTCCTGTCCTTGTTTAAATCTTTCAACAACTTCTATTCCATTATCTTTTAATATGGATTTAAATCTTAATATAATATCTTTATTAGGTCTTTGTAATTCAGGGGCATGTTCAACTGGATTCATAGGTATAACATTAACTTTAAAAGGAAATTCTTTTTTCAAATTTACAAGCCTATATGCATCATTAACTGAATCATTAACATCTTTTATAAGAACCCATTCAAAAGTAATCATTCTTTTACCATTTCGGCTGTATCTTTTAAGTATTGCCATAAGATTTTCTATAGGATATCTTTTATTAATAGGCATTATTTTATCTCTTACATCATTTTTTAATGAATGTAAAGAAACAGCCAATCTGCAGTCTAAATCTCTTTCTATTAACTGCTTTATTCCGGCAACTTCTCCTGATGTTGATATTGTAATATGTCTTATGCCTAAATTAAAACCCTTGAATGAATTTATAGTATCTATTGCTTTAAAAAGGTTTTTAGTATTTGCTAAAGGCTCACCCATACCCATAAATACTATAGAATTAACTTTTTTTGTTACAGCTCTCATAAGTAAAAATTCTGCAAGTATCTCATCAGCAGTGAGATTTCTTGATAATCCCATACTTCCTGTAGCACAAAAAGCACATCCATAACCGCATCCCACCTGAGATGACAAACAAAAGGTTACTCTGTCTTTCTTATTTAAGATAACAGATTCTATTTTCTTCTTATCATATAGTGAAATTAGTAATTTTTGTGTTCCGTATTCATCTTCTGATATAGTTTCTATTTTTGAATTGTGAATAAAGTAGTACTCATCTAATAAATTTCTCAAATTCTTAGGTATATTGCTCATATCCTCAAAACTTATAGCATATTTTTTATATATCCAATTAAGTATTTGTGAGGCATGGAATTTAGGGAAATTATTTTCTATACAGAATTTAGATAATTCCTCTTCTGAAACATTCATTATAGATATTTTTTTAGCCATATTATAATGTAACAACCTTTTTAAGATTTAAATAAAAATTATAATAGCTGATAACATATTATTCATAAGCTATCAGCTAATTATTATTTACAAATTAATTATTATAAAAATATTTTTGTGCTTATAACCTATAAGCTATTATTTAACCCCTCAGCAGCTTTTAGTAGAGGAGCTTCCAGAATTACTGCTTGATGAACTAGAACTGCTGCTATTTTTATAATCATTAACATAGAAGCCTTTTCCTTTGAAGATGATGCCGCTATTTAAAGATATCATTCTTTTAGCTTCACTTCCGCATTCTGGGCAGTTTGCTTTAGCTTCAGCGGTTATTGATTGAAATTCTTCAAATTCATATCCGCATTTTTCACATTTATATTCATAAGTAGGCATAATTTTTTCCTTTTAAAATTAAATTATAGTTTAATAATATATTATTTAATTTAAAATCTGTCAAGTGAATTTATTTCTACATTATGTTTAAGAGCCATAGATATTGCACACTTTTAGTTTAAAAAAAAGATGGTATTCCTTATAATTTATAATTGCTACA
>NZ_CALXYQ010000061.1 GCF_944393015.1 uncultured Brachyspira sp.
GCTTCTTTGTGGCAACAAAAGAAGTGGGGTGCGGGGCAAAGCCCTGCAAATATTTTAAATTTAAAAAATTTATTTTTGACAAAGTATAGTTGTTTATGTATATACTAAAAATTTCTAACTTTGTCAATTTTTTTATTCAACTTTTTCCCGCCGCACGCCATAGGCGGACTTCGTCAAAGTTGCAAAAAGTGCAAATCTAAAATTAATACTAAATAATACTAATTTTATTTTACATATAATATAAATTATTAATTTAAGATAAAATATAGCCCTTTTGATTCTTTGTTGCAATAAAAGAAGCAAAAAGACTGCATTTTTGACCTAAAATTATGGTATTATCATTATTAAATACATATTCTTAAAAATGAAGCTGTAATATGTGCATTTTTACGAAGCATGCAAAAAAGTAGATGATATATTTATATAATTTTGAAATAAATATTCTATATATGATTTTTATAACTTAACATAATATTTTTTATATAAATTCTATAAAGCAATTTTTATAATTACCGAAGATATAATATAATAAATTTATAAGATAATGGAGTGTATTATATGGTACGTTCTTTATGGACAGCTGCAAGCGGTATGAACGGTATGCAGTTCAAAACTGATACTATAGCCAATAACCTTGCAAATGTTAATACTATAGGATATAAAAAAGTTAGAGCTGATTTTGAAGATTTAATATATCAAAACTTAAAAATACAAGGAACTCCTGCTACAGAGGATACTGTAACACCTGTAGGACTTCAAACAGGACTAGGTGTAAAAAGTGCCTCTACTCAAAAAATGTTTGATCAAGGTTCTTTACAGGCAACAGGAAATAAACTTGATTTAGCATTAGAAGGAGAAGGATTCTTCCAAGTATTAATGCCTGATGGAAGTGTTTCTTATACTAGAGACGGTTCTTTCAAAATTGATGCTAATGGACAATTAGTTACATCAAATGGATACAGATTAGTTCCTGAAATAGTATTCCCTGAAAATTTCTTGGTAGAGCAGATAAGCATATCAAGAGAGGGTGTTGTTTCTGTGAAGATAGGTGATGAAAATGATCCTGTAGAAATAGGACAAATTACACTTCATAGATTTATCAATCAGGCTGGACTTCTTTCTATAGGAGATAACTTATATAAAGAAACTATAGCAAGCGGACCAGCTTTTGAAGGCGAACCAGGTGCTAATGGATTCCCTAGAATTCACCAAGGTTTCGTTGAAATGTCAAACGTTAAAGTTGTTGACGAAATGGTTGATATGATAGTTGCACAAAGAGCTTATGAGATGAACTCAAAAGCAGTACAAACTAGCGATAACTTGCTTGCTACTGTTGTAAACTTGAAAAGATAATAAAAAATAATAACTAGTGATAGATAAGGGGCTTTAAAAGGCCTCTTTTCTATATATAGCACCATAAGAACTATTGTCTTTCACATAAAGACTAACCATTGTATTATATTCATACTTTATCTTCTCAGCGTAGGACTCACCGTATACATCATAAGCATTACCAGCATTATAATATCTAAGAGATTTTACAATATCGCCATCGAATTTATCCAAAATTTTATCTATGAATCTCACACCAAGCACAATATTATCTCTAGGATCATATCTGTTCAATTTGGGATCAACATCTTTATTAGCAATAGGTGTTATTTGGCAGTATCCGTAAGCATTTTTTCTTGAAAGTGCTGTAGGTATAAAGCTGCTTTCCACCTTAATTAAAGCCACCATTAAAAGAGGATCAACATCATAATTACTGCAAACATCGAAAACATCTTTAATAAACCAAAAATCCTGACTATAATGATTAGATACATCTTTAATCAATGTTACCCAATCGTTAGAAGGAAAGGAATAATCACTGATATTGAAATTATGCGTCTCCAAATTGAGATTGCAAAGAAATAAAACTAATATTATAACTATTCTTTTCATAAACTTCCTGTTAAATTTTAATATCCTATTAATTATAAATTAGCTAATATCAAAAAACATAAACTATATTTTAAATATTAACATTTTTTTGAAAAAAGTCAGTTAAAAAATATATTTTTTTTACATTGCATTAAATAAATATTAATAATCATTAAATAATTGTTATTAATATTTAATATATATAAAATTCTATAGTAAAACTTTACCTTCAAAAGAATATCTAGCTTCCCCTTTCATAAAAACGCTGTTATTTTCATATCTCAATACTAAATCGCCGCCTAAAAGATGATTAAGTATAATATTATCAGTTCTTTTACTTATAAATCCAGCAACACATACGGCTGAAGCACCTGTACCGCAGGCTAAAGTTTCCCCGCTTCCTCTCTCCCAAGTTCTTTGTTTTACCTCTCCCCTATTTATTATCTCCACAAATTCAACATTAGTTCTGTTTGGAAATATACTATTATTTTCTATATAGCTTCCTATAGAATTTATATCTAAATCCTCTATATTATCCATAAATATTACAGAATGAGGATTCCCCATAGATACTGCAGTAAAATAATATGTTTTGCCGTTAAATGTTATAGGCTCATCAATAATAGGATTTTTATCTATGGTAGTAGGTATTTTAAGCCCTTCAAGTATAGGAGAACTCATATTTATTTCAACTTTATCAACTTCATCATTCTCTATGAATAGCTTAGCCTCTAATATACCTCTTAAGGTTTCTATTTTTAGAGGATTATTTTTACTTATTCCTTTATCATAAACATATTTAGCTACACATCTTATACCATTACCGCACATTTCAGATTCGCTTCCGTCAGCATTAAACATTCTCATTTTAGCATCAGCTTTATCGCTTGGCATTATAAGTATTATTCCATCAGCTCCTATAGAATAATTTCTATTGCTCAATATAGGAGAATATTTTGAAGCATCTTCCGGAGTGAATTTTTCTTTAAAACAATTCACATAAATATAGTCATTTCCTATTCCATGCATTTTAGTAAAAGATAAAGTCATAATAAACCCTTAAAATATTTTTTATGTTATATAATTTATATATTCTATAATATAATATGAATTAAGTAAATATTTTATAAAAAAACAGCTAATACCTTTAATTATAAAGATATTAGCCGCAGAGATTAAAATTTGATAATTTATTTAATATTTATTCGTATATATTCTATTATTATTTATTTTATATCTTTCTCATCAAAGCCCAATGCTTTAGCAACCCCAAGTCCGTAAGCTTTATCAACATTCATACAATTTTTTATATGTCTTAATTGTACATCCTTAGTAACGCCGTTCATATCTCTTGCAGTATTTTCAAATAATACTTGTTTCTGGGCATCTGTCATAAGATTGAATAAAGCTCTTGCATCTGTATAATAATCATCATCATCTTCTCTATGATCATATCTGTAAGCATCGCCGTAAATTTTTAGAGGTGGTTCAGCATATTCTTTCTGCTCTTTCCATTCGCCTTGAGAGTTTGGTTCATATTCTACTTTAGAACCATTAGACTCTACTCTCATGTATCCGTCTCTATGATAAGTATTAGGTTTAAATTTTGGAGCATTTACAGGTATGCTTGAATAGTTAACACCTAATCTATATCTTTGTGTATCAGTATAAGAGAATAATCTTCCTTGAAGCATTCTGTCTGGTGAGAATCCTATACCTGGAACTATTGTAGAAGGACTGAATGCTGATTGTTCTACTTCTGCGAAATAGTTTTCAGGGTTTCTATTTAATTCTAAAACTCCTACATCAATTAGAGGATATTCTTTTTGAGACCAAGTTTTTGTTAGGTCAAATGGATTTCTTTTGCTTGCATTAGCTTGCTCTTCAGTCATTATTTGAATTTTCATATTCCATCTAGGGAAATCGCCTCTTTCTATAGCTTCAAATAAGTCTTTTTGAGAACTTTCTCTGTCTTTTGCTATAATTGCTTCAGCTTCCTGATCTGTTAAATTTTTAATTCCTTGCTGAGTTTTGAAATGGAATTTTACCCAATATCTTTTGCCTTCTTTATTTATGAAACTATAAGCATGACTGCTGAAACCATGCATATGTCTGTAACTATAAGGTATACCTCTATCACTCATATCTATAGTTATTTGGTGAATAGCTTCTGGTAAAGAAGTAAGGAAATCCCATTTATTTTGAGCACTTCTCATATTAGTTTTTGGATCTCTTTTTACAGCATGGTTCAAATCAGGGAATTTTAAAGGATCTCTGAAATAAAATACAGGAGTGTTATTTCCAACTAAATCCCAGTTTCCTTCTTCAGTATAGAATTTAATAGCAAAACCTCTTATATCTCTTTCAGCATCTGCTGCACCTCTCTCACCTGCCACTGTAGAAAATCTTACAAATAAATCAGTTTTCTTTCCAACTTCAGAGAATATTTTTGCCTTAGTGTATTGTGTAATGTCATGAGTTACAGTGAATGTACCATAAGCACCTGAACCTTTAGCATGCATTCTTCTTTCTGGTATAACTTCTCTGTCAAAATGTGCCATCTTTTCCATAAACCATACATCTTGCAAAAGCATAGGACCTCTGGCACCTGCTGTCATAGAATGCTGATTATTTTCAACCGGAGCACCGAATTCAGTTGTTAATTTTTTATCTGACATATTAAAACTCCTTAATAGTATTTATTATCAATAAATATATTATACTAAATAAATATTTTATTTCAAGTGTAATAATAAAAATTATTATAAAATATTAAAAAATTATTAATAAAAAATATTAAATAATAAAAAAACAAAATAAGTATTGACTAATAACTAAAAAAATTATATACTTAATAATAAATATTACTAATAAGGATTATATATTATGAGCAGAAAAAAAGATACAACTATACTTCTAAATATGGGAGGGCCTAGAAATTTTGATGAAATAAATACTTTTTTAGTAAATATGTTTAATGACTATTATATACTCAATATAAAAAATAGTTTTATAAGAGGTATGATAGCAAAAAAGATAGTAAACAAAATAAGACCTGATGTAATAAAACATTATGAAGCTATAGGAGGAAAATCACCAATAAATGAATATACTGAAAAACTCATAAATAAATTAAATGAATTGGACAGCTCAAGAGATTATAAATACATAATGAATTATACTCCGCCCTACTCTTACGATATATTAAAAGAGTTAAAAGAAAATAATATAGATAATATTACATTATTCAGTATGTATCCTCAATATTCAGAAGTTACGGTAAAATCATCTTTAGAAAGCGTTTATAAAGCTATGAAAAAATTAAAATATAATCCTAAAGTCAATATAATAGACAGATACTATGACAATGAATATCATAATGATTCCATAGTACAATTAATAAAAAATACTATTGCCAATAAAAATGCAGAAGAATACATATTAATATTTTCTGCACATTCTATACCAAAAATGTATGCTGATAAAGGCGATCCTTATGAGTATGAATGTAATTATAATGTTCAAATATTAAAAGAAAAACTTCATAATGCTGGCTTAAATTTCAAAGACATTGTTCTTTCTTATCAGTCAAAAATAGGAAAAATTGAATGGCTTGAACCATCAACTATAGATACAATAAAAAAATATAATGGCGAAAAATTAATAATATATCCTTTAGCATTCACTATAGACAATTCAGAAACTATTTATGAAATAGATATTGAATATAGAGAAGAAGCTATAAATAAATACAATATTAAAGATTTCATATTATGCCCTTGCTTGAATGATAATATAAATTTTGCTCAAAGTATAATAGAAATACAAAATATACATCAAAAACAGAATTTAAATATGCATTATAATTATAATAGAAAAATAGTTTAAAAAATATATATAACCTTTTTATATTACTTAAGTTTTATAATAAGTATATAATTTTAAAGTAAATAATATTCTCATAAAGTATTTTATAATTAAAATATTTTTACTTTCATTATTTACTTTAAAATTATTTATGATATAACATTACAAGATAAAAATATCGTTTCTGGAGCTTTTATGAGAAAACTTATTGTAAAACTAAAAACTATTTATTGTATTATGATAATGTCATTAATTTTAACAATGATAACAGGAGTTAGTATGTTTGCAGCAGTGGCTATTGATAGGACTACTCCAATCGGAGAAAATACAAGCAGAGCAAATTATGAAGCAATAACAGTTACATTCAATCAGCAAATGGTAGCTTTACAGGCTATTAAAGAAGTAACTAATCAATATTTCAATTTTAATATAGATGTTAAAGGTACATACAAATGGCTATCTATTAATACTTTAGCATTCTATCCTAGCGAGCCTTTACCAGATAACACAAAAATAGAAGTTACATTAAAGAAAGGAATAAAAAGCGAGCTTACAGGCGATGTATTAGAAAATGATTATACTTGGACTTTTAATACTTTAAGACCTATAATGCAAAAAAGTTCTCCTTATGACAGACAATCAGAACTTCCTACAGATGTCAATATAGTTGTTTATTACAATATGCCTATATATCTCCAAAGTGCAAAAGAAAAAATACAATTAATCGCAAGCAATAATAATACTGCTATAGATTTTGATGTAAGATATGCAAAAATAGAAGATTTAAGAGAATGGGAAACTAATGAATACAAATTAGAACAAGTATTAGTTATAAAACCTAAAAAAGCTTTAGCTAAAAATGATGAGATAACAGTACATATAGGAGAAGGACTTGCTGCTGTTAATGGCGATTTAGGCACAGCAAATGCTAAAAGCTTTAATTTTTCTACACATGATGAATTCTATTTCAAAGGAAACAGCGAGCAAACTGTAACAGCATCATATTCTCCTGAAGCTCCTAAATTAGAGTTTAGTACAAGAGTTGAATGGGCTGACTTAATAAGAAACATTGAAATCACTCCAGCAATTCAGCTTCCTACAGAAGAAGAAATTCAGCAGAACTCTTGGTCATCTAAAAGTTTTTCACTTTATCAATTGAGATTCAATCCTAATGTTACATATAATATAAAAATTAATGGAAGTTTAAAAGACGCTTACGGACAAACTTTAGCTCAGGAACAAAATATCACTTTAAATGTTACAGATTATAACCCAAGCGTTTCTATACCTTCAGGAATGGGAGTTGTTGAATCTTATGAGGGAATAAAACTTCCTGTACAGGTAATGAACCCTAATACTATTAATATACAAAGCAGATATGTTGATAAAGAAAATATCATACCTTTCCTATTTGTAAATAAACAAGTATATAGATATGATGAAACTCCTGAATTTAGAAGATATACAAATCAATATAAAAATTTATTCGGTTACAATAATACTACAGAATATACTCCAAATGTTGAAAGAAACAGATATATTACAACAGCATTATATTTAACTAATTATATGAATAATAAGCAGTATGGACTTTTATCTATAGAGTTTAAAACTAAAACAGGATATCAAAGTCAGTACGATTATTCAACAGCTTCACAGATACAAATAACATCTATGGGATTAACAGGTAAATTCTCAGGCGATTCAAACACTATATTTGTAACTGATTTAAAAACAGGAATGCCTGTTGAAGGTGCTACAGTAGAAATAAGAGATGACTTTAATAGAGTATTAGAAACTGCAACTACAGATGAAAATGGAATAGCAACAACTAAAGGATTTAGAACTTTAGGAATAAAAAGAGCAAGCAGATGGGATTCTCCAAGACAATGGGCTATAGTTACAAAAGGCGATGATGTATCTTTCATAAATAGTGATTGGGGTACAGGCGTTTCACCTTGGAGAATGAATATTGATTATGATTATTCTCCTTCAGATAGAGATTATAATGGTTCTATGTTCACAGAAAGAGGACTTTATAAACCTGGTGAAGAAGTGCATATAAAAGGTGTTATAAGAGAAAATATATTAGGAAACTGGAAAATAGCTAGAGATTTCAAAACAGGATTATACACTGTTAATAATTCAAGAGGCGAAGAAATACATAAAGGAACAGTTACTTTAAATGAATACGGTTCTTATTTAATTGACTTCACTCTTCCTGCTGATGCTCCTACTGGATATTACAGTGTAAATGTTGAATTCAAAAGCGATTCAAATAAACAAAGCGATGAAGAAAAACAAGAAGGCGTAAAAGATCAAACATATAGTTTATCTCAAAGCTTCAGAGTAGAAGAATTTAAACCTTTAGAATATGAAAGCAGACTTTGGGTTGAAGATAAAAATTATTATTTAGGCGATACAATGCCTATTAAGATGTCAGGCTGGTATTTATTCGGAGAGCCTATGATATCTAATCAAGTAGATTATAATATATCTATGAATGAAACTTTCTTCACTCCTCCTAATAATGCAGGATTCAGATTCACTAAATTGAGCTGGTTTGAAGATGAGTATTATAATAATTATTATTCTATGATAGCAAATGGTACAGGTGCATTAGATGAAAATGGTGAATATGCTTATGCTCCTACTATAGATGCAAGCCGCTCAATACATGCTGCTTATGTTACTATAGAATCAACTGTATCAGGTGAAGATTCTCAAAGAGTAAGCACAACTAAAAGCGTATTAGTTCATGGAAGCGATTATTATATAGGTATAAAAAGACAAGGCTATTTCTTGGAAACAGATAAGCCTGCACAATTAGAATTCATTGCTGTTGATCCTGAAGGAAACAGACTCGAAGGCAAGAAAATAGAAGTTCAGGTTATAAGAAGACATTGGGAATCAGTAAGAAAAGCTATAACAGGCGGAAGATTTGAATGGGAATCAAAACAGATAGATGATGTTGTTGAAACTACTACAGTTACAACAAAAAAAGATCCTGTTGCATATAGCTTTACTCCTACAAATTCAGGACTTTACATAATATTAGCAAGAGCAAAAGACTCTAAAAACAGAGAAGTTGCTTCTGATGAATATATGTATGTTATAGGTAAAGATTATGCTCCTTGGGCTATGTTCGATGATGATTTGTTAGAGCTTATAACAGAAAAAGAAGAATATCAGCCAGGCGAAACAGCTAAGATAATGATAAAATCTCCTTATGAATCTGCTACTGCTTTAGTAACAGTTGAAAGGGAATATGTAATAGATTCTTATGTTACAAATATTGAAGGTTCTACTGCTTTAATAGAAGTACCTATAAAACCAGAATATTTACCTAATATTTATGTTGGCGTTTCACTTGTTAAGGGAAGAGTTGAAAATGAAGCATATACTAATTATGCTACTGACGAAGGAAAACCTTCATTTAAAATAGGTTATGCAGGACTTTCAGTATCACCTCGCGAAAAAGAGCTTAATGTAAAAATAACAAAATCTGCTGATACTTTAGAGCCTCGCGATGAAATGACAGTAGATTTATATGTAGAAACTAAAGAAAGCCAGCCTATGGAAACAGAAATTATGTTAAGCGTAGTTGATGTTGGAGTATTAAATTTAATAGGTTATAAAACTCCTAACTGGTTCAATACTTTCTATGGACAAAGACCTTTGAGTGTAGCAAGTGCCGACACAAGAATACACTTAATAGGACAGAGAAACTATGGAGAGAAAGGAGATACTCCTGGCGGCGATGGTATGAGAGCTGCTAATGATATGATGGCTAAAGCTGAAGCTATGGGTATGGATGTATTCAGCATAAGAAAGAATTTCTTGACAACTGCATTCTATCAAGGAAGAGTAAAAACTGATGCTAATGGTAAAGCTACTGTTACATTCAGCTTGCCTGACAATATTACATCATTCAGAATAATGGCTTCTGCTATAAATAAAGACGGTTATTTCGGTGCTTCTGATGATGTTGTAGTAGTTAAGAAAAATATTATGCTTATGCCTACCCTACCTGAATTTGCTTATGTTGAAGATAAATTCAAAGCTGGAAGCATAGTATACAATTATTCTGATCAGGATTTAGAAATAGAAGTTCAGGCTGTTGCTTCTAATGCTGTAATAGAAAATGCATCTCAAAAAATTACTGTTCCTAAAGGCGGTAATGCTGATGTAAGATTCGATATTATAGCTACAAACAGAGGAGAGGCTAAAGTTACAATATTAGCTAAAGGCGGAGAATATACTGATGCTGTAGAAAAAGCATTTAAAGTTAATGTTCCTATGACTACAGAATCTGTTGCTCTATTCTCAAGCACTACAAATAACAATACTGATTTAATGCTTAAAATTCCTAATATATCAGAAGCATATAAAGGTGCCGGAGATTTAGAAGTTTATATGTCTCCTAGTGCATTCAGCGAACTTACAGGCGGTATAAATTATCTTATAAATTATCCTTATCTTTGTTTGGAACAGCAGTTATCAAGAGTTTATCCTATAATAACAAGTAAGAGATTATTAGTTGATATGAAGCTTACTGATATATCTGAAGAAAACTTAGATAAAACAGTTCAGGATTTCTTAAAAATGATGCCTACATATCAAAGTCCTGACGGAGGATTCTCTTACTGGCCTAGCAAGACTTGGATATCTCCATGGCTTACTGCTTATGCTGCTGATGCTATGATTAAGGCTAAAAAAGAAGGATACATAGTTGATGAAAACTCTTTAAAATTAGCATTAGAATACATCAATAATTATGCTAAGAGCGGAAATGCTGAAAAACCTAGCTTCTGGCAGGATGAATATATAAATCTTTCATCTATAGCTTATATTGCTGCAGTTCTTTCTGAAGGCGGATACAATGCTAATGATGTAAAAGCTATAATAGACAGAATATACCCTCAAGTTAATAATATACCTTTCTACGGACAGGTTCAATTAATGAGAGCTATGTACTATAACAAATACAATAATAAAGCATTAACTGAAGTTAGACAGTATATACTTAACACTATTAAAGAAGATCCTAATACAGCACATTATGAGCTTGAAGCATATTATTCTAATCTTTATTGGATACACTCTTCTTCAGTAAGAGATACATCTGTTGCTTTATATGCTTTAATAGAAACAGGTTACGACAATGCTATCAATGAAAAAGTTGTTCGTTGGTTAGTACAGTCAAGAAAAAACGGCAGATATTTAAATACTCAGGACAATGTTTCAGTATTTGCTGCTATGAATATATATTATAAAAAATATGAAAATGTTAAGCCTAATTTCAAAGCAGAGTTTATATATCAAGGAAAAACTTTACTTGAAGAAACATTTACTGCAAGAACTCAGCCTAGCCTAACTAAAAAATATGCTTTAGATGAGTTTATTAATGAAAGATTAAGTAATTCAAATACTAGATCTGCTTTAGCTAACATCAAACGTAATGGAGACGGAAGACTTTATTATGGTGTTAGACTTACTTATGCACCTCGTGAGTTAGCCGTTAATAGAGATATGGGTATAAAAGTAGAAAGAAGATACGAAACTAAAGACGGCAGAGTATTAGACTTAACTAAAGATAAATTCAAACAAGGCGAGGAATATGTTGTAGTAGTAAAAATTACAGCTCCTTTTGAAAGACATTTTGTTGTAGTTGATACTCCTATTGCGGCAGGTATGAGAATATTGAATGCTAGCTTTGCTACAGAAAGCAGCGAAGTTAAAAACTTAACTGGAAACGCTGGCAAACCTACTTGGTGGTGGGGCGGATTCAATCATACTGAAAACTACAATGACAAAATATTATTGTTTGCTGATATGCTTAGTGACGGCGAACATGAGTATAGATATGTAGTTCGTGCTGTTACTCCTGGTGAATATTTACTTCCTGCTACTAAAGCTGAAGAGATGTACAATCCTGAAGTATTCGGTTATGACGGACAGCATAAAGTTGTTATAGAAGCTAAATAATTCTAAACAATAATTTTATAAAATTAAAGGCGGTATCTTTTTAAGGTATCGCCTTTTTTTATTTGATATAAAATTTATTTGTATTTATAATACTTATATGAAAAAAATGCATTTAGATATAATAAATTTTTTATTTGATAAAAATAGAGAATTAATTAATAATAAAGAAACCATTTTAAATCTTTTATTAGAAAATTATGAAAGTCTTATTAATTCTTTAAAAGAATATAAATTAAGTAAACCGCCAAGAATTAATATATTTAAACTAATTGATATAGAAGAATTAGAACGTAAAAATTCTACAATATTATATGAATTACTGAAAATAAATATTAATAATTCAAATGTACAATTTAATTTTATAAACTCTTTTTTAAAATATATTTTTAAAGAAGATATTATAAATAGCACTAATGAATCATTTGAAATAGAAAAAGAGTATAGTCCAAAAGGAACTCAAAAATCTATAGATTTGTATATTCATAATAGAAATTTTTCTATTATTATTGAAAATAAAATTAACAGTGGAGATAATGGAGATAATCAGCTATTAAATTATATCAAGTATGTAAAAGATGAAATAAGTCATAATAATATTTATATTATATATTTAACTAGAGGCGGTTATTTACCTTCAGAAAATAGTTTACCAACAAAAGAAAGAATAAAACTAAAAAATAAATTTATTAATATATCACATAGAAATATTGCTGAGTGGCTTAAATATATTATTTATGAAGATGAAAATTGTAATTTTATACATATGAAAGAATATGATAATTTGAAATCTGCAATAGTTCAAATTATAGAAGAAGAGGAATATTTAAGTTCAAGCAGCGAAGAGGATACTTTTATGCAAGATAAATTAAAAGAATTATTACAAAGCAATGATGCATATAATAATATTAGTACTCCTGAAGAAGCACAGGAATATATTGATTTGATTGAAAGTACAATAGAAATATTAAGACACCAAAAAACTGATAATATGCAAGATTATATAGATTATATTAAAAAAGTATCTGATATTTTGAGAGAAGATAAAAAATATAAATTTGAAATAGAAGATTCTGATACTATAAAAGATAATTTATTTAATAAAAATTTCTCTCACACAATATATAAAGGATCTGATCAAATAGAAGGTTTGTATATTATTTTAGTACTTAAATATAATCATATAAGTGTAGGATTTGATACAGGAGGAATTAAAAAAAGAGAATTAGGAAATATAATAGAAAAAATAAAAAACTATAAAATAAAATGGCTTAATATAAATGATAATGAAGGTATATGGTATGATATAGATATAAATAATGAAAGTGCTGAAGATACAGCTTCTAAAATGAAAGAATTATATGATGCATTAAAAAATATAAAATAATTAGGTATTAAATATGAATGATAAATTATTGAAGCAAATATTAGAAAACAATAAAAATTATAAACAAATATCATCTATAGAAGATATAGATAATTTTATTGATATATTAGAAAATACAAAAGAAGTTCTTATTGAAAAAAGACGGGAATTAGTACAAAAAAATGTACAGAATCATATTGATTTTTCTAACTACGTTTATGAATTGATAGAATCTAAATATAAATTGATAAAATCTAAAAATGAACATTTTAATTTAAAAAAAGAAAAAAATACTTTATTAGATGAGATTTATAACAAGACAGAATCTGATATAATATATTGTGATGTAAATGATTTTACTATTTATATAAGTATTGGTCAAGGAGAAGAATATATATATATTTGTATTTACTCTAAAAATACAAAACTAATAAATAAATTAAAAAGTATATATTTAGATAATGAATTGTCTTTCCTTGATGGAAATGATGAACATTATATATGGGGATCTGTTGCTCAAAATGATGCAGAAGAAACAGCAAATAGAATGCTTACTATATTTAATGTAGTAAATAAAATTAAATAGTTATTATAATTAATTTAATATATTTTTTATCGCTTTTTCTAACTTTATGGCACTGTATTTGATTTTATAAAAGAATATTATATTTTTTAAAGTATAAGTTAAATAATACTAATTATTTTTTATAGATAATATAATTTATTAAATTTTATTAATTTAATAATGCAGTTCTTTTGTTTTTTATAACAATACTATACCTACACTTACAGTGGACTTCGTCAGGTGCTCCTTTCAGTAGCAGTACTTCCTTCGGTTGTAAAAGAACTTATATTATGGACAAATCCATGCAAATATTAAAATTAAAAAGCTTAGTATAATTTGTTATTTTTAATCTATTTACATTTTCCCGCCATATATATTTAAAACTTCTATATATTATGTTTATTTTATATTTCTTGAAAAATCATACTGCAATTACAAAACCCACCCAAAACTTTATTTAGCTATATGCTCTCCTCACCGCACGCAGAATTAAATTATAAATATATACTAAAAATTTTTAAGTTTGTCATTTTTTTATTCAACTTTTTCCCGCCGAAAAAAGTTGCAAAAAGTGCAAGGTATAAAATTAATACTAAATCATACTAAAAATTGTTTTACATGTAAGATAGGTTATTAATTTAAGCTAAAATATAGTCCTTTTGCTTCTTTGGGCCACCAAAAGAAGTGGGGGTGTGGGGGTAGTCCCCACAAATAATATAAATAATAAAATAATTTGTGACAAAATATAGTTGTTTAGGTATATATTAATTACAATTCTAATTTTTACTATATTTGAAATGTAGCTCATCGTGCGTAAAGTAAAGTATTAAATTTAAAAAAATCTTGGGCGGGTGCTAAAATTCCTGATAAAGCTATAAATATAATAATATTATAATTTCAAAATAAAACTATAAAAAATAAAGGGTGGGAATTTTAAATAAATTAAAAAACACAACTCATAAAAAATCCCTTGATTAATATATAATTAGCTATATAATATTTGCAATCAAATAAAAAAATAATATTAAGGTTACAAAAATGACATCAGAAAATAAGCATATAATAATAAGCGGAGAATTAGCATTAGTTTTAGTTGTGGTTATGAATAGTTTTGGTGTAGTATTAATGCTTTATTCAGGATCTGGAATATCAGCTATATCAAGCGTGCCTTATGCTTTTTCTGAAGTTATAAAAAATATATCTCTTGGAACTTTTACCTATATTTTTCAAACCTTACTTGTATTAGTACTTATGATACTAAGAAAAAAATTTGTATGGGAATATTTATTTAGCTTCGTTGTAGGATTCTGTTTCGGTAAGTTCGTGGATATACATGCTGCTTGGATAAATCATTTGCCATTAACAATAACAAGCAGAATAATATATTTCATAATAAGTTATTTTATATTGGCATTCGGAATAGCTTTATCAAATAGATGCGGACTTCCTATAATACCAACAGATTTATTCCCAAGAGAGTTATCAGATATAATAAAAATACCATATGCTAAAATAACATTTGATGTAACTTGCCTTTTAACAACAGCAATACTTACATTTGTATTTTTAGGACATATAAAAGGACTTGGAATAGGTACTGTACTTGCCGCTTTTACAATGGGTAAATCTATATCCTTTATAGGAAAACTTCTAGATAAAAAAATAGAATTTATACCATGTATAAAAAAATTATTACATAAAGAAAATAATGCATAAACTCTAAAATTTTTCATTTTCATCATTAGAGATGATTCTAACTTCAGCATTTAAAGTGATGCCTTTTTGATTATAAACTTCCTCTCTTACTTTTCTCATAAGATTTAAAATATCTCTTCCTGTAGCATTATTATAATTGATTATAAAATTTGCATGATAAGGTGAAACCATAGCACCTCCTAACCTAGTTCCCCTCATATTAATGGAATCTATAACCTTACCTGCTATCATATTAGTTTCATAATCATTTAAAAAAGTACTTCCGGCAGAATGATATTTAAATTGATTTTTATTCTTTCTGTCTTTATAAAACTTTTTCATTTCAGGCTTAATCAATTTTTTTGATCCCTTATTTAATTTAAATCTCACATCTACAATTATATATTTCTTATCCTGAAAAATGCTTCTTTTATAAGCGTAATTACAATCTTCAACATTTATATGCATATATTCAATATTATCATCTATTATACCAACTTTATCTATAAACTCAGATACTGAATGTTCGTAACATCTGGCATTCATATAAGCAGCTCCACCTATAGTACCAGGAAGTCCGGATAAAAACTCTAAACCTGTAAATGCATTTTTATAAGCATATTTAACAACATCAGAAACTTTAGCTCCGGAATATGCTAAAATATTATGAGATGTATGCTCTATGCGGGAGAAAAAGCCCATATAAATAATTGGAAATTCTATAACTTTATCCAAAAATAATACATTGCTTCCGCCTCCTAAGATCATATACCTTTTATTATTATCATTAAGATATTTAATCAAATCTATAAAACCGTTAATAGTTTCAGGCATATAAAATTCCAAAGCCTTAGCATTAACCCTGAAAGTATTAAATTTTTTTAAAGAAACATTCTCTTTACTTAAAACACCATTAAAAGATTTAATCATTTGCACTATTCCGTAAATATTATTTAATAAAAATATAATAACAAATTTTCTAAAACATTACAACAAAAATTAATGCATGGGTGCCATACATATTGCATTTAAGTATTCCTTATCTTTTTGAAGTATAACATAGGTGTATCATAATTTAA
>NZ_CALXYQ010000062.1 GCF_944393015.1 uncultured Brachyspira sp.
TCATCAGCTTTAGGATATAACTCTAAATGTACAGAAGAAGCATTTTCTCCTTTGTAGTATCCCCAAACCTCATCAGTTGTGAAAGGAAGTACCGGAGCTATTATTTTTACTAATACATCTAATATCTCAACAAGTACAGTCTGAGCACTTCTTCTTGAAAGCGAATCTTTTCTATCACAGTATAATCTATCTTTTATAATGTCAAAGTAAGTAGCAGAAAGCTCAACAACACAGTAATTTATAAGTCTTTGATAGAATAAATGGAACTCATAACCATCGCAAGCCTTCCCAGCAACTTTTATAAAACTATGAAGTCTTGATAAAGCATATCTGTCTACAGGAAGTAAATCTTTAACTTCAATCTTTTCTTTAGTGAAATCAAAATCAGAAATATTTCCTAACAAATATCTGAAAGTGTTTCTTATTTTTCTGTAATTGTCAGCAATAGCCTTCATCATGTTATCGCCAACACGTGCATTATGAGTGAAGTCCTCACTTATACACCAAAGTCTTAATATATCAGCACCATATTTGTCAATAACTTCTAAAGGTGAAACAACATTGCCGGCACTTTTATGCATAGCTCTGCCTTGCTCGTCTAAAGTCCAGCCATGAGTTATAAGCTCTTTGTATGGAGGTATTCCTCTTATAGCCATAGAAGGCCAAATTGCAGCTTGGAACCAACCTCTGTATTGGTCGCCTCCCTCTAAATATATATCAACAGGGAAAACTCCGTCTAAATCTTTATTAGTTTTCTGTGCCGCAAAAGATGATACACCAGAATCGAACCAAACGTCCAAAATATCTTGCTCTTTATCAAAATCAGTGCTTCCGCATTCACATTTAGTGCCTTCAGGAAGTAAGTCTTTAGCCTCTAATTCAAACCAAACATCCATTCCTTTAGTTTTTACTATTTCAGCAAAATGTCTTGTAGATTCAGCAGTTAATAAAGTTTTTCCGCAGTTCTTACAATAGAATGCAGGTATAGGAACTCCCCAAGAACGCTGCCTTGATAAACACCAGTCAGGACGATTTTCAAGCATATTTTTCATTCTTTCATGTCCCCAAGCTGGATACCATTTAATATTATCTAATGCTTTAACTGTTCTTTTATCTATATTATCATGTGTCATATTCATAAACCACTGAGAAGTAGCTCTGAATATCAATGGATTTTTACATCTCCAGCAAATAGGATAACTGTGAGTAACTTTTTCTTTATGGAATAATGAACCATTATTTTCAAGTATCTCTACTACTTTAGGATTTGCATCTCTTACTTTCATTCCCTGCATTTCTGGAAACTCGCTTGTATATCTTCCTGCTTTATCAACAGGACAATATATTTCAAGTCCGTAATTCATACCAGTTTGATAGTCTTCCATACCATGACCAGGTGCCGTGTGAACAATACCAGTACCTGCAGTAGCCTCAACATAATCAGCAAATACAACAGCAGATTTTCTGTCTTTTATGAATGGATGAGCTATTTCAAGTTTTTCAATTTCTTCCATAGATACAGGAATCATATCTCTGCCTTCTGCTTTCATATCTTTTTTACTAAGAACTGTATCAACCAAAGAAGTTGTCATTATTGCATATCTTCCGTCTATTTCAACTGCAACATACTCTAAATCTTTATTGAAAGCACAAGCCATATTTGAAGGCAATGTCCAAGGAGTAGTAGTCCATATCATAACATCAACATTACCATCTAATTTATCATTGATTTTATTTAATACTGGGAATCTTACATAAACGCTTGTAGAAGTATGATTATCATCGTATTCTATTTCAGCAGCAGCCAATGCAGTTTCACAATCCATACACCAGTGAATAGTTCTTAAACCTTTATATATGTAACCCTTCTCTACTAACTGTGCAAATACTTCAACTATTTCAGATTCATATTCAGGCGACATAGTAAGATAAGGATTTTCCCAATCTCCCATTACACCGAGTCTTTTAAACTCTTTTCTTTGAATATCAATATATTTCTGAGCATAAGCACGGCATTTTTTTCTCATTATAAATTTAGAAGTTTCTTTATATTTATCTCCTAAACTCTCCTGTACCTTTAATTCTATAGGCATACCATGACAATCCCAACCAGGAACATAAGGAGAATCGAAACCTTTAGCAGATTTATATCTTACAATAATATCTTTAATAATTTTGTTCAATGATGTTCCAATATGAATGTCTCCATTCGCATAAGGCGGTCCATCATGTAAAATACATTTAGGAGCACCTTTTCTTAATTCTCTAAGTTGTTGATAAAGTTTTTCATCTTCCCATTTTTTTATTATTTTGGGTTCTTTTTCCTTTAAACCTGCTTTCATAGGAAAAGCAGTTTTAGGCAAATTGATAGTAGAACTATAATCCATCTTATTTTTTGCTCCATTGATTAAATTTTTCTTTAATAAAATTTTACTACTTTATAAAGATATTCAATTCTATACTATAAGTAGGAATTTTACAAGTTTTATATAGATAAAATAATTTAATATTTTCAAATTTTATACTCTAATAATTAATTAAACATATCTGTAAGTCTGAAATCCCATATCATAAATATTAATAAAGTATATATAAATCTTTTTGACACTTCTTTGTTTTCATTATTTGTAAATTCAATATTTATTTTGATTTTATCCTTATAATCAGCATAATCAGTTTCACCATTAATTTTTGCTTTTATTGTAAAAGTATCTCCATCATCAATAGTTAAAGTATATTCTTTAATTGTTCTATATTCTGTATATAAAGGAAACATACCATATCTCATTCCAAACGCTTTGAAAGTACCGTAAGCAATTTCTATATTTTGAAGTTTATCTATTTCATTTTCTAAATTATTTTTATCAATATTTATTATGCTTAATTGATTTATAGTCTGTGATAATTCATAATCCTGTAATTGTTGTCTCCATTTTGTAATTGTTTCTTCTTCCATTTCGATAGGGCTTGCTAAACTAATAAAACTATTATTATCAATTTTCACTTCTTCATCATTACAATTTGTATAGCTTCCATCCCCTGCATATCTAAATGTTGTTATAAAATTATTACTATTGTTGTATAAACTCCATATAAGAGATAAGTCAAATTTATTCATAATTGTATTGTCAATAAATACCTCTTTGAAAAAATCATAATCGTATTTATCTCCTGCAATGAGTAATTGATTTAATATATACGAGAATTTTTTTATAATATTAGAAACTTGTTCCCTTATATATTTTATATTTTGTTTTTTGTTTTCGTCTAAATTTCTTGGAATAGATTTTAATATTTTACTTTCTTTTATATCGAATATACTTACAGAATAATCATTGTTTAGTATTAATTTATAATTTTCATCAAGAATCTTTTCGCTGTTTTTGTCAAAGCCAATATTTGAATTATATTTCAATTCTAAATTGTAAAAAGGAATTTTTTTATCTTTTGCAATTTCTATCAAAATATCTAAAGCATTGTTTTTTGTTGCCATTTTTTTAGCATTATTATATATATTGAATAATATTTTAATTGTGTATTCATTTTCTTTATTTAAAGATAGTATTTTAAAAAATAATTTTGATTCGCTGTCTTTTTTGTATATTTCTTCTAATGCTTCATATCCTCCATATAATCCGTAAATTAATTGTGCTGCTTCTTTATTAGTTTCTTTATAAATATTATAAGCAAAGTTCAAAAAACTTTCTTTATCAAGCAAATCTATAATAGAATCAATTTCAATAATATGGTAAATATACTTCTTTAATTCTAAATATTTTAAATATATGTATTTTATTACATTTATATTAACTTCTCTTGATTTATCTTTTATTAATACATTAGCTTCTTTTATAAAATCAACTTTCTTTTCATCTTTCTTATTTAAATTATTTTCAGCATAATTTTCTGCTTCTTCTATACTTTTAAAAATTTTGAAATCTGATAAATCTTTTAATTCATTATAATAAGTATTTTCTAATCTTTTTTTGAAAGCTATTATTTTTTTATTTTTACTTTCGGAAGCTATTTTTTGTATCTCCTTTAAATTGTCTTTTATAATATCATTACCGTAATAATAATCACCTAATACATGTAAATATAAAGTCCATTTCAAATTTTGAAAATTTTTAAAGTTATTACAGAATTGAAAAATATTTTCCATAGAATTAACTTGACTAATATCCCAATTTTCTAAAGAACTGTACTGATTAAAATTATAAGTGCCGCCAAACATGTAACTCATATTTTTTACCTTTGAGGTATTCCATTTATCAAGAGGCTGATTAAACTTTGAAGCAAGATAAAACATATATGATGTATCTTTAACATTTGATATATCCCAATCATTTAAAGGCTGATTGAACTCAAAAGATTGTGCAAACATACAATACATATTTTCAACATTAGAAACATTCCAACTATTAAGCGGCTGATTAAATTTACTGCATCCCTCAAACATACAAGTCATATCTTTAACACTCTCAACATTCCAAGATGAAATATCCTGATTAAATTCCATAGCATCATTAAACATATAATTCATAATTTTTACTTTATGAACATTCCAATTATTAAGAGGCTGATTGAATTTAATTGCATACCTAAACATATACCCCATATCTTCTACATTAGATACATTCCAGTTATTTATATTATGATTAAATTTACGGGCAAAAGAAAACATTGAGTTCATACTTACTACATTAGAAGTATCCCAAGTTTCTATTCCTGAAAAATCTTCTCTTTCGCTTCCTGAAAATAATCCGCTCATATCTTTAATAAGACTTGTATCTATATCGCCTAAATAAATACTTTCATCTTGTACTATTTCGTATAATTCTTTTAAAATTTCTGGTTTGTATTTATGCATATATTTATCCGTAATTTTTATTTTAACAGTATAATATATTTATTTAAGAATTTCTATTAACTGAATATATTAATTTTATAACGCACGGTTAATAAAACTTTATAAATAATTAAAATATATATTTAAAAATTAATCTAAATTATTAATTTTGCTCTGCGTGCGGTGGATAATACAATAAATTTAAAAAAATCTTGGGTGGGTATTATAATCACAGTGTAAAATAAAAAAGAAAAGTAATACAAAAATGACAAATGAGATTAAAAAATATAAAGGGTGGGCAAATGTAATTAATTTTTTTAACTTTAATTACATACCCCACATTTAATATTTATAGTTTATTGTTGAAAAAATTGATAATAAAATAGTATAATTTTTTTATTTATCAACTTTTTTATGCCTAAAAAAGTTGCAAAAAAGACATGTTTTATCAGTTTAAAACTAAATAAAATTATAATATTAATTTAATACAAATTTTATGAATTATTTTATTTAGTATACATTTATTTTAAAAGTCAATAAAGTAATTATTATCAATTAATTTATTTATATATTTATAATTTTATATTTTTATTTTATTCAAAATTTTCAAATGCTTAATTTCTTGTTATTGTAGTTAATACAATAAATTTAAAAAAAATCTTGGGCGTGTATTATAATCACAGTGTAAAATAAAAAAGAAAAGTAACACATAAATGACAAATGAGATTGAAAATATAAATGGTGGGCAAATGTAATTAATTTTTTTAACTTTAATTACATACCCTGCACTTTGATATTTATAGTATATTTTTGAAATTATAATTTAAATTTGTTTTTTATTAAACTAGAAAATATAGCACCCGCCAAAGTTTTTATTAGATATAGAATTTTATTAACGCACGATTAGTTTATTATTTTTTATAGTATAAATTAGCAATAAAAATTTATTTGTATTTTGACTTACTTACCGTGCGTAAATATTTGAAAGTCTTCTTATTGATATAACAATTTTACATTTAATTATATATTGCAATACATAATTAAGTTATAACAAAAATTAAATTAACAAATAAATGTAAAAATGTTTATATTATAATAAAAATTTAAAATAAATATTGATTATACTTTTAATAATTGAGTTTTTTGTTAAAATATTAAAAAAAGAATTTACTACTATTTTAATTTTAAATATAATATATTATTATTTTTTAATAAAAATATTAAGGAGTTTTATTATGATTAAAAAAATTCTAACAATCTTTTTAACCCTATTTCTAGTAGGTATATTATTAGCAAGCTGTTCAAATGCTGACAAAACAGGATCAGGAGAAACTACAAAAGGCATAGAACAGTATAATGGAAATAATTATGTATCAACATCTACTGTATCTGCTAATCAATATTTATGGGTATTAATAAAAGATGGTAAAATTGATATGATTACTGATGCGGATAATAACACTGCCCCTACATATGGAGAAGGTATTGATTTTTCAGTAACAGGTTCTACTAGTACAGATTATGATTTTAGTTCAGCAGATGGAAGCATAGCAGGTAGTTTAAGATTTGCTCCTGATGGTTCTATTTTAGTTGTTAGATTTACAAAAAATCCTGAGGCATCTGAATCAATTTTAAATTCTGATATAACTTGTAATAAAAAATAATCAATTATATCAAATATAAAAAGGCTTTACTTTGTTTTGTCAGATAAAGCCTTTTATTATATACAAATTTAATTAATAATTATAAAAAATGAAAGCAGATAAAAGATTTTTAATATATTCTTATATCTGCTTTTTATATTATCAGTTCACTTTTATTCAGCTTTTGAGTCATCAGGCTTAGGCTGTATTATAGCAGAAAGAACTAAGAATACTACTAAACTTGCAACTATACCAGGTATTATAGGGTCGACACCGAATAAATTAATATTTTTATTGTATTGGAAGAATATTGTTACAACACTTCCGGCTATCAATGAACCCATACTAGCAACTGCAGAAAGTTTTTTGTTTGTATAGTTACCAAATAAATATGGTATAAATACTCCGGCAGCTCTTAAACTAAATGAGAACATCAATATTGTTATTAAGTTTGAAGCCTTGAAAGCTATAAACATAGATATAAGCCCAACAGCAACCATACATGCTCTGCCAAGGAAAAGTAATTGTTTATCAGTAGCATTTTTATTAATGTATTTTTTATATATATCATTTGTAGCTATTACAGAAACTGCAAGCATATCAGAGTCAGCTGATGACATAGTAGCTGATATTAATGCAGAAAATAATAAACCAACATTACAGGAGGCATTGTATGCATAGCAAGTACAGGTAAAATATATCTAGTACCTTCAGAAGTAAGAAGTTCAGAAGTAAGAAGTCCGTCTTTAACAACACTTGAAGCAATCAAACCTAAAAATACAGGGAATAAAGAATATAATATACATACCAATCCGCCGACTAAAGAACCTATCATTAAAGATTTAGAATCCCTAGCAGAAAAGAATCTCTGACTAATTTCAGGGCCTACAGAATATGAAGCAATATACATTATAGTTAATGATATTATAGTAGGCCAGCCCATACCAGCAGTAAATGATTTTTGTGCAGGTGTTAAATTTGCAAGTACATGATCAAAACCGCCTGCATAATTCAAAGCAAAAGGTATAGCAACTAAACTGCCTATAAATACTAATGAACCTTGAATCAAATCCGTAAAAGCAACTCCCCAAAGTCCGCCCATAGAAGAATAAGCAGTAACTACTATTGTAACTATTACTACTGATAATTTATAATTCCATCCAGTCATAACAGTTAATATACTTGCTGAAGCTATTATCTGAGCTGCTGTTATACCTATCATAGGAAGACCCATTATAATAGAAGTAACTAATGCATTTGCTTTACCATATCTTTTATAAAAATATTCTGATACAGTAGTAACCATTGCATTTCTGAATCTTTGAGCTAAAAATGCTAAAACAAGATAAGCAATAGAAGCTGTTATTACATACCAAACTGCAGAAAGTCCCCATTTACCAAAAGCCTGTTCTGCTAAACCTAATGAAGTACCTCCCCCAATATTTGTAGCAGCCAAAGTTCCAGCCAAAAGTACAGGTCCTAAATTTCTTCCGGCTAATGCAAAATCATTGCTGTTGCTGATTTTTTTACTGGAGTACACGCCTATAAGAAGCATAGCTACTAAATATAGAACTACTATAATTATTACTATAGTTCCGCCCATAATTAAAACTCCTTAAATATTTTATTTTTTTAATGAAAATTTTAATGAATAATTATAATATTTTTATTTTTAATATAAAGATATTATATGTAAAAAATACCGAAAACATATTATATATTATTTACAAACAAAACACTTTCGTAAATAAAAACAAAAATTATTGTTATATTAATAAAAATATTTACAGGGTGATATTTGAATTCTTCTGCCATTTGTTGGATTTTAAATAATACATACTAAAGAAAGTATTGATTATATAGCATATACCCATAGAAAGCCATATTCCTATAAGCTCAAAATGAGGAGATAATGCATAAGCTAAAATCGTTCTCAAAATTAAAGTAGTTGATGTTGTAAAGGCCATTATTACTATAGTTTTTCCTGCACCGTTTATAACTCCATTACATACAAACATCACAGAATAAAAAATAAATATTGGCATTATAGTATAGATATAGCTTCTTGCATATTCAAAAACCTGAGTATCTTTTGTGAACATCCTTATAAGTAAATAAGGATTAGTTATTGAAAATATGCTCATAATAGAAGAAATTATAATTCCTATAACGATTCCGCTTTTTAGAATTTCTTTTACCCTTTCTAATTTTTTAGCTCCTATATTCTGTGCCGACATTGTCATAACAGCATTTCCCAAAGCTCCCATAGGCATTATAAAAAGTGATTCTACCCTATTAACAATAGCCACAGTTGCACTTGCTGCCTCTCCGAAACTGCTTATAAGTCTTGTAATTACTAACCATCCGAAAGCTACTATAAATTGATTGAATGAAATAGGTATTCCTAATTTAAGTATTTTTTTAGTCATATTCAAATCAAATGTAAATACAAAAGGATTTATTTTTATAAAGCTGTTTTTTATTCTAAGATATGTTATGCTTATAAATACAGAAGTAAATTGAGCAATTACAGTAGCAATAGCTGCCCCTTGAAGTCCCATTGCTGGTATTATCCAAAAACCTTTTATAAGTATAGGGTCTAATATTATGTTAATTATAGATGATACAATCAAAAATATTAATGGTCTTACAGTATCTCCTACGGCTCTTAATATAGAAGAAATAAAAAAGTAAGTATAAGCAAAAGGCATACCCAAAATAGATATTCTTAAATATATTAATGCCATATCCATAGCATTTTCAGGAGTTTTCATCATTACAAGTATATTTCTTGAGAATATAAGCATTAAAGCTCCAACTGTAAATAATATTATAACTCCCAAAGTGGTAGATACTTTTATAACATGGCTTACAGTATCATAATCTTTAGCTCCGTAATATTGAGAAACTATAACTCCGTTAGCCATATTAACTCCAAAGGCAAAAGAACCCATTATAAGCATTATTGGAAAGCTTACTGCAACTGCCGAAAGTCCAAGAGGTCCTATAATATTACCTATCCAAATACTATCCACTATATTATATACAACATTAAGCATATTAGACATCAGTATTGGTATAAGCAGTTTTAATAATGTGGGAACAACTTTTGCTTCTGTGAGATCTGTTCCTATATGATTAGCCATTTATATTTTTAACACCTATTATTTAATTAAACTTATCATCATATTATAAACCAAATAACAATTAATTAAATAGTAAAAACAAAATTATTTTTTATATTAACTTTCATTTTATAAAATTAAACGCAAGGTAAGTAGATTGTTTATTTAATTTAAATTATATTATTAAATAATATTATATAAAAAATGCATTAATCGTGCGGTGTAAAGATTAAAAATTTAAATAAAGCTTAGGTGGGCGTTATAATAGTAGTGTAAATAAAAAAGAAAATTAATACAAAAGTGACAAATGAGATTAAAAAATATAAAGGGTGGGCAAATGTAATTAAATTTTAAAACTTTTATTACATACCCCGCCCTTTAATATTTATAGTTTATTTTTGAAATTTTAATTTAAATTTATTTTTTTATTGAATTAGAAAATAAAGCACCCGCCCAAATGTTTATTAACTTTAAAACTTATTCAACGCACGATTAACTTTATTTTTATTAATAGTTAAAATAAAATAGCATTTAAAATTATTTTTTAGTTTTGTTTACCGTGCGTTTTAATTAAATAAAATTTAATCTTTAGCATTAGGATCATGTCTTAATGTACCCTTTACAGTATAAACATCTTTATCTATAGTAATAGTTGCATTTATATAAAGTGAAGCTCTTTCATATCTAAAAGTAGATGTTTTAAATATTATAGGTTTATCAAAATTTTCAGCAGTTAATATTGAATGTATTGAAAAATCAGAAGATTTAATTTCAACTATATGTTTTGCCGGAATTTCACTTTCAATATATAAATCCTCTAAATATAATATTATTGATAAAGTACCCTTATCTCTGTAAGTATTTCTTGAACCCAAAACTTTCATCTGAGTTTCTCCTAAAGAACTTCCATTCTTAGTAACATTTACAAATCCAACACAAAATCTATCGTCCCAACTTTTATTAATACCAGTACCATATTCAGGAACTCTAATAGAAGTTTTTGTCTGAGCATAAGAAATTTGATAAGTAGAAAAAATAGATATTAAAAATAATACAAAAGAAAATGATAATATTTTTTTATTCATAATTAAGCCCTTATAAAAAATTTTGAGCTTCTACTTATTTATAATTAAATAAATAAAAACTCAAATTTATTTGATAATAGCTTATTATAAATTATTAATTCATAAAATCAAGCATATTCATATTTTTATTTATATGATAAATAATATGGAATTTTATTTTACAATGCCGGTGCATGCTTACCCTTATTAGGGCCATTAGGATGCTTTAGACAATAACCATTTACTAAGGACTGTAAAGATTTATTTTTAGCCCCGCAATACTTGCAAAAATATTCTGACTTCTCACCGCCTTCATAAAGTTTATGCTTGCCCTTGTTTGGACCGTTAGGGTGCTTAAGACAATAACCGCTAGTTAATGATGCTATTGATGTGTATTTAGCACCGCAGTATTCACAGTAAAAATTTTGAGCCATAAAAAGCCTCCTTTAATATCAATTATGATTTAATTATATATTATTATAGCGACAAAAACTGTCATAATTTCATTTAAATATAAAAAAACTATAATTTATAATTAAAACTAAATATATATCCATAATCTAATATTCCGTTTTGATTTTGATTTATAATAGGAGTAAAGGAATAATATATTTTTCTCTCTAAATTGCTTTTATAAACTGATGAAATAATAGAAGTTAATGCTCCAGCTGTAAATAAACCTATACCTGTAAAAAACAGTGTTCTATTTAGCTTGCTTGTTTTATCAGTTTTGCTGAAATCAAAAAAATCAAAATTATTAGGCTGTCCGTTTACTGCATTTAATACAAATGGACTAGCGGCAGTTAAAGCTCCTCCAACCATTGTTATTATTCCGAAAGTATTGAAGCCTTTTGCTATATTTATACTATTCATATTTTTTTCTATTAATGCTCTTCTATCTGCTTCATAAATTAATCTTTGTCTTTCTTCCTCTAATTTTTTTAATTCCTGTTCTTTTAAGCGGTTCTGTCTTTCAATTTCTTCCTGTTCTTTTATTCTTTTTTCTTCCTCTAATTTTTTTAATTCCTGTTCTTTTAAGCGGTTCTGTCTTTCAATTTCTTCCTGTTCTTTTATTCTTTTTTCTTCCTCTAATTTTTTTAATTCCTGCATTTTTATTTTTAAATCTTCTGTTTCAATGGCACCTTTACTTTTTAAATAATCATACATTTCAAAATTATTATTATCAAATGCATAATGCAAAGCTGTTTTATTATCATAAACTTTAGTATTAATATCCGCTTTTTTAGAAATAAGGAGTTCTGCCATTTCTTTATTATTATTTTCTGCTGCAATCATTAAATATGTTTTGTTATCATATCTTGTATTTACATCTGCCTTATTTTCAATGAGAAGCTTAGCTATTTCTAATTTATTGTCTTTTACTGCTAAATATAATTCTTTACCATCATTTTCATTTAAAGGTATTTTTTTTGATAAAAGAGCTTCAACTATATCTTTATTGCCTTTTTCTATAGCATACATTAATGTTGTATTTTCATAATACCCATAATCATTATTTATAGTATTATATATATGAGCATTATTTTTAATAAGAAACTTAACTCCTTCTAAATCATTATCATTAATAGCATATAAAAGAGGATATGTATTATTAAAATTCTTATCAATATCTAAATATCCTATATCAATTAATTGCTGAGCTACATCATAATACTCTAATGCAGTACATAAACTTAGAAGATAAGTTCCTTTTTCAAAACTTTTAGTATTTCCATTTTTACTTTCAAAACTAGTATCTCTTCCTAAATATAGTTTTTGATTAGTTACCATATTATTTATTTCTTCTATTACAGAATTATTATTAGTATATAATGATATTAAAGTTTTATATTTATCAAATACATAGCTATTAAGAAATATATTCATAATATCTTTACTGTATGACTGATCCATAGCAAGCATAATAGCTGTTTTTCTGCTGTTATTTGTAATTTTTAAATTTGGTTTTTTATCTAATATTTGTTTTATTATATTTGTAGAATTTTTATCTATAGCATACATTAATAAACTATGATTATTATAATTGCTGTATTGATAATTAATGTTTATGCCTTTATCTAAAAGACTTTTAAAAACATCATCATAATTTTTTGATATTATAAGTTTAACAGCATACCAATCATTATTTTTATAATCGGCACTATTATTGACGAGTAATTTTGCAATATCTCTATGCTCATATCTTGCTGCTATTTCTAAGGAAGTTAAAGACTCAGTAACGAATCTATTTAGATAACTGTCAATATAACTTATATTAAATAAATTATTTGAATACTCTGCATTATTATCCATTAATAATTTTACTATATCATAATGCCCGTTCATAATAGCATTTTTTATCGGAGTATTAAGATTAACATCAGCACCGTTTTCTATAAGAAGTTTAACTATATCAAAATATCCGTTACGGCTTGCAATTAATAAAGCAGTATCCTCAATAAAATCGCTTTTTTCATTAACATTGACTCCTCTTATTATTAATTTTCTAACAGTTTTAATATCTCCTGATTTGCATGCTTCGTATAATTGATAATTGAGCCTATCCTCGCAGTATAGATAGGATAAATTAAATACTGAAAATAGAATAAATAATTTGAATAATTTCATAAACCTGCTCCATTTAATAATTACTCATTAGTAGAACTGTATTCTTCCCACCATTTTTTTACTTCGATTATATTTGTATAATATTTTTTGGTTAATTCATCGTTATAATAATAGTTAACTTCTTCTTCTCCTTCTATAGAACAATTAAGAGTATTGCCTTTTAATTTGAAATTGAAATATAATTTTGTAACAAATAAGTTCATAGTATAAACAGCCTCATTTTTACTTTTTATCTCACTCGCAGAAGTGGTTAATAATGTTAGAATCGAAGCTAAAGGATTGACTACAGTTTCTTCATCTCCTACTAAAACTTTATCTCCTACAAAGAGCAGGGATTCATTGCCGTTAGTATAGAATTTATAACTTACATTTTTGTACCAGCCTTCCTCTTTGCTTTCGCAGGATATAAATACTAATATTGATAATAAAGCTAATAAGAATATTTTTAATTTCATTTTTTACTCCTAATTAAATATAATTCAAAATAAAAACTAAAGGCTTCAGCTGAAAATACAAGCAAAGCCTTTAACTAAAAATATGATTGATTATTTTTTTATATTACATATAAAATCTTTATTTTCAAAGCTAGGAGCATCTGGATTTTTTGTATATCTAACTGTTACAGAAGAACCGTCAGAAGAAAATGTTAAAGTACCTTTTGTTTTACCATCTCCGGCATCAAAAGTATAATCAGTACCATAACCAGTTATTGGGCCAGTCATATACATTCCTGTAAAATTTGGAGCTGTTGTATTATTATTATCAGGTAAAGTTGCTAATTTACCGTCTTTTATAGATACCCATAAATATGCTGTTTTTAAACCTGGATCTAGACTTGAAGCATCAAAACTATCTTTTGACACATAAGTATTATTGTTATACTGTTCTATGCCTTGTGAAGTTTTAGTATATGTAACATTTTGTCCATTAATATTGACAGTTGCATTATTTACATCTTTAAATGTTATTGTAATCTCACTACCATAAATTTTTACTTTATAACTAGGATCAGTAGACTCTAATACTTCACCTTTATTTCCACGAGTGCTATTGTATTCGTATATATTACCGTTTATATCTATTTCTACAGCATCGGAGTTATATGATGATGTCCATATACCAGAATATTTTGGATCTATAGTTTTTGGGGTACTTGGTGTACTTGTATCTGGTGCTGTTTTATCCTTATTAGAACAGCTTACTGATAAAATGCCTACTAAAAATAGGCTTAAAAAGATTGTTGAAATTTTTTTACTCATAGTAAAACTCCTTGATATTTTTATTATAAACATCTTCATTTTTATTTGCTCATTCAATTTTGTTATAACTTAATTATGCACTATCAATGAGACAAATTTTTTCATAATTTTTATTATTTTGAAAAATAAAGGCTCTACTCAAAAAAAATTCAAGCAAAGCCATTTAATTTTTAATATGATTGATTATTATCTTTTATTGCAAACTATATCTTTATTTAACATTTCTGCAGGAGCATCTGGATTTGCTGTATATTTAAGTGTTACAGAAGAACCGTCAGAAGAAAATTTTAAAGTACCTACTACTGAACCGCTATCTAAAGAAAAACTATAATCAGTACCAGAACCTGTTACAGCAAAATAAGCTGTGTCAAAATCTGGGGGTGTTATATTATCACTTGGTAGAGTTGACACTTGACCATCTTTAACTGATACCCATAAATATGTAGAATCCATTATAGCAGATTCTGATACATAAGTCTTACCATTATACTGCTCTATACCTTTTGGAGCTGTTTTATCCTCATTGGAACAGCTTATTGATAATATGCCTACTAAAAATAGGCTTAAAAAGATTGTTAATAATTTTTTGTTCATAATTGGAACTCCTTTTTTAAATTTTTATTCTAAACATTTTCATGTTTATTTGCTCATTCAATTTTTTTATAGCTTAATCATGCACTATCAATACGGCAAAAATTGTCATAATTTTTTAAGTTTTTATGTATTTAATATTTTTTATACAAAAAAACCGCCTATAACTTTAAATGTATTTTTAAATTTAAATACGAATTTAAATTTATTATTAAATTTATTATACTATATATTATTTTAAATTAAAATCAATATAAATTTATATTTTTTTATTATTATATTGATATATAATTATTAATTTTCTATAGAAAATTGAATAAGGTTATTTATCTTTTATAAAAGTTTTAATAATTTGAAATATTAGTCTATAATAAGACTATATTTCTGCCTCCAATAGAAAGGCTTTGAAGCGTTTGAAAAAATAGTTATGTTTCAGTACTATTATTAGATTTTTTATTCTCCCTCATATAATAGGTTTTCAAGCGTTTGCAGTTATTAGTACGATACAGGACTTTTATTTTCTCTTCAATAACAAGGATTTGAAGCGTTTTGAAAATCAATCTATAAAATAAAAAGAATAAATTAAACTAGATAAAACAACTATTTGTTTATATATACCTAAACAACTATATTTTGTAAATTTTTACCTTTTTATAAATGTGAATTATAATTTTTTATAAAATAAAAGATTATGTAATATTAAAGAAATATGTTTTACATGTGATATAGATTTATTAATTTTGTATAATAATGAGTAATCAGCCGCACGTATAGCGGACGTTTGATAAGAGTAGGTAATACCGTGCGGAAAGCCCCTATGGCGAATAGTTGACAAAGTTAAAAATTTTCAGTATATACCTAAACAAATATATTTTGTCAAAAATAATTTTTTAAATTTTAAATATCTGCAGGGCTTTGCCCCGCACCCCAGTTCTTTTATTGGTATAAAAGAACCAAAAGAACTGCATTTTAGTCTAAATTTAGGTTATATCATATATTTAATAGGTATATTTTTAATATAAAGTTTTAGCAATTGCGTTTTTTGCTACTTTTTTGTGCGGCAAAAAAGTAGATAACATCTATATAAAGTGCATCAGTTGACAAACTTAAAAATTTTCAGTATATTATAAGACTTTATTCTTCTCTCAATTACAAGGCTTTGAAGCGTTTGAAAATCAATCTATAAAATAAAAAGAATAAATTAAACTAGATAAAACAACTATTTGTTTATATAT
>NZ_CALXYQ010000063.1 GCF_944393015.1 uncultured Brachyspira sp.
CTAAAATTGTTTTACATGTAATATAAACTATTAACTTAAGCTAAAATATAGCCTTTTTGCTTCTTTGTGGCACACCACAGGCACTTCCTACAGTCGCAAAAGAAGTGGGGTGCGGGGCAAAGCCCTGCAAATATTTTAAATTAAAAAAATTATTTTGACAAAGTATAGTTGTTTAGGTATATACTAAAAATGCAGTCTTTTTGGTTCTTTGGGTCACCAAAAGAACTGGGGGTGTGGGGGCAAAGCCACCACAAACAATAAAATTGAAAAAACTAAAATTGACAAAATATATTTGTTTAGGTATATATAAGTTTTAATTTACATAGATTTAAAAAAAGATTTTTTTCTTATAAATAATAAGTTTATCATAGAAGGATAAAAAATTATTTTTTTGATAGGGTAGCCCAAAATGTAGGTATATTATATTCATGAAGTATGCCGTATCCGTTTGTATCTTCGTATATATCTATTAGTTTGAATCCTGCTTTTAATTGTCCTCTTACTTGTTCTTCTATTGTATGTGAAAATTGTACTCCGTCATTATTTTGAATTAATTTATTTAATAAGCTCTCATCTTTTAGAGGATTAAAAGGAAGTTTGTATTTTATTTCTTTTCCATTTTCATCAAATAAATAATTAATACCATTATCTAAACCAGCCATTAGAACGCCTTCTTTTTTTAAAACTCTGAAAGATTCTTTCCATACATGCATAACATCTTCTATATAGCAATTAGATACAGGGTGGAAAATTATATCAAAACTTTCATCATCAAATGGAAATGTTTTTGTCATATCTGCTTTCACTAGATTTATATTGTAGTTTTCTCTTTTTGATACCATTAAATCACTATCTATTTGTTTTTGAGAATAATCCATCAAAGTACATATTGAACCTAAGGCAGCAAAAATAGGCATCTGCTGTCCTCCTCCCGAAGCAAGCCCTAAAACTTTTTTATCTTTCAAATCAGGAAACCATTCTTTTGGAACATATTTTGTAGGTGTGAGAAGCATATTCCATTTACCATTTTTTGCTTCTAAAAAAGTTTCATGAGTTATAGGTTTTCCCCATTCCCAATTTTCTTCATCTATCCATTTGTCTATGGTTTTAGAATTGATATCAGTATAATCCATATATTATCCTTATTTTTTATTAACTATTTGAAGGGAAACTTTGTTTATCTTTTTTAGTTGTAAGTTTTTCAAATAAAACTAATATCCAGAATCTTAGATAATCAATATATAAAAATATTCTAAATATATTCTTTTTAGTGTAAAATGATTCATATTTATTTTTATTTAATATTTCCATGCTAGGAGCTTTTATTTTTCCTGCAAAGCTATCCAATGGTTTTTTGAATGGAATAAAGAATTTCATGTCTAGATTTTGTTTATTATTATTGAACCAGTATAAAGATTTTTTGAATTCCATATGCATTAAAAATACATCAGGTTCTATTTTTTTGAATCCTATAAATGCTTTATCTAATTCCTCTTTATCTTTGGTGTTTTGATAATTACCAAGCATATAAATACCTGGATAAATCTTTTTAATTTTTTCGGATATAGTAAAGAAATATTTTTCTTCATCTCCAAACAAAAACATAGACATCTTTTTTTGTTCTATATAATCAAATACTCTTGAAAATAAAAGAAATTCATTAATATAATTTAATTCTTCTTTATGAATAAATTTATAAGCTTTGGCTATAGATGGATGTGCCGCAATTACCAAAGATGAATTTTTTATTATTTCTTTTAATTTTTTATTATATCTTATTTTTAGTAATTTATGCACATCCAGAGATATTATGAGTATGTTTTTTCCATATTTAAGGTAGTCTAGTATTTCTTCAAGACTAACTTTGAAATTATCTATTCTTATTCCTAAAATGGATTTGTTTTCTATCATAATAAATTATAGCCTTTATTTTTTAATTAATTATATAGCAAGTGTTCTGCATAATGCCAAGTCTATAGGATCTACTTTAGGTACTTTTTTTACAGCATCAGTTAAAGGAGTGTAAGTATATTCTCCTTTCCAAATTCCTACAGCAACATTTTTCTTTCCTTCTAATAAAGCTTTAACAGCAATATAACCGAATCTAGCAGCCATTAAACGTTCTCTTGAAGTAGGAGATCCGCCTCTTTGCATGTGTCCTAATATAGTAACACGAGTATCGAATCCTGTTTTACCTTCTATTTGTTTAGCTACTTCCATAGCACCGCCGGACTCATCGCCTTCAGCTACTACTATAATAGAAGATTTTTTACCTCTTTTTTTAGCTATTTGTAATTCTTCTACTATTTTGTCTAGATCAGTTGTAGTTTCAGGGATCAATATATCCTCAGCTCCTGAAGCTATACCAACTTCTAAAGCAATATAACCAGCATGTCTTCCCATAACTTCTACAACGAAACATCTTCCATGGCTTGTAGCTGTATCTCTTAATTTATCTATAGCATCCATTGCTACATTAACAGCAGTATCATAACCTATAGTATAATCAGTACCAAATATATCATTATCTATAGTACCAGGTATTGCAACTATAGGATATTCAGGGTGGTGATTATAGAAGTCTAAAGCTCCTCTATAAGTTCCGTCTCCTCCTATAACGATTAAAGCGTCTATTCCATGGTATTTCATATTATCAGCAGCTTTTTTCATGCCTTCTTCTGTTTGAAATTCAGGAGATCTTGCTGAAAAGAGTATAGTACCTCCATGATTGATGATGCCTCCTACACTTCCTGCATTCATCTGGTATACATCATTGTACATAAGACCTTGATATCCTTCTTTTATACCCATTACTTCTAAACCGTTGGCTATTGCAGTTCTGACAACACTTCTTATAGCAGGATTCATTCCAGAAGCATCGCCTCCGCTTGTTAATACACCGATTTTTTTTATATCAGCCATATTAAAATAACTCCTTTATATTTATAATATTAAAATTACATTATTGGTTTTTTTTTATTATTAATATATAATGTCTATATTATATAATAATAATAAAAGAATTGATATACATAAATATAAAAAAAATATGACAGAAGTATGGTAGAAAATAAAGAATATACTGAAATTATTAATATAATAGAAAATCAAAGATGGGATAAACTCAAATATTTACTTGCCAGCATGCATGCGGCTGAAATAGTAGATGTTATACGAATATTAGACAGCGATAAAAATAGAAGCATAGTATTCAGACTTTTATCAAGAGAAATGTCTGCTTATGTATTTTCAGAATTAGAGCCTGAAGAGCAGGAAAAAATCATAATCTCTATGAATGAGAATGAATTAAAAGAACTTATTCATGAAATGAGTCCTGATGATAGAACATCGCTTTTTGAAGAACTTCCTTCCGATATCACAAAGAAGATTTTTTCTTTGATGGGCGAGAAAGATTTAAATATTACAAGGCAGTTATTAGGATATCCTGAAGACAGTATAGGACGTATAATGACTCCTGAATATGTTGATGTGCTTCCTGATTATACTGTTAAGCAAACTTTAGAATATATTAGAAAATACGGTAAAGATTCGGAAACATTTGAAGTTATATATGTCGTTCAAAAAGATGATACTTTAATTGGTTATATATTATTAAAAGATTTATTATTTGCAAGTCAAGATGATAAAATAGAAGACCTTATGCATACAGATATAATATGTTTGTCAGTATATTCGGATCAGGAAGAAGCGGTTAGGGTAGGAAGGAAATATGATTTGCTTTATATACCTGTAGTTGATTCCAAAAATGCTTTGATAGGTATTGTTACAATAGATGATATATTTGATATAGCTGAAGAAGAGGATACAGAAGACTTTCATAAATTAGGTGCTATTAGTATTGATGATGATTTCGACAGCAACATAAAACAAGCTAATCCTATTGTACTTTATAAAAGAAGAATATTTTGGCTTTTTGTTTTGGTATTTGTTAATATTATATCAGGATATGTTATAGGAATGTTTGAAGAGACTATAAGTAAATATGTTTCTTTGATATTTTTCTTACCATTACTTATAGATAGTGCAGGAAATGCTGGTGCTCAGTCATCAACTCTCATAATAAGAAGTTTATCTGTGGGAGATGTTAAAAAAAGCGACTGGCTTTTTATGCTTGGAAAAGAGATATTGGTTTCTACTACTTTAGGGCTTACCATGAGTATTGCTGTATCTTTGATTGCCATTTTTAGGGGAGGCTTAATCATAGCATTGGTTGTATCGCTTTCTATGATATTGGTTGTTGTTATAGGTAGTTTGATAGGTTTATGTCTGCCGTTTTTATTTGTTAAGTTTAAAAAAGACCCTACGACAAGCAGTGTGCCTCTTGTTACTTCTATATGTGATATCAGCGGTACTGCTATATATTTATTGCTTGCCACTACTATACTCACTAATTTTTCTAAATAGTTTTAATGTTTCAAATATTACAGCTATTTCTAATATATCTAAACAACTATATTTTGTCAATTTTATTTTTTATATTTTTATTATTTTCGGGGACTAGCCCCCGAACCCCCACTTCTTTTGCCGATTAGGCACCTACTCGGTGGTGCCCCAAAGAAGCTTATATCCTCGATAAACTCGGATACGCTTCGCGAAGGGCTATATTTTAGCTTAAATTAATAATCTATCTTACATATAAAACAATTTTAGTATTATTTAGTACTAATTTTATACTTGCACTTTTTGCAACTTTTTGCGGCGGGAAAAAGTTGAATAAAAAAATGACAAACTCTAAAATTTTCAGTATATACTGAAAATTTTTAAGTTTGTCAACTGATACACTTTATATAGAATTATCAACTTTTTTGCCGCGGCTTCGCCAAAGTTTTTATCCTTCGGATACGCTATGCGAAAAACGCAATTACTAGAACTTTATATTAAATATATACTTATTAAATATATGACATAACCTAAATTTAGACAATAAATGCAGGTTTTCGCGAAGCGTATCCGAGCCTGTCGAGGATATAGTTTTTTTGTGCCAACAAAAGAACTTGTGGATTAACCTCACCGTAGGTGGACTTTGTCCGGGTATGCTTTGCGGCATGTCTGTGTGCTTCGCAGGGCAAAAGACCTGCAAATATTTTAAATTAAAAAAATTTATTTTGACAAAATATAATTGTTTAGGTATATATTAAAAATGCATATAGTTATTAATATTTTTTCATTATCAATTAATAAACTATATGCATATTAATATAAAAAATCATTTCAAGAAAAATCTATTAATATATTCATATAAAAATATTGCTAATACTATAAAAGGAAGTATATAACTAATATAGAATCTTAATTGACGAGGGAACTTGATGCCTTCTCCTGTATTAGCTTCTTTTAAAAAGTTATCGAATCCCCATCCGAAATCTCTTGTACAGAAGAATAGAGTTACCAAAGCACCTAAAGGAAGTATATTATTTGATACTATAAAATCTAGTAAATCCATTATAACAGTACCTTCTCCGAGCGGATTTATATTAGATAGTATATTAAATCCTAAAGTTGTCGGAAGGCTAAGTATGAATAACATTACAAATAATATAATAGAAGTTTTTTGTCTTGTAATTTTAAATTTATCCATAATGAATGAATATATATTTTCTAATACGCCTATTATAGTAGTAAGGGCTGCCATTGCTAGGAATAAGAAGAATAATGCTCCCCATAGTCTTCCAAGAGGCATAGAATTAAATATATTAGGTAAAGTAACAAAAGCAAGTCCGGCACCTTCACCAGGATTTACACCGAAAGCAAAACATGCAGGGAATACTACAAGTCCTGCAAACAAAGCTACCATAGTATCCAATGCTATAATTATTAATGCTTCTCCTGTAAGAGATTGTTTTTTATCTATATAGCTTCCAAATATTGCCATTCCTCCCTGACCTACACTCAAAGAGAAAAATGCCTGTCCGATAGCAGCATAGAATATTCCTATGAATCCTGTAAGTCCGTTTCCAAATAATTTATTTAAATCCGGTACTAAATAAAATTTCAATCCTTCTATAGCACCTTTTAAAGTTAATGCCCTGATTATAAGAAGCATTAAAAGTGCAAACAATGATATCATCATGAATTTACTTGCTCTCTCTACGCCTTTCTCTAGTCCAAAAGAACATATTATTATACCTATCAATAAACTTATTCCCATCCATAATGTTAATGTAGAAGCACTTCCCAAAACTCCATTAAAAAAATTACCAACTTCATTTGCATTAAGTCCTTCAAATCGTCCTGAAAGCATAAAGTAAAAGTATGATAAACACCATCCGCATATAGTTGTATAAAACAGCATAAGAAGAACATTACCAAGTATTTGAACATATCCTATTTTATGCCAATTATGTCCTTTCTTTTCAAGTTTTTCAAAAGATGTTGCTATATCATGTCCGCCTGCTCTTCCCACAGCGAATTCCATTACCATAGGAGCTACACCCAATATAATTATTGATATTATATATAATATTACAAAAGCACCGCCTCCGTATTGTCCTGTTATATATGGAAATCTCCAAACATTACCCATACCAACTGCACAGCCGGCAGATACTAGTATAAATCCGAATCTGCTTCCTAGTTTTTCTCTTTTTTTCATCGGTATACACTCCAAATGATTATGGCAATTTTTGTTTAGATTATACTATATATTATAAATTATTAAAACTTATAATCATAAAATTTTATTCACATACCCCGCCCTTTATATTTTACAGTCTAATTTGCAATTTATAATTCAAATTATATTTGCTGTTTTTTATTAGAAATTTCAGCACCCGCCCAAGTGTTAATTAGATTTAAAAATATATTTAACGCACGGTGAGCTTCACTACAAATATGATTAAATTTGTATTATAATTTTATTTTTATTTTTTATTTCGTTTAGCGTGCGTTGAGCGGATTTTTATTTTTATAAAAAACTAGGGTGGGCTTCTATATTTTCTTGATAGGCTATAAGAAAGATGAAATTAAAATTTTATATTAAAGCAATAAAGAAAAAGGGTGGGGAGTTAGAAAAAAGTTTTATTTCTTATTTTGATGAATATATTTCTTTTATTTTAATCTCATCATAAAAAGAAATTCTGTATGAATAATGCTTCATAACATTCTCTAAAGTATCCAAATCAGGCTTTATATATAATGATACGCTTGCAATCTCTGATGACCACCAAATTATATACTCTTCAAAAGGCTTTTTATAAAATGAATAATGCTTTACATCTGTTTTTGTTATTTGACCATATTGAAAAGTAAGCTCTTCTTTTATATTGTTTATATCGGCCATAGTTACAGGATTGTAGAATGAAGGATTATTATATATATCACCTATATGATTGCATATCTCTATTCTATAAAGTTCATTATTGTAGAAATATAAATAATATGCTAATTTTTGAGTATCATTTTTATATATATTAAGAACAGTATTATTTTTTAATTCAAATGATTCAAAAAAATCAGCATATACATTTAGATTATAATTAGTAATTTTATTATCAGCTTCTTCAATGCTCATTCCAAATTTTAAATCTTTATAACCATTTAGGTCAAAAAGCTCTGGTAATTGAGCCAATACTATATTTATATTGATTAATAAAATTACTATTATATATCTTATATATTTCATTTTTGTTTATTACTATGAAAAGAATTAATTATATCTAAAGCAGCTTGAGGAGTTTCAGCATATTTTATTAAGTTTAAGTCCTCAACATCGATATAATTTTCTTTAATCATATCTTTTTTTATCCATTCTATTAAGTCAGTGTAATAACTAGAATTCATAACTATGAGAGGCATTCTGTCAAGAACTTTTGTTTGTATTAAAGTGAGAGTTTCAAACATCTCATCCATAGTACCAAATCCGCCAGGAAATATTATTACAGCTTTTGCATATTTTAAGAACATCACTTTTCTAGCAAAGAAGTATCTAAATTTCAATTCTTCTTTAACATAAGGATTAGTTTTCTGTTCAAAAGGAAGTTCTATACATAAACCTATAGAACCTGCATTAGCATCGAAAGCTCCTCTGTTTCCTGCTTCCATTATACCAGGACCGCCTCCTGTAATTATGTCATATTTATTTTCACCTAATAATTTAGCAGTTTCATAAGCTAATTTATAGTGGGGATGATCTTCTGAAGTTCTTGCACTTCCAAACATAGAAACGGCATTTTTGTAGTAGGACATAGTTTCAAATCCTTCTACAAATTCCCCCATTATTCTAAATATACGCCAAGATTCATTAGGCATATCAGAATTCTGCAATTCATAAGTTTCTCTTCTCACTCATAAACCTCCTTATTTTTATTATTTTATTATTACAGCAGTACCATAAGCAATAACTTCTGTAGTACCTTCCATTACAGATGAAGAAGAATAATGTATGCCTATTATAGCATTGGCTCCTAATTTTTTAGCTTCTTCTATCATTCTTTTAGTTGCTGTTTCTCTAGCTTCATTAATCATTTCAGTGTAGCCTTCAACTTCACCGCCTACAATATTTTTAAGACCTGCAAGCAAATCCTTTCCTATATGTTTAGCCTGAGCTATATTTCCTTTAACTAAACCTAATAATTCATAATTATATCCGCTAGGCAAATAATCAGCTGTAAATAATTTTATATCGTTATCCATTTTTACTCCTCATAAATTATTTCAATACAATAGCAGTACCATAAGCAACAACTTCTACAGTTCCAGGAAGTACAGAAGATGAAGAAAAATTAATTCCTATTACAGCATTAGCATTTAATTTCTGAGCTTCTTCCAAGATTCTTTTTGTAGCTATTTCTCTAGCTTCATTAAGCATTTCAGTGTAGCTTTCAACTTCACCGCCTACAATATTTTTAAGACCTGCAAGCAAATCTTTTCCAACATGCTTAGCTAATGATACATTTCCTTTAACTAAACCTAACATTTCATAATTATAATTGCTTGGTAAGTAATTAACAGTAAACATTTTGATATCAGCACTTATTTGTGAATCTCCTATATGTATTATAAAATATTATGTTAATTTCTCGGAAAAGTATAAATATACTTAATGATTTTTTATAATAATGATTATGATTAAAAGTTTTGATCATTAAAGGCATAAAAAAGGGCTACTGTCAGTGACAATAACCCTTTCTATGTTTTATTTTATTATTCATTAATTAATATTTTTATTTCATTATGCCCCATTCTTTCCATAATTGAACAGTGTAATTTTCTTCTTTTTGAGAAACATCAGTATTTATGAATTTACTATTAGAAGTAGAATTAAACAAAGATTCTTTATTATAACCTGAATTGAACAAGAATTCACTTTGTGAAGGTGCATTGATGAATAGTTCTAATTTTTGATCATCTAATAAGATATTAATAAATAATTCTGGATTTTGATTAATAATATCAAATAGTTCAGGGTTATTGCCAAGAACTGTGAACAATTGAGGGTTTTTATCCATATTATTAAATAATATATCTGCCTCTTTTTCAGATTTAAACAATTGACTATTATTTTCTAAAAAAGAAAATAAATATTCATTAGCTGTATTAAAGTTACCAGTATTTTTAAGTTTATCTTTTAAATTATATTTATTTTTATCAAACCACCTAGCAAAAAAATCCCAACCACCTATCAATTCATTTTGAGCAGCATCAATTTTAGCAGTATCGCTTTGAGCATAACAGAATAATGAGAATAATAAAACAAATAAAAATAAGAAAATTATAAACTTTTTCATTGTGGTTCCTCCTATTATGATAAAAGTTTTAATTATATTTTATAAATATTAAATAAAAAAATCAATATCAAAATATTTTGTTTATTTAAAATATTTTGATACAAATCTCCCTATCTGTAATAAACAAAAATATAATATATTTGTCAAAAAAATAATAAATTATTATATAAATTTTTGTTGTTTTTTGTGATGATAAACTAATAATTGTATAAAATTTAGTTTATTTTAAAAAAAGAGGATTGCAATTTTTACATTGCAATCCTGACAACCATTTCTAATTTACAAAAAATTGATGTTAATTAGAATAGAAATAGGAATAAAAAAAATAATTTTTTCATAGCAGTTACCTCCTAAATGAAAAATATTTTTTGTTATTTACTAATAAAACCTAAATATTTAAATAGTGTTAAATATTTTGAAAAATTATAAAATAAATTATATTTGCTATTTCATAATCCCCCATTCTTTCCATAACTTAACAGCTTCAGGATCATTTGGTAAAGATTTATGTAAAGTATATGACATTCCTTTATATCTATTCATAGTAAATATATTATTTAAATTGGAGGATGTTTCGGAAGGAAAGAAAAAACCAAGTAATTTTGGTTGATAATCTATGTCATTAGGGTATTTATATAATTTTTCGTTTTTATAGGTTTCTGTATTGTTGTTTTCTCTTTGAGCATAGCAGAATAATGAAAATAAAAGAATGAATAAAAATAAGAAAATTATAATTTTTTTCATAGTAACATCTCCTTATTATAAAATTCATATTTAAAAGATAACAAAAAATATTAAACTTAGTAAAAAAATAATGATAGTGTATGGTATATTTTTATGTTGTTTTGTAAATATTATGTATAATAAATGTTATAAAAAATATACAGTAACTATGTAATTGTTTATGAATTTTACAAAAAACATCCCCTATATTTTAATAATTTTCTATAGGGGATGCACAGAAGAAGTAATTAATTTTATAATTGTACTTTTTTTATTAAGCTAGTTGAAAGTTCAGGGATATAAATAACATTATTAACTAAATCTATATCAGCAACGCCGCTTAAAGAACCTTCGATTTTTTCTAATTGTTCTTTAGTATTTAAATCAAATACATATATGCATGCATTATTATTAGCACCATTTTCACCCCAATCAGAAACATATAATTTACCATTAGCTATAGTAATACCATCTAAAGCACCAGCACCCAATCTTGAAGCTGTCCATTTAGTTAAACCAGTACCGTCTGTTTTTAAAGTATAAATATCTCCTCCATTAGCGTCGCCTCCGAATGTACTTCCAGCTATATATAAAACTCCATTATCTAAGAATATACCATTAGCTCCAACTACTCCTGTTACAGATGAAGTTATAGATAAAGCTGAATTGTTATCTACTTTAATAAAATGAACTGTTGAAGCTCCTGTATCAGTTAATGCTACAGTTGCAGGATCTATTACTACAGTATCATTTAAGAATTTAGAACCTTCTATAGGAAGTTTTGTTATTATTTTATTTTCTTTAATATTAGCCAATACTAAATTACCTGTCATAGAACTGTCATTTACTTGATCAGGAATAATAATAATATCATCAGTTAAGAAAGAAAAACCCTTAGGGCTGTCTAATTGTCCTTCAAAAAGTTTCTGAGGATTAGAACCGTCTTCATTAGCTACAATTATAAATCCGTCTGCTGGGGCATTAGGATCTCCCAAGTTAGCTATATATAATTTTCCATTTCTGAATTTAACGCTTTCAGGTGCAGCCAATCCTTCAACATTAATAGCTACTGCTTCTTTTTTAGTTGGTTCTGCTTTTGCTGTATTGTCAGTTGTTGCTGTTTTGTCTGCATTATTTGAACATGATACAGCAAATAAAAAAGCTGATAAAATTATAGCAGTTAAAAATTTACTCATTTATAAATTCTCCTTATTAGTAAAAATTTTTATTAAGACTTTATAATATTTTTATAATTATATCAATGAAAAAGTGTAAAAAGATTGTTACCAAAATGATTACAATTATTTTTTATTCTAATATATACCTAAACAATTATATTTTGTCAAAAACAAATTTATATTTTTGTTTTTATATCTGGGCCTTTGCTGCGAAGCAGACAGTCGTGCTAGACCCTACTTCTTTTGGACGACATCCACCTAGCGAAGCGTGCCTCCGGTAGACGTGCCACATGCGAAGCCTTCCTACAGCGAGAAGCAGGCACAGTCTGCTATATTTAGCTTAAATTTAATAAATTATTTTATATTATATAATACAATTTTAGTATGATTTAATACTAATTTTATACTTGCACTTTCGCGAAGCGTGCCTGTGGCAGCAACTTTTTGCGGCGGGAAAAAGTTGAATAAAAATATTGACAAATTTTAAGTTTAACGAATTTTTTAAAATCTATAAGAAAGCGGTACAAGGCTTTATTTTTATTGCAAGACAAAATACAAGCAGGAATCAAACTATTTGAGAGATAGTTTTTCACACTTGTACCGCATTTCAAGCTTATTAAATTAAAAGAACTGTTATTTTTCTTCTGAGCATACAGCTCCTTAGAAGATATTATTATACCTCTATCCGCTTTCATATTGATTCCTTTAATGCTTCAAAAGTTTCTCAGGCTTTTGTTTTTGATGCATTTTATAATTTGTCTTGCGTTAACTAATATACACAAAATAATTTTAAAGTCAACAAAATACAAAAAATTTTTAAAACTAATTTTTTATAAAATAAATTTGATTAAAAGCAGTAGTAGTGGTAGTAGTAAAATTAATTGGCACATTTATTGCAGTTAACTACTACTACCTACTTTTAAACTTTCTTTTTGATTAAAGATTTTAAAATAAAAAAATTAGAAAACATAGTTATCTGGTATTTATAAAAAAGCCGTGTTTTTGAAGTTTTTTAATCTGGTATACTAAAACTATATAAAACCTAAAAAAGCCATAAAAATAAGCCTCTACGCTTCAAATAAAGCCATTCAAATTAAAAATCAAAACTCAATTTTTGATGATGTTATCACAACTGCATAAATTAAAAATTAAAATAGCTCCTAATAGAAAAAACGCAGTAAATAAAATCATAATTTTTTATAGTAAAGTGTACAAAGTGTGCATGTTCATTTCGTGCATCTCATACAAAATCAAGAAATCAATTATAAAAAGTTAAATCAAAAAGTTTTGATTATTCAGAACTATATTATTTATAAATACCATATTACTATATAGTATTAATACATAGCTTAGCTATACATTTTTTGTACTCAGTTTATCAATCCTGTTATTAAGCTCATTCATTTTTATGACTATTGTATTAAGCGTATTTGTTATATTTTCCTGAAAATCATTTTTTGTATTTTTGATTTCATTATATCTATTTATTTTTTCTGTATTTGCTTTATTGAATGGGTGATTACTCATTGCATTTTTTATCATATTCATAAGCACATAAATATATCTGCTTGTTGTTGTATTAATGTTTGAATGTCCCATCATCTTGCTTATTAAATAAGTTTCTGTTCCGCTCTCTGCCATATCAGTTGCAAACCCTCGCCTAAAAGAATGGCAAGTTATTTTTACTTTATTTCTTTTTGATATTATTCTCATAATCATAGTCATAGTTTCTATTGCTAAATCATGTCCATTGTTTTTAATAAAAAGATTATTCTGTTCTTTTATTTTATTTTTTCTTAATATCTCATCACGCTCTGATATATAATCAATTAATATATCTTTAATCATATCAGAAAAAACAACTATGCGGGGCTTGCTTCCTTTGGTTTTATAAATAGTTATAGTTTTGTTTTCAAGATTAATATTTCTAATATCTATGCCTGCAGTTTCTTTTCTGCGAATGCCTGTGTTTGACATTAAAAGCATCATTAAAATATTTCTTTGATTTGTGAAACAGGATTTTGAAGTTCTTTCTATTTTTTTTATAATATCTAAAGTTTGATTTGCTTTTACTACTAACTGTTCTTTAATTATTGGCTTAGGTCTTTTTATATCATCAAAAGTATCTATTAATACTTTAGCTTCTATTATTTTTTTCTTATGCAAAAACTTTAAATAACTTTTAATAACATTTATTCTGCAGTTAATAATATCAGATGATAATTGATGTTCTGTTTGGTATGATATATATTTTTCTAATAATTCTTTATTTATATTTTTGTATAGAACTTCAGTACTACAAATATATAGATAATCTTTTTCAGCGAAAATAGAATAATCATTATCTTGCTTAATTATGAACTTAAAAAAATATATAATATTATTTTTATAAGTTTTTACAGTTGATGGGCTTTTATCTATAGAAAGATAATCAGAAAATTGAATAATAAAATTGACATCTTTGGAATAATCATAAAGATTATATTTTTCAGCATTAAGCATAAAAAACAACTCCATTTTTATTCTAAAAAATTTGCTTGACTTTTGAAAAAGAATAGAGTTGTTTTCTTAGATGTAATTATTATCGTCTTAAATAATTTTTCATTAAATATTTTTATATAATTATTGACAAAGTCATTTTATTTTATTAAATTTTTAGTAAACAATAGAAGTGAGGGTTATATGTTAATAGCATTTATGATATTTATTTTTATAATAGTTATAGCTAGTTTTTTATATAGTTTTACTTTCTCTAAAAAATCAAATGTTGAAAAAGTTAATAGCAATGATCACATAGAAATTACTTTTGAATATAATGAACCTAGAAAAACAGGTAAATTATTAAGGGACTTTCCTGCTAATTATACCATAATAGATGTTGAAACTACAGGATTAAAACCTAGAGAAGATAAGATAATAGAAATAGGAGCCATTAAATATAGAGATAATAAAGAAATAGATTATTTTTCAACTTTAGTAAAAGTAGATTATATTCCAAACTTTATAAGTTCATACACAAATATTACTAATAAAATGGTAAAAAATGCACCTAGAGTAGATGAAGCTATAAAACAATTTTATGATTTTGTAGGGGATGATATATTAGTTGGTTATAATGTTCCATTTGATATGAAGTTAGTAATGGAGAACTTTTATTAAATAATGATTTTATTGATGTTATGTATATAGCTAAAAGAGTATTAAAAGATTTAGAAAATTATAAGCAAGTAACAGTTGCATCATATTATAACATTAGTATAGATAATTTGCATAGAGCTATGGGAGATTGTAAATTATGCAGTGCTATATATGAATGTTTACAAAAAGATATACTTGAAAAATGGGGAGCATTTAATAAGTTCTACAAAAAATATCCGAAAATAAAAAATAAGATTGAAAATAACAAAAATGAATAATTCTTTTGCTATTCATATTGATTGCCTATTTTTATGAAAAAGTTTAAAATTAATTTATATTAATTTCTAAAAACCATAAATTATATTTTTATTCTCAAGGGCAGGAGTTTAAGCTTCGCCCTTATTTTTTATATTCAGTCATAATCAATAAAAAAGATTAATAAAGATTATAGTATAAAGTTTTTTTCTTAAAAGAAATCATAAACCTTAATATTTTGTATATATGGTATAGAATAAAAAATATTTTTTTAATCTGATAAAAAAATATTTTTACTAAATAAAAAAAGGAGGGATCATGAAGATTTATAAAATATTAAAGGCAATCACAGTTATTGCGAACGCCGTAATTGCCTTATACGAAATCTTCAAAGGATAAAAAATCCTTAAAAGTATCAGGCATATTAGGGTATGTCTGATACTAAAAATTATAATATTAAAATAAATAATATCAAGGAGTTGTATATGACTAATGAATTAGAAAAAAAAGAAGAGTTAAAAAAAGCACCAAAAAAATTACACTGGGCTTTTACAGCCCCAGAAGAGTGTATTAATGAAATGAAAGACTATGCAAGAAGGTACAATATGTCTTTAGGCGAATATATAGAGGCTATTCATAAAAGATATTTAGAAAGTATAGAAAATAAAAAATTATAATAGTTATTTTGCACAGGAGCCAGACATATTGCATTAAGTATTCCTTAATTTCTTGAAGTATAACACAGGTGTATAATAATTTAA
>NZ_CALXYQ010000064.1 GCF_944393015.1 uncultured Brachyspira sp.
TGGGTCAGTAGTTCAATTGGTAGAGCACCGGTCTCCAAAACCGGGTGTTGCAGGTTCGACTCCTGTCTGACCTGATTCTTTTCTAAATTGTTGTAATATAATTTAAGGTAATATTTATGGCTGATAAAAAGAAAAATAATATAATTGATTCTATCAAAGAGATAAAAAAAGAACTCTTTGAAAGAAGTGTTTGGCCTACTCGTCAAGATGTAATGAATCAGACAGTTGTTGTTATAATATTACTTATTTTAGCATCAGCTTTTTTGGGTGCTGCTGATTATGTAGTAACATTTTTGACAAGGGCATTATTAGACGGTTCTATTTTGGGTAGCTTAATATCTTCTAAAATTACATTAGTTTTGATTGTTGCTGTAGTTGTTTTGTTTGTAATATATTTTGCTATTCGCTATATGAGAAAAAATAGATATAATAGGTGAAAAACATGTCTGAAGAAATATCTGATATAAAAGATTATAAATGGTATATAGTTCATACTCAGCACGGTTATGAAAATAAGGTTCGTGAACGTATAGAGAAAAGAGCTAAAGAAAATGGTATGACTGACTTAATAGTTGATATATATATACCTTCAGAAACAGTAACTTCTACAAAAAATGGTAAAAAAGTATCTAAAGAAGAATTCTTTTATCCTGGCTATGTTTTAGTAAAAATGATAATGAATGATGCTACACAGTCTATGGTTAGAAGAACTCCTGGAGTTGCAGGCTTTATAGGAAGTCATGCTACAACTAAAGAAGAAGGTAATATTATTCCTACTCCTTTAAGCGAATCAGATGTTGCACGTATATTTGAAAATAGAGAAGAAAAATCCAAAACTGGTATCAATGAAATTATTGGAATGGAATTTGATATAGGTGAAAAGGTTCAAGTAATAGACGGACCTTTCAATGGACTTAATGGTATAATAGAAAATATTAATTCTGATAAGGGAAGAGTAACAGTAAAAATTGAGATATTTGGAAGAAGCACTCCTACAGAATTAGAATTTAGTAAAGTAAAAAAGTTATAATTTAATAAGATATTATAAAAATAAATAAATCAAGAGGTAGTAAAAATGGCTAAAAAAGTGGTTGGTATTGTAAAGGTTCGCATACCAGGCGGAGAGGCAACTCCTGCTCCTCCATTAGGACCTGCATTGGGTCAGAAGCAGATACAAATAGCTGCTTTCGTTAAGGATTTTAATGCTAAAACATCTAAAATGAAAGGTCAGCTATTAAATACTTACATAACAGTGTATGAAGATAAAACTTATACATTCGTTACTAAAGGAACATCTACTTCTACATTAATCAAAAAGAAATTGGGCATAGAAAAAGGTTCTGGAGAGCCTAACAAAACTAAAGTTGCTACAATCAATCAAAAGCAGCTTGAAGAAATTGCTCAGGAAAAAATGGCTTATATGTCAGCTAATGATATAGAAGCAGCAAAGAAAATAGTTGCGGGTACTGCTCGTGCTATGGGTATTAAAGTAGAATAATAATTTAAGAAGCATACCATTTATTTAATATAATAAATGGGAGTAAACGTTTGAAAGAAAAGGAAGAAAACAATTATGGCTACAAAAGAGAAAAAAATAGGTGGCAAACGTTACGACGCTATAAGAAAGCAAGTAGAGAAATTAAGACTCTATTCCGTAGATGAAGCTATTGAATTAGCTAAGAAAAACGCTACCTGTAAATTTGATGAAACTATTGAGGTAACAATAAACCTTAATATCTTACCTAAACACTCAATAAGAGACACATTATCATTCCCAAATGCTTTTGGTAAAGAAAAAAGAGTAGTTGTATTTGCACAAGGAGAAAAAGCTGATGAGGCAAAAGCTGCTGGTGCTATGGAAGTTGGTTTTGAAGATTTAATTGATAAAGTTAAAGGCGGATATACAGACTTTGATGTTGCTATCGCTACTCCAGATTTGATGAAAGAAGTAGGTAAATTGGGACAAATTCTTGGAAGAAAAGGACTTATGCCTAACCCAAAAACAGGAACTGTTACTCTTGACATAGCTCAGGCAGTAAAAAGTTTCAAAGCTGGAAGAATGGAATACAGAGCTGATAAAAACGGTATCGTAAGAATGGGTATAGGTAAAGCTTCAATGGATGTAAGCAAATTAAATGAAAATTTCAAAGTATTCTATGATGAAATTTTAAGAAAAAAACCTACAGATTTAAAAGGTGAATATATTAAAGCAGTAGGTGTTACATCTACAATGGGTGTAGGTATAAAAATAGATCATAAAAAAATCAAAATGTAATTAATTTAGCGATAAACTTATTTTGTTTAAGCGAAGTCATATTTTGTGATCCCATTATATGAATAGTATTATCAAAATAGTTTAATATAATAGAGGTGGTATTTATGCCTAATAAGAAAAACATTGAAACAGTATCATTGCTTAAAGAAACTATGGGAGGATGTGCTGGTTTAGTATTCTTCGATTACAGAGGGGTAACAGTAGCACAGCTTACAGAGTTAAGACGTGAATTAGCAAAGACTTCTTCTTCAATGAAAATATGTAAAAACTCTTTAGTTGATATTGCTTTAAAAGAGTTAGGCAGAGAAGTAAAAGATGAGATGTTCATTAATCCTACAGCTGTAGTATTTGCTAAGGAAGATGTTCCTGGTGCAGCTAAAGTTATAAGTGAAGCATCTAAGAAAAATGATAAAATTAAAATCAAAGGCGGCTATATGGGTGAAGATTTGCTAAACCCAGCAGATGTTCAAGTGGTAGCTAATATTCCGCCAAGAGAAGTTTTACTTTCTCATCTTGTTACAGCACTCGAGTCTCCTATATCTGGCTTGGCAAACAGCTTGCAAAGCGTTATATCAGAACTTGCTTATGTGCTTGACAGTGTTGAAGAAGAAAAGAAAAAATCAGCTTAATATGCTGACAAATTATTAATTAAAAAACTATTTTAACAATTTTAAGGAGATAAACAATGGCTTTAAGTAAAGAAGAAATATTACAAGCAATAGAAGAAATGAAAGTTATAGAGCTTCATGAATTAGTAGAAGCTATTAAAGAAAAATTCAATGTAACAGCAGCTATGCCAGTTGCAGCAGTAGCAGCAGCTCCAGCAGGCGGTGCAGCAGCTCCAGCTGAAGAAGAGAAAAATGAATTCGATATCATTCTTACTGGTTTTGATGCAGCTCAAAAAATCGCTCTTATTAAAGAAGTTAGAGCAGTTAGCGGCTTAGGCTTAAAAGAAGCTAAAGATGCTGTTGAAAAAGGCGGAGAAACAATTAAATCAGGCGTTTCTAAAGAAGAAGCTGCAGCTATTAAGAAACAATTAGAAGCAGCTGGTGGTAAAGTTGAAGTTAAATAATTATTTTTGTAAATATATCATTAACAATTAATGATTCGTATATAGGAAGGGTATGATTCTTTGTACCCTTCTTATTAGTGTATTTAATAAATCAATAAAATTAAAAGCGTAAAAGCGGAGATCTTTTAATATGGCCAATAATATTCAGATAGATAATAAAGTATATCCGGAAAGAGGGGTAGAGTTCGCAAAAAAATATAGGATAGAAAACGGACGTGTAAACTTTTCACGAACCGCTTCTGTAATAGAACCTCCCGATCTCCTCGCTATACAAAAAGAATCTTATGAAAGCTTCCTTCAAAAGGATGTACCTGAAAATAAGAGAAAAAATGAAGGATTACAGGAAGTTTTAACTTCTATATTCCCTATAGTAGCTTCTAATGAAAAAATGCAAATAGAATTTATTTCTTACTCTATAGGCGAGCCTAAAATGACAGAAAAAGAGGCTAGAAGAAGAGATAAAACTTATTCTTATCCTTTTAAAATAAAAGTACAATTAACTGTAAGAGACCCTGAAAGAATCATTGAACAGGAAATATTTGTGGGTGATATACCTGCTATGACTGACAGAGGTACATTTATTGTTAATGGTGCTGAACGTGTTATAGTTTCTCAGATTCATAGATCTCCAGGTGTAGTTTTCAACCGCAGCGACAGAGATGCTATGTTCGTAGCTAAGATAATTCCAGACAGAGGTACTTGGCTTGAATTCGAACTTGATACCAAAAAAGATATAATGTATGTAAGAATAGACAGAAAGAAAAAACTTCCTGTTACAGTATTTTTAAGAGCTATTGGTATCACAACTAATGAAGAAATTTTGAAATTATTTTATGAAGTAGATAATATATCATTAGAAAAACTTTCAGATGAAGATGCTAAAGAAGCTTTAATAGGCAGAAGATCTTATTCTACAGTATTTGATACAGAAAACCCTGATGAAATCATATTGAATCCAGGCGAACTTATCAACCCTAACTTGGCTGAAAGACTTTTAATGAGCGGTATTAAAGAAATATCCGTATTAAATATGGAAGCAATAAAAGATAATGTTACCATAATTAATACTTTAGATAAAGATACAACAAAAAACCAAGAAGAAGCATGCACTAAAATCTATAATGTTATAAGACCTGGTGAGCCTGCTTTAATAGAAAACGTTGTAAGAACTTGTAATGACTTAGTATTTGACCCTAAATCCTATGCTTTAGGAGATGTGGGACGTTATAAATTAAATAAAAGATTGAATTTCCCAGAAAGTGAACAGGATAAAGTTTTAAGACATAAAGATATAGTAGAAACTATTCGCTTTTTGATAAAAGTATTCATAAATGAAGAACAATTAGATGATATTGACCATTTAGGAAACAGACGTGTAAGAAGCGTAGGTGAATTATTATCTATACAAATAAAAGCCGGCTTCACTAGAATGGAGCGTATAGCAAAAGAAAGAATGCAAATGCAGGATATGGAGGCTGTAACTCCTCAATCTCTTGTAAGCATTAAACTTATACAGGCTGTAATAAAAGAATTCTTTGGTACAAACCAATTATCTCAGTTCATGGATCAGAACAATCCATTATCAGAGATTACACATAAAAGAAGATTAAATGCCTTAGGTCAGGGCGGTCTTACTAGAGATAGAGCAGGATTCGAAGTAAGAGACGTACACCATACTCACTATGGTAAAATATGTCCTATTGAAACTCCTGAAGGTCCAAACATTGGACTTATAGTTTCACTTGCTACTTATGCTAAAATCAATAAGCATGGATTCTTAGAAACTCCATACAGAAAAGTTATTGACGGAAAAGTAACAGATGAAATAGAGTATTTGACAGCTCATGATGAGGAAAAATTCCATATTGCTGATGCAAATGCTCCTTTAAATGAGGATGGAACTTTCAAAGATAATCTTATTTCAACAAGATTCAGAAGTGAATTCCCGTATTCTTCACCAGATCAGGTACAGTATATGGACGTTTCACCTCAGCAGATTGTATCACTTTCAAGCTCTTTGATACCATTCTTGGAGCATGACGACGCTAACAGAGCTTTGATGGGTTCAAACATGCAACGTCAAAGTGTACCTTTATTGTATCCAGAAGCTCCTATAGTAGGAACAGGTGTAGAGGCTAAGATTTGTCAGCCTGGAACAGGTATAGCAGTTCATGCTAAAAGAGCTGGTAAAGTCATAAAAGTAGTTCATGATGAAATTATAATTAAGCCTACTAAACAAAATAGTGATGATGATTTAGATGTTTATGAATTAGTAAAATATCAAAGAACTAACCAAGATACAAATTATCACCAAAGACCAGTAGTTAATGTTGGTGATGTTGTTAAGGCTGGCGGACTTTTAGCTGACGGCCCTGCAACAGATCATGGTGAATTAGCTTTAGGAAGAAACGTTCTTGCTGCTTTCATGATTTTTGAAGGTTATAACTTCGAGGACGCTATTCTTTTAAGCAGAAGATTAGTTCAGGAAGATGTATTTACTTCTATACATATAGAAGAGTTTTCGGTTGAAGCTCGTGAAACAAAATTAGATAAAGAAAATATTACTAGAGATATACCTAATGTGTCAGATGCTGCTTTCAAAAACTTAGATGAAAGAGGTATTGTAAGAATAGGTGCTAAAGTAAAAGCAGGAGATATATTAGTTGGTAAAGTAACTCCAAAAGGAGAAACAGAAATAACTCCTGAATACAGACTTCTTCACTCAATATTCGGTGAGAAGGCTAGAGATGTAAAAGATACTTCTTTAAGAGTACCACATGGTAAGGATGGTACTGTTATAGATGTTAGAGTATATAGCAGAGAAAACGGCGATGAATTAAAGCCTGGTGTAGAGGAAGTTGTAAAAGTATTCCTTGCTAAGAAGCGTATAATACAGGAAGGCGACAAAATGGCAGGACGTCACGGTAACAAAGGGGTTGTTGCTAGAATCATGCCTATAGAGGATATGCCATTCTTAGAAGATGGTACTCCTGTAGATATATGTCTTAACCCATTAGGTGTACCTTCTCGTATGAACATTGGTCAGGTTATTGAGATGTTGCTTGGTTGGTCTGGCCATAAAATGGGACTTAAATATGCTTGTCCAGTATTTGAAGGTCCTAAAGAGGAGGCTTTAAGAGAAGCATTCGTTACAAGCGGTATGAATCCTAATGGTAAAGTTAGACTTTATGACGGAAGAACAGGAGAACCTTTCAAAAATGATGTAGCTGTAGGATATATGTATATGCTTAAGCTTAATCACTTGGTTGAAGATAAAGTACATGCTAGAAGTACAGGTCCTTACTCACTTGTTACTCAGCAGCCTTTGGGAGGTAAATCTCAATTCGGAGGTCAGAGATTAGGAGAGATGGAAGTTTGGGCATTAGAGGGTTATGGAGCTGCTAATATGCTTCAAGAGTTCTTAACTGTTAAATCAGATGATATGACAGGACGTGCTAGAATATATGAATCCATTGTTAAAGGTGATGTTATATCCTCTCCGGGTATACCAGAAAGCTTTAACGTATTAGTTCAAGAGCTTAGAGGTTTGGGTCTTAATATTACTATTCATGATGAAGAAGGCAATCAGCTTCCTTCTACTGAAAAAGAGCTTAGACAAAAAACTAAGAAACAAACCAAGATTTTTAAATAATTAGGAGAAGTTTAAGTATATGCAATTTTCAAACTTTGACCAAATAAAAATTAGTATAGCAAGCCCACAGGTTATGAGAGAATGGAGTTATGGTGAGGTTAAAAAACCTGAAACTATCAACTACAGAACTTTAAGACCTGAAAGAGACGGACTTTTTTGTGAGAAGATATTCGGAACTACTAAAGAATATGAATGTTATTGCGGTAAATTCAAAAGTATTCGTTATAAGGGCGTAGTTTGTGATAAATGCGGTGTTGAAGTTACTCATTTCAAAGTTAGAAGAGAGAGAATGGGACATATAGAATTAGCTGCTCCTGTTGCTCATATTTGGTACTATAGAAACACTCCTTCAAGAATAGGGCTTCTTTTAAATATGAATATAGCTCATTTAAGAAGCGTACTTTATTTTGAAAGATATGTTGTTATAGATCCAGGTGATAGCAGTTATTCTAAAGGCGATCTTTTAACTGAAGATGAATATAATGAAGCTTTAGATAGATATGGTGATAATATAAGAATAGGTATAGGTGCTGAAGGCATAAGAGATATGCTTAAAGACCTTGATATAGATGAAGAAATCAGAAAACTCAGAGAGGAAATGATTAAAAAACGTGAAAAGAGTGATAGACGTTTAAGAAAGCGTCTTGAAATCTTTGAAGATTTTAAAGCAAGCGGTAATGATCCTACTTGGATGATACTCGATGTAGTTCCTGTAATTCCTCCAGATTTAAGACCTATGGTTCAGCTTGACGGCGGACGTTTTGCTACTTCAGACTTGAATGATCTTTACAGAAGAGTTATAAACAGAAATATTCGTTTAAGAAGATTATTAGTTTTAAGAGCTCCTGATATTATCATCAGAAATGAAAAGAGAATGTTGCAGGAAGCTGTTGATGCTTTATTTGATAACAGCAGAAGAAAGAAAGTTGTTAAAGGTCCTGGAAACAGACCTTTAAAATCTCTTTCAGATATGCTTAAAGGTAAGCAAGGACGTTTCAGACAGAACCTTTTAGGTAAACGTGTTGACTATTCAGGACGTTCGGTTATTGTTGCTGGTCCTAGACTTAAAATGCATCAATGCGGACTTCCTAAAAAAATGGCTGTAGAGTTATTCAAGCCTTTCATAATGAAAAAATTAGTTGAAATTAATTCAGCTCATAATATAAAATCTGCTAAGAGATTCGTAGAAGAGGGCAGAGAAGAAGTTTGGGGAGTATTAGAAGATATTGTTAAAGAGCATCCGGTTCTATTAAACAGAGCACCGACTCTTCACAGACTTGGTATTCAGGCATTTGAACCTGTACTTGTTGAAGGAAAAGCAATTCAGCTTCACCCATTAGTTTGTCACGCTTATAACGCTGACTTTGACGGTGACCAGATGGCTGTACATACTCCGCTTTCTGCTGAGGCTCAGATTGAGGCTTGGACTTTAATGCTTGCTCCTCATAATATATTAAACCCTGCTAATGGTGAACCTATTGTTAACCCTACTCAGGATATAGTACTTGGTATCAGCTATCTTACTAAATTAAGAACAGGCAGTAAAGGTGAAGGAAAGATGTTCTCATCTCCTAAAGATGCTTTACTTGCTTATGATAATAATTTGGTAGAGCTTGAATCAAGAATTAAAGTTTTAATGAAAAATAAAGACGGAGAGGAAGAATTTATTGAAACTTCTGTGGGAAGATTAAAATTCAATGAAGTTATTCCTGAAGATTTTAGATATCAAAACAGAGATTTTAACAGTAAAGATTTAGCTAAGTTTATTCATGAAGTATATTTGAAACATGGTACAGCAGTAACAGTTAATATGCTTGACGATATTAAAGAACTTGGTTATCAAAGTGCTACAGTATTCGGTTCTACTATTTCTATTGCTGATATACTTATTCCTCCAATGAAAAAACATGAAATAGAGGAAGCTACTAAACAGGTAGAGTTCATTGAAAATCAGTATATGAACGGTATTATTACTACTGGTGAGAAGAAACAGAAAGTTATGGACCTTTGGACTACTGTTGAAGGTAGAATAACTGAAGCTATGATGGATAACTTAAGACAGGATCAGGACGGATTTAACCCTGTATACATAATGGCTGATTCTGGTGCGAGAGGTTCTAAACAGCAGATAAGACAGCTTGCTAGTATGAGAGGTTTGATGGCTAAGCCTTCCGGTGAAATTATCGAACTTCCTATTATTTCTAACTTTAAAGAAGGTCTTACTGTACAGGAATACTTTATTTCTACTCACGGTGCTAGAAAAGGTCTTGCCGATACTGCCTTAAAAACTTCAAGTGCTGGTTATCTTACTAGAAAATTAGTTGACGTTGCAATAGGGGTTGTTGTTTCAGAGCATGACTGCGGTACTGTTAAAGGTATTGCTATAGAAGCCATAAAAAACGGAGATGAAATCAAAAAATCTCTTAAAGAGCGTGTTGTTGGTTTCTTTACAAGTGAGCATATATATCATCCTGTTACTAAAGAGCTTATATGTTCAGCTAATACTGAAATTACAGAAGAAATAGGTGATTTAATAGAGAAATCTGGTATAGAAAAAATCAGCATTAGACATCCTCTTACTTGTGAAAGCAGAATGGGTGTATGTCAGAAATGTTATGGAAGAAGCTTATCTACTAATAATTTAGCTTCTATAGGTGAGGCTGTTGGAGTAGTTGCTGCTCAAAGTATTGGTCAGCCTGGTACTCAGCTTACAATGAGAACTTTCCACATCGGCGGTGTTGCTACTCAGATGGTAGAAGAAAACGAAATTAAAGTTAACTATCCTATATATATAGAACAATTCTCTAACTATGTTGTTCAGCCTAATGGTGTTAAAATCACAGCTAGAAAAGGTGATTTAATTATCAGAAGAGTTTTAGAGAAATGGGAAAAATCTACATTAAAAGATATTTTAACTGAACAGAATACTAAAGTTCTTATAGGTGATGTTATAGCTACTCTTAAAGACGGTACAGAAATTAAAGCTACACATAATGGTACTTTCAAAATCACTGATGATGATAAATATATAATGATTACAGGTGATAAACACACAATAGTAATTAAAGTTGGAAGTGAGTATAAAGTTGATGAACATGTATTCATAGAACCTAATACTGTTATAGCTAGCTTTGATACATATAACGAGCCTATCATCTCAGAAAAAGCTGGTATAGTAAGATGGCAGGACATCATTCCTGGAAGAACATTGGTTGAATCTATAGACGATCAAACAGGAAACGTAACTAATATTATTCAAGAGTTTAAAGATGCTAGTATGCAGCCTAAAATCTTGATTACAGGTGAAGGCGATCCTTTTGAAACTGACATACCTAATGGTGCTCAGCTTTTAGTTGAAAACAACCAAAGAGTTGAAATAGGAGAGGTTATTGCTAAAACTACTCGTATACAGCAGAAAAGTAGAGACATTACTGGGGGTCTTCCAAGAGTACAGGAATTGCTTGAAGCTCAGAAACCTAAAGATACTGCTATCATTGCTGGTATTGACGGCGAGGTTGAAATAGGCGGTTCTCATAAGGGTAAAAAAGTAGTTAAAATCAGAAACGAATTTGATGAAACTAAACACTTAGTACCTCATGGTAAAATGCTTCTTGTTAGAAACGGCGACCAAGTAAAAACAGGTACTCAGTTATGTGCTGGTAAAATAAACCCTCATGATATATTGGAAACTCAAGGAGATTTGGCTTTACAAACTTACTTGCTTGAAGAAATTCAGACAGTATACAATCAGCAGGGTGTAGGTATTAACGATAAGCACTTCGCTCTTATCATAAGACAGATGCTTAGAAGACTTGAAATTACTGATCCGGGCGATACTAAATATATTGTTGGTCAGTATGTTGATAAATATGAGTTTGAAGAAGAAAACAGACGTTATGAAGAGGCCGGCGGTTCTCCTGCAAGCGGTAAGCCTGTACTTTTAGGCTTAACTAAAGCTGCTCTTAATACTGAAAGCTTTATATCTTCTGCTTCATTCCAAGAAACTACTAAAGTATTAACTAATGCTGCTATTAAAGGAAAGGTTGATAAATTGCTTGGATTAAAAGAAAATGTTATTATAGGACACTTAATACCTGCCGGTACTGGTGTTAAATTGTATAACAAGCTTCATGTCTACAACAAGCAAAGCGGAGACTTGGATAAGAAAGATAATATAGATAATAGTGCTAAAGAAGAAGAGGTTATGCAAATAACTGTATAAATAAATCATTTCAATAAAGGAGGTTTTCATAAGTATTTATGGAAACCTCTTTAATTATATTGATTATCAATTTCTAATTTAAAAAGTCTTAATAATGAATAATTCAAAAATCTAAATAATAAAGTGTAATAAAAAATGATAAGTAAAATTAATAAAATGCCTTTGGCTCTCACTGGTTTAGCACTTGGTGTAGGAGGTATATTTAATGCTTGGACTATATTCACAGGTATTAAATATTTTGCATATATAGGTGCTTTAATCTCATCTATCTTAATATTAACCATTATAACTAAAATATTTTCATCATTCGGAGCTTTTCTTAATGATTTAGAACATCCTGTTGCAGGAAGCACTATTCCTACTCTTGATATGGCTGTTATGGTAATATCATCTTCAGTAGTTCAATTTGTAAAACCGCTTGGTGTTGCTATGTGGTTTACGGCGATTGCAGTTCATGTGATATTTGCTTTTACTTTTTTAGCTCATAGAATCAATTTAAAAGATTTGCATCATATACTTCCTAGCTGGTTTGTTCCTCCTGTGGGAATAGTTGTAGCTGCTGTTACTGGTACTAATATGGGATTTCCTCAAGTATCTCAAGTAATAGTTTATATAGGCACAGTTCTATATATTATATTATTTCCATTTATATTTTATAGGATAATTTTTCATGATCCTTTGGCTGATGACAGATTTCCGGCATTTGCTGTAATGGGAGCACCTGCTAATCTTTGTTTATGCGGTTATTTAAGTGCTTTTACTGATTATAATACAGCTTTGCTTAATTTTCTTTTGGCATTGGGATTATTTACTACATTTAAAGTTTATTTATCTCTTATAAGGGCTTTTAGAATTAAGTTTATACCTTTGTTTGCAGCTTATACTTTCCCTCTAGCTGTTGGTGCTCAAGCCTTGCTAAAATATGCTAATTATTCAAAGAGTATTAATGGCGAATATGCTCATATATGGAGTGCTATAGCTATATTTGAGCTTATAATAGCAAGTATGATGATTATTTATGTATTTATCAATATGATGTTCTTTGTTCATAATAATGTTATAAAAGAAAAGAAATAATATTTTGATAATTAATAAATATATTTATATTAATAGAGTAATATAAATATATTTTTATTTTATACTTAAACGACTATATTTTGTAAGAAATTATTTTTGAAAAAATATAATTGTTTAGGTATATATTATTAAAAATTGTAATATTTTCTATTTAGCTTTAATTACATACCCCGCCCTTTATTCTTTTTTATTTTTATTTTGGAATTCTAATTTTTATTATCTTTATAGTTTAATCAGAAATTACAGCACCCGCCCAAGTTTTTATTAAATTAAAAATGCATTCAACGCACGGTGAGCTAAACTTCATATATTGAAAAATTTGATATTCAAAATCAATTTATATTTTTAATTTTGTTCAGCGTGCGGTGATGATATTATAAATTTAAATAATGCTAGGGTGGGCTTTATAATTACAGTAAAAGCTAAAAATAAAAATATTGTAAAAATGACAAATTAAAATCATAAATCAAAAAGGGTGGGCAAGTGAAAGTAAAATTTACTTTCACTTTTTATAAATTAAATACTATTAAAATCTTACTTTTACAGAATTGGCATGTGCTTCTAAACTTTCATGCTCTGCAAAATTGATTATATTATCTTTTACTTTGCTCAAAGCATCTTTAGTATAATAAGTTATATAAGATTTCTTTATAAAATCATCTACTGATAATGGAGAAGCAAATTTAGCTGTTCCGCTTGTAGGTATTACATGATTAGCACCTGATAAATAATCTCCTAAAGCTTCTGGTGTATAATCTCCTAAGAATATAGATCCTGCATTTTTTATTTTGCTTAATACAGAGAAAGGCTCTTTTATGCTGATCTCTAAATGTTCAGGTGCTATTTCATTGCTTATATATAATGCTTCATCTATTGTATCTGTTATTATTATTCTGCCGTTATTTTCTATAGATCCCATTGCTATATCTTTACGGCTTAATTTTTCTAATTGTTTGTATAATTCTTCTTTTGTTTTTTCAGCTATTTCTTTAGATGTTGTTACTAATATGCTTGAAGCTAATTTATCATGTTCAGCCTGTGCAAGCATATCAGAAGCTATATGTATATGATTTGCTGTTTCATCTGCTATTATTAATACTTCGCTAGGACCTGCCACCATATCAATAGAAACCTCTCCGAATACTAATCTTTTAGCCATAGCAACATATATATTTCCAGGTCCTACTATTTTATATACTTTTGGTATAGACTCTGTGCCGTAACTTAAAGCTGCTATTGCCTGAGCACCGCCTGTTTTGAATACTCTGTTTACTCCTGCTATTTTTGCTGCTGCTAATATATTATCATTTATTTTTCCTTCTTTATTTGGAGGAGATACCAATATTATTTCATTGACTCCGGCTACTTTTGCAGGTATTACATTCATAAGTACAGTAGATGGATAAACTGCTGTGCCTCCCGGAATATAAACTCCGACCTTTTCTATTGGATTTATAATCTGTCCCATTACTATGCCGTCTTCTTCATTTGTTATATAACTATTTCTTAATTGTTTTTTATGGAACTTTTCTATATTGTTATAAGCTAGATTTAATGTTTCTTTAAACTTATCATCAACTCTGTTATATGCTTCTTCTATTTCTTTTTCTGTTACTTCTAAAGTTTCTATTTCTGCATTATCAAACATCTTAGAATATTTTTTTAATGCACTATCTCCATTTTGTTTTACATCTTCTAATATAGCTTTCACTTTTTCATTAACATCATCATGACTGAATTGACTTCTTAATAATATATCATCTAATGATTTGCATTCTTTATAATTAATTACTTTTATCATAAAACTTCCTTATAAAACTTCTTCTATATTTTTTACTATAGTTTTTATTAAATCATTTTTAAACTTATAGCTTACTTTATTAACTATTAATCTTGCACTTATATAATCAATAATTTCTTTTATAACTGTGAGATTATTTTCTCTTAAAGTACTTCCTGTTTCTACTATATCAACAATCACATCAGAAAGATTAAGTATAGGAGCTAACTCAATAGAACCATTTAATTTTATTATTTCAACATCTCTATTAATAGAGTTAAAATAATTTTTTGATATATTAACGTACTTTGTAGCAACTCTTAATCTTCTTTCAATATCTTCTTTATATCCATTTACAGAAGCCATACAAACTCTGCATTTTCCGAATTTCAAATCAAGAAACTCATATACATCATGATTATTTTCAAGAAGTATATCCTTTCCAACAATACCTATATCAGCAACACCTTTCTCAACATATATTCCAACATCAGAAGGCTTTACTATTAGGTATCTCACATTTTTATCTTTATTTTCAAATACTAATTTTCTATTATCTTCTAATAGTTCTTTATTTTCATAACCTATTTTTTCAAATAGAGTATATACTTTATTTACTAATCTTCCTTTTGGTAATGCTATATTAATCATAATCTGTATTCTTTAATATATTTTAAATTTTAGAAAATATTATAATATTAATAAGACATTTTTTCAAATAGTAATATTTAAAAAGTTTCAAATATTTGTTTTATAGTATAAAAAATAAATAATGTGAAATAAAGTATTAATATATTGTTTATAAAATTGTATACTGTATAAAAAAATTTGTATATATAACTTTTATTAGTAGATTATAACGAATAATGTGTAAAAAATACTTAATAAAAATAATATTTATTGATATTTTCTTGACAATAGTAACATGATTTATATACTTTAAATTAGGAGGGCATTATATGTCAAATAAAAAAACTAAAAAATTACAAAATTCTACTGTTATGTTAACCGAACATAAATTAGATGATGGAACAGTTGTAAAACTTAATCCAACAGTTACAAGAATTATATTATGCGAGAATGATAAACGCTAATTGATAATTAATAATTATTAATAAAAATTGTTTTATATATCCTAAATCTAGATATTTGTAATTTTTATGAATTAATTAAAGCATCATTTTCAAATATGTATTTCTCTCTGTAATTATAATCTGTATTATAATCATCGCTGTATATATCAGTTCTTACTTTCTTATTTTCTTTTATTAAACTTTGTACTTTGCTTAGTAAAATTTTTTATATTATTGC
>NZ_CALXYQ010000065.1 GCF_944393015.1 uncultured Brachyspira sp.
AAACCTTTAGAAGAAATTAGAGGCTGGCTTGGAAGATATAGAAAACTTGTTCAGTCTGCTAATACTGGTGCTGTATTGAAATAATTATAATTAATAATTGAAATAGATTGATGTTATAGATATTATTCTTAAATCTATAACATCAAATAAGCACTATTAATCTAATAATCTAAAAGTCATTATAAAAAACTAATATTACAGACTGCTTGAATACCTATCTTTTAAGCCAGGATAAAAATCGTTTAGTTTATAGCTGATATAAGCTTGGACTAAATTTATTTTAAATAAAAATTTTTTAAAGGAGAAAAGTATGATTATTAAAAATTAATTTCTGAAAATAAACTTGTTTCAAGTGTTTACATAGTAAATATATACTGAAAATTTTTAACTTTGTCAATTGATGCTCTTTATATAGATGTTATCTACTTTTTTGTCGCACAAAAAAGTAGCAAAAAACGCAATTGCTATAACTTTATATTTTAAGAATATATATTAAATATAATATAATACTCTAGTTTTATGCCAAAAATGCAGTTATTTTGGTTCTCGCCGAAGGCGGGCTGTGCCTTATACCAATAAAAGAACTAGGGTCTGGGGCAAAGCCCCAGATATCAAAATAAAAATATAAATTTATTTTTGACAAAAGATATTTGTTTAGGTATATTAAAAATTAATTTCTGAAAATAAACTTGTTTCAAGTGTTTACATAATAAATATATAAACAAAATAAAAAATAAAAACAATAATAAAAAAATAATATTAATTAAAGGATAAAAAAATGAGTTTAGAAAATTTATTTCTGCCTAACTTTAGTATAGGAAGCGATGCATACAAAGATATATATGATGTATGTTCAAATTATGGAAAAAGAGCTGTTATAATATCCGGTAAAAAATCAATGCAGGCATCAATAGAATCAATATTAAATAATATAAAAGATATAACAATAACAGGAATGTTCCATTACGGCGACAAGTCCACTTTTGAAAATGTTGATTTTCTTAAAGAAAAGAAAGCAGTAATGGAAGCTGATATGATATTCGCTGTAGGAGGAGGAAAAGCATTAGATACATCAAAAGTTTTAGCACATACTATAAATAAGCCTATATTTACTTTCCCAACATTAGCTTCAAATTGTGCCGCTGTAACTAGTCTTTCTGTAGTTTATAATAATGACGGAAGTTTCAAAAAGATGTTCAGTGATAAAAGACCTCCTTTGCATACTTTTATAAATACTGATATCATATTAAATTCACCTGAAAATTATTTTAGGGCAGGTATAGGTAATGCTGTTTCTAAACAGTATGAATCATTATTCTCAACAAGAAATGAAAATTTAAATTATAAAAATTTCCTAGCAGTAGAGATAATAAAAAACTGTTCTAATGATATATTAAAGCATTACTCAGAAGCTATAAACGATTTTCAAAATAAAAAAGTAACTGATGTTTTAAATAGAGTAATACTTCATATAATATATACAACAGGCTTAACTTCAGTAATGGCAAAAGATGATCATCATATATCTTTAGCACATGGCATGCATCATGGACTTACAAAAGTAAAAAGAATAGGAGACAATTTACTTCATGGTGAATTGGTATCCTACGGCATATTATTACTTCTCACTATGGATAAACAATTTGAAGAAAGAGAAAATATTTTTAAATTTAATAAATCAATATCTCTTCCAACATGCTTAAAAGATATAGGAATAAATAAAGCAAGTTTAGAAGATGAAGAACTTAATAATGCTTTAGAAATAGCTCTTGCTGGCAAAGATTTGAATATGAGTCCGTATAAAGTTGATAAAGAAATGATATTAAAGGCTATAATCGATTTAGAAGATTTCAATAATAAACAATAATAATAAATACTAAATAAAAAAATAAACAATGGAGTTATTTTATTAATTCCATTGTTTAAATAATATTCATGCATTAGTAATGATAATTTCTAAATATTTATATATACTAAAATAAATTATAAAAGAAAAAGCAATGAACTTAAATAAATATTCAAGCCCATTGCTTAATCAAAAAACTCCCACTATTATTTATATTTATTCCCTTACCCTATTGGCAGCATCATTAATATCAAGTTTATAAAGCTCATCTATAAAAGCAACAGCAAAACTAGCAGGACCTTCACATTTCTTTGAAGCTTTTTCACCAGCTGAAGCCATTATGCACATAGCTGAAGAAGCGGCAATCAAAGGCTCAGCAACCGCAAGCATAGCACCTGTTATAGCAGTAGATGTACAACCCATACCAGTATTAACAGGCATTAAAGGAGAACCTCCGCTAACATATAAAACTTTATTTCCGTCTGTTATAATATCAGTTTCACCGCTTATACTTACAACCGTATTATATTCTTTGGCTAAATGCTTACCAGCTTCAAGTGCCATATTAACATTAGCTGTGCTGTCTACTCCTTTAGTTTTTATGCTCTCTCCTGCAAGCACCATTATTTCAGAAGCATTTCCTCTAACAACTTTAGGATTATAATTTTTTATCAAATCAATAGCTGTTTTAGTTCTTAATTTTGTAGCTCCTGCTCCTACTGGATCAAGTACAAAAGGAACATTTTTTTTATTTGCTATCTCGCAAGCTTTATGCATAGCCTCAATAGAAGTTTTAGTCAATGTTCCAATATTAACAACAAGCGATGAAGCAATAGAGAGCATATCTTCAAACTCTTCTTTCTCGAATGTCATCACAGGAGAAGCTCCAACTGCAAGCAAAGCATTAGCTGTAATTTGCATAACTACAAAATTAGTAATATTATGAACTAATGGACATTTTGACTTCATATTTGTTATGGATTGAAATATTTCTTCTTGTAATGTACTCATTTTATAACTCCTTATAATTTAAATAAAAATCTCAGAAATACAATATAAACATGCCTTTCCGGCTATTTTTAATTTATTATTTTTAATATCGCAATATAAAACTCCTGTTCTTGGTGAAGCCTGAAATGCAGTAAAATAATCTTTATTCAATTTCTTTGAAAGCAAAGGTATAATATGACAATGCCCTGATCCGCATACATCAACTTCATCTGCGTCCAATTTCGGACCGAAAGTTCTAGTTATGCTGTCATATTGATTATTTTCTTTATATTTTACATCAGATGTTATATGAAATAAAAGTCCGTCTAATTTCTTTATAATTTCTAAATTTGGTTTTGCATTTATAACCTGATTTTCATCTTCTAATACGCATACAATATCACGTCCTATATAAGCCTCTAAAGGTTTTATTCCTCCTATTGCTTCTATTATATCAGATGTAATTTCTATAGGCTTTAAATCATAATTAGGAGTATCCATTTCATATAGATCATCTTTTTTTCTAATAGTTAATATACCCTCTTTAGTATTCAAGCTCACCTCATTAGATTCTTTTTCAGCAAAATTTAATATAGCATAAGCCACAGCAAGCACAGCATGTCCGCAGAAATCTATTTCGCATTTCGGAGTAAACCAATACACATCATAATTATTTCCATTCTTTATAGTGAAAACAGTTTCTGAAATATTATTCTCCATAGCAATATTTTGCATAAGTTTATGAGAAATGTTTTTTTCTAATATACAAACGGCTGTAGGATTACCTTTAAAAACCTCATCAGCAAAAGAGTCTATAATATAGTATTTCATAATTAATCTCCCACTTATTATATACCTCAACAACTATATTTTGTCAAAAATAAATTTATATTTTTGTTTTTATATCTGGGGCTTTGCCCCATACCCCACTTCTTTTGTTTCCACAAAGAAGCTATATCCTCGATAAACTCGGATACGCTTCGCGAAAGGCTATATTTGAACTTAAATGTAATAAATTATTTTACATGTAAGACAATTTTAGTATTATTTAGTACTAATTTTATACTTGCACTTTCGCCTGCCGACACCTGCTTCGCAAGATGTACTTCGTATGGTTCCGCAAGAAAAAGAACAACAAAAAAATTACAAAATATAGTTGTTTAAGTATATACTAATTATCAACTAAGAAAGAAATATGCAAAAGGCACAGCGAATAACAATGAAAGTATTATTCTCTCAACCCATATTATCATCATATCTCTTATCTTTATAGGTATTCCTACAGCCAATATTACAGGTATAGGAGCAGCAAAATATAAAATCTCAGCAACGCATACCACAGCAACAACAGACTTAGCAAATTGACTAGCATACATTACAATACTTGAAGAACATGACATTTCAACTAATGTAACAGAACAAGCCTTTGCCACTATATAAGCCTCATCTCCAAGTCCTAACAATTTAGTAACAGGTAAAAATATATAGCTTATAACATCAAACAAAGGAGTATAATTAACTATTAAAAGCCCTATAAATGTTATAGCCATAAAATTAGGCATTACTGAAATAGAAACAATAAGTCCTTCTTTCAAATTCTTAACAACACTATTTAACACACTATCTGAATGACTAGCAACTTCAGCAGCTTCATTCAATGCCAGTTTAAAAATATTTCCTCCTCTATATATAGGCTCTTCCACAACCTCTTTATCCATATATCCATCACTAGGTTTATTTCTTAACGGATAAAGTCTTACAGTTATAGCAGTTACTATAAATGTTATTAACATAGTACCAAAAAAATATATATTCCATTTATCTATAACGCCGAACATCTTAGCAACAACTATCATAAAAGTAGTTGAAACTGTAGAAAATCCTGTAGCTATTATGCAGGCTTCTTTTTTAGAATAAAAACCTTTCTTATAAACTTTACTTGTCATTAAAAGAGCAATAGAATAACTTCCTACAAATGAAGCTATAGCATCTAAAGATGATCTTCCTGAAGTTTTCCATATAGGCTTCATTATACATCGCATAAATATACCTGCAAATGACATAAGCCCATAATCTACCAAAAATGATAAGAATATAAAACCTATACTATTAATCAATGCTATTTGAGTGAGCAGATTATAAGAAAAAAGAAGCATATTAGGTTTATGAAAATCAGCAGGTCCTAATCCAAAATATGCCATTATAATAAATGGTATTGATGTAAGTTTGATAAATGAAAATACTATTTCTGTTTTATTTTTATTCCAAGACTTATTTATAAAAGGATATATTCCTCCAAACATAGTTATCAATATACCATAGTAAGGATCTACAAAAGGAATCTTTCTTATAAAATTAACTAAATGATCTATTGGTATAGATTTAACATCGCCTATCTTAATTGGTATAAATAGCATAAATATACCAATAAAACTAAGTATGATAAACTTTAAATAAATTGATTTACTAAATTTAATATTAGCTAAATCATTACTGTTTAAAACACTTTCAGAATTTGAAACATTATCCATAAAAATTTCCTTAAATATAAATTAATATTTTAGAGAAACCTTAATGAAAATAATGAGTGTATAAGAATTAAAAAGAAAATAATTTTAGAAAACTTATTCGATAATAAAATATTTCCCTACACTGGCATTATCCAACAGGTTATAAGGGTCTAAGTTATTAAACTTACTCTCAGCTTTTAAGCTCCCCTAATTTTTTATATATTATATAACAAAATAAAATTATTTCAATTACTATCAACAATATTTTTAGATTTTATTATAATCATCATAGGGCGTCTTAATTCATTTTGCATTTCTTTATTTTCTTTAAGCATTTTTTCTGAAGGTATAGGCTCTATAACATTCTCTATAATAAAGCCATTATTTATAAGAGTATTAATATATGTTGTTATTGTTCTATGATATTTAATAACGCTTTCACCTAAAAACTTAGTATTTCTTTTTCCCTCATAAAAATAATTATCAATAGGAAAACAAAATATTTCACCATTATCATTATACAGCCAATCCTGAGTGCCATAAGCTGTAAATATTGGATGCTCTGCTGAAAATACAAAATATCCATCATCTTTCAAAAGTCCTTTTACTGTTTTTACTGCTCTGTCAAAATCTTCAATATAATGCAAAGCCAAAGAACTTAAAACTATATCAAATTTTATATTCTTTAATTCATCATCATTTTTTATATTTTCATCAATACTTTCAATAGAAGATAGTATCAATTTTATATTATTAATGTTTTTAATTTTTTCTCTTGCCGCATCAAGCATTTTATCTGATATATCAGCACCAACCGCTAAATTAGCTTTATTTTCAATTGCATAAATCAAATGCCATCCATAACCGCATCCTAAATCTAAAATATTTTTATTCTCAAAAGAAGGAAGTATATTTTTTAAACTCTCCCATTCACCTGCAGCATTAAGTCCAAATTTAGATCTTTCCATTTCGCTGTATTTATTAAAAAACTTTTCATCATTATATTTATTCTCAATCATATTCTATTATCCTTTTATAGTTTTATTATATAATAGTTTCAATAAAAATATAATCAAGCATGCTTCAAAAACATCAAATTTTTTTTGGTAAACTCTATAATCTCATCTTCTGTCATCTTATCAAAGCCTAGTCTTTTTTCTTCTTCAAGCAATTTTAATTTTTCTTCTCGTTCCTTTTGAATTTTAATTAGCTCTATTTCTTTAAGCTTCTCTTCTCTCTTTATCAATTCTTCTTTACTGTAATGTCTTTTAATAGTGTTTTCTCTATCGCCTTTAATCAAGTAAATTTTTAAATAACTAAGAAAATCAAGCCATATACCTGATAAATTATCTTTGTCTTTAACTTTTTTCTTAGCTAAATTAATACAGTCCTTCCAATCAAATTTCCTATCATCAAAAATTGATTTTATTTCTTCCTGTTTGTATTTAGTTTTAAAAGAATGTACTTGATATAATTTACTAGCTTTGCTTCCTGTAAGAAAATTAAAAGTATTAATAAGCTCATTAATAAATGAATCAAAACTATTAGAGAGAGAATTTATTTTTTTATCTGTTTTATTTATATTATCTTTTTTATTATCAGATTCACTTTCTTTATTATTTAAGTTATTATCTTTATTATTATCTTCGACTTTTTTGTCTATACCGTCTGTAGAATTTTTACTATACCGTATAGGCATTTTTGATATACTTAATTTTTTATTTAAATATATTTTTCTTTTTTCATTATTCTGCTTGCTCTTATCATAAATGCATTTTATATAATTGTATTCTTCTAACTGTCTTATAGCTCTTGAAATGGTATCCTTGCTCACAGAATAAATTTCAGCGAAGTAATTATTATTAGCCCAGCAGTAACCTTTATCATTAGTAAGTGCCGTTATCTCTCCGTAAATGAGTTTTGATAACGGCTTTAATCTTTTATCGTATCTTACGGCTGAAGGTATTATAGTATAATAGTTTTTATTATCTTTCATTTTCAATCCTATAAAAAAACTTTATACTATATACAAAAAATATAATGAATTATAAGTTTATATTAATAATTTTTTTATAAATTAATCAATAGTTACATCTAAAGATTCTATTTTTTTAATCTTATCTTTTATAATGCTCTTTAATTTATTTAGAACTTCAGCATAACAAGGATCTTTAACAACATTATTCAATTGTAAAGGATCTTTTTTCAAATCATATAATATATAACTTTGATAATTCAAACTGTCTTTATCTTCAGCAGGATTTTTCTTAGGATCATAAATAGCATAAGTATATTCAGGAGTTCTTATTGCTCTGCCCACGAAACTTTCACTTATTTGTAGGAATGCAATATTCTCATGATTATTATCTGCAATGATATTTTGTATAGCTTTTCCATCCATATCGGCATTTTCAATACCTGCAATCTTTAATATAGTAGGAGGAAGATCTATTAAACTTACTATCTTTTCTTCTCTTTTTGAACCATTAAACGAATCGCCTTTTATGATAAGAGGAACATGAATTGCAGCATCTTCACAGGCTCTTTTATAATCATCATATCCATGTTCAGGCAAAGTTTTATTTCTAGTTCTGAAATGAGAACCATGATCGCTTGTATATATTATAACTGTATCATCTAATAAATTTTTCTCTTCTAATTTTGCTCTTATTCTTCCGAAGTTATAATCTATAGAATTACAAGCTCCTAAATAATCAGCATAATTTTCTCTGGAATCTCCATATCCTAATGCTTTAACATCTTCAGGAATCTTACAATTTCCAAACTTTTCTTTTGAATATAAAGGACCTTCATATTTATTTTTATTGTTTTGATGATGAGGCTCTAAATACGATATAAATAAGAAGAAAGGCTTATCATTGCTTCTCTTATCCAAAAAATCTAAAGCATAATCAGTAACCGCATCAACTCTATATTTTTCAAACTCTACTTTATTCATATCTTTATCAAAAAAATATCCTTTGAATCCGTCAGAAGTAAATTCAAGAACATCAGAAGCTACCCAATAATCTTTATATCCGCCTCTTTTTTTCTCCGGTATAGGATTGAATATATAATCTTCTTTAGAACTGTCTCCTCCCAATCCGTCAGTAGCTAAATGCCATTTACCAACATATCCTGTTTGATATCCATTGTCATTCAATAATTTTGCTATTGTAGTGATATTTTCAGGCAAAGATATAGCATTAACAAATACTCCAGCCTTTGAAGAATACAACCCTGTTTGTAAAGATGCTCTAGCAGGACCGCATACAGGCTGACATGTAAATGCATTATCAAAAATAGTGCCTTCTTTTCCTAATTTATCTAAATTAGGAGTTACATCCAATTCCTGACCATATATGCCCATAGTATCCCATCTCTGCTGATCTGAAAAAACAAATAAAATATTTTTTTTCATAGTTATATTCCTCCATAATATTTAATGCATATTTTTATATTTATTATATTCTTCTAAAATTCCTAATCTTATATACTCCTCTATAGGAGCTTCATTTTCTATCATTAGTAATACCATATTCTTAATCATTTCATTTTTTATAGAATCATCTTTTATAGGATTTTCCTGATGAGGATCATTCTCCAAATCATATAATACCCAATCCAAATCATCTATAAGAGTCATTTTTTTAGGCAAAGTTAAATATTTTATCTTCATAACCTTACAGCCTTTAGTAAAGCTGAAAGCATCATGAAGTTCAGTAGTTTTTAATTCATCTATGCTAAAGAAATTTACCATATGCATAGGCATCAAAGTGTAATTATATAATTCTGCCTCATTAGATCTGTCTTTCTTAACAGCATAATCTTTCATAAGAACATATCTTCCGTCTGTAATACATATTTGATTGGCATGCATTCCAAACAAAGCATACTTTCTCACTTCATTATCATTGTCTATAGTTTCTTTCAAAGAAAAACCCTTCATATCCTTTGTCTTTTCAATACCAAAATAATCTAATATTGTAACAGGTAAATCTATAGTCTGAACTAATGCTTTTCTTCTATTATTTATATTTTTTTCATTATGTTTTTTGGATTCATATATGAATAATGGTATATTTGATATTTCATTGTATAGCTGATGAATATTCTTACCCCAGCAATTATGCTCGCCTAATAAAAAACCATGATCTGTATTAACTATCAAAATAATATCTTCTTTTGAATTATCAATATAATCTAAAAGCTTACCAAGATAATTATCGCACATAGATAATAAAGCAGCATACATATATCTGCAATGCTCTATCTCATCATTAGTTTCTTCTACTTTTGAATAGTTAGGCCAATCAAAGCATAAATCGCTATAATTAAAATCATAATTATCTTTATACTTATCATAAGTGAAATACGGCTCATGCGGATCAAAACATTCTATTTGTAAAAACCAATTATCATTATTTATATTCTTATCCAAGAAATCAAATGCTGATTGAAATATCTTGCTTAAAGGATGATCTTTTTCATCTTCCATATATTTTCTGTTTATTTGATCTTGTTTATTAATATTGCCTAAATATTTTTCAGGTAAATCTTTGAAATTTAATATAGCCTTCCAATGATCAGCTTCCTGCCCTCTCACTATTTCCCAGCTATTATATCTATTATGATAAGTAGCTCCTCCATCTTCCCAATAATGAAGATGATCGCTTATCAAATGTGTATATACTCCATTTTCTTTCAATATTTCTACAGCGGAATCATCGAACGGCTCTAAAGGTCCCCAGCTTCTATGAAGAAAATTATATCTTGCTGTATGAAGTTCTCTTCTTGCTGGCATACAAGGCAAACTGCCGGCATAACAATTATCAAAAGTAACTGCTTTATCTGCTAGTCTTTGAAAGTTCGGAGTTTTAGTCCAAGTACAGCCATAAGGTTCTAAAAAATGTTTATTAAGAGAATCAAACATCAGCATTATAAACTTCATATAATTCTACCACCATTTAATCAAATCTGTTACATAATTTCTAAGTCTTACAAATTCTTTATCTGCAATATCTCTAGGTCTAGGCATATTATTTTCTACTATTGTTTTTACTTTTGTAGGCTTATTAGTGAGAACCATAATATTCTCACCCAAATAAACAGCTTCTTCTATATTATGAGTGATAAATATAACTGTTGTTTTAGTTCTCTGCCAAAGTTTTACCAATTCATCTTCAAGTTTATATCTTAATTCTATATCTAATTGGGCATAAGGCTCATCCATAAGCAAAAGCTCAGGATACATAGCAAAAGCTCTAGCTATAACAACCCTTTGAAGCATACTAGCTGATAACTCATAAGGATAATATTTTCTAAACTTACTAAGCCCTACTATATCAATAAATTCATCTACCCTTCTTTTCTTTTCTTCTTTAGGTATCTTTTTTACATCAAGACTAAATGCCACATTCTCCTCAACATTTCTCCAAGGCATAGTTGAATTTTCTTGAAATATATATGCTATATTATGTTTTTTCAAATTTACAGGTTCATCATCAATAAGTATCTCACCAGATGTTATATCATAAAGTTTAGTTAAGCTATTCAAGAAAGTAGTTTTTCCGCAGCCTGTAGGTCCAACGACACATAATAAATCACCTTTATTAACATTAAATGAAATATTATCTAAAACAAGCAAATCACCAAATTTTTTAACTAAATTATTAACTTTTACTTTAATTTCTTTTTCCATAAAATACAACTCTTAATAATAATTAAACTATTCTATCAGATACTAATGCAGATAATTCTTTCCTTAAACTTAAAAACTTACTATCTACATAGCTTCTAGGTCTTGGCAAATCAATAATATACTCTTTATCTATAGAAGTAGGACATTCATTTAAAACTATAATCCTGTCAGCAAGATATATAGCCTCTTCTACATTATTTGTAACGAATACTATTGTTCTTTTTTCTTTTTCCCATATTCTAATTAACTCTTCCTGCATAAGATACCTAGTCTGTGCATCCAAAGCTCCGAAAGGTTCATCCATAAGCATAACGGCAGGTTCATTGCAATACGCTCTTGCAATACCAACCCTCTGCTTCATACCGCCTGAAATTTGAATAGGATAAGAATTTTCAAAACCTTTAAGTCCAACCAAATCTATATAGTATTGTGCTTTTTCTCTTCTTGTTTTTTTATCAACGCCTCTGATTCTAGGTCCATACTCTACATTGCCCATCACTGTATACCATGGGAATAAAGATATAGTCTGATATACTACACCTCTATCTATACCAGGTCCTTTAACAGGCTTATTATTAACTATAACCTCTCCGGATGTAGGCTTTTCAAGTCCGGCAATTATGTTAACAATCGTAGTCTTTCCGCATTGACCGGGACCAAAAAAAGCTAAAAATTCATTCTCTTTAACTTTTAAATCCAATGATTTTATTACTTCAAAATTAGCATTTTTAGTAACAAAAGTTTTAGAAATATTTTTCAGTTCTATCATGTTTTTTACGAATTCTTGTTCCATGAGCATAATTTATCCTCTACTTTTCTCATAATGATAGCCAAAATATATCCAACTATACCTATTGCCATTATACCAACTAATATCTGTGTAGTATTATTAGTTTCCTGTCCATTAATTATAACCCAACCTGCTCCTTCAGAAGATCTCACCATCTCAGCACCAACAACAGTAGCCCAGCTAACAGAAACTGCCACCTGCAAACCAGCAAATATTACAGGTACAGATGAAGGCAATACCACAGTAAATAAAGTTTGTAATTCATTAGCTCCAAGCATTTTTGAAGCACCTATTAATGTTTTATCAACACTTTTTGCTCCGTAATAAGCATTCAAAGTTATTGTATTGAAAGCAGCTAAAAATATTAAAAAATATTTAGAAAGCTCTCCAAGTCCGAACCATAATATAGCTATTGGAATCCAAGCTATAGGAGGTATAGGTCTTATTAATTGATATATAGGATCAAATATAGCACAAATATATCTATTCCAACCCATTAAAACGCCTAAAGTGATGCCCAATATTGCAGCAGCAACATAAGCTATTAAAACCCTAGACAAACTCCAAGCTATATGTCCTATAATAGAATATTTACCAATAGGTTTTACTAATGTATAGAAGAAATTATATATTACAGTAAAAGGTCCAGGCATTAATTTACCTAAATCACTAAAAGAAACTGCTAACTGCCATAATATAATAAAAACTACAATAGATGTTACAGCAGCAAAAAATGATAAATATGCATCTTTAAATTTATTACTTTTCATCACCATTTTGCTCCTCTTAGTATTAATTTTTCAATCAAACTTATTAAATATGTTAATATAGACCCTATAATACCTATAGCTATCATTCCAGCTATAATAATATCTGTTCTATACATACCTCTTGACTGCTGTATCATAAAACCAAGTCCTTTAGTAGAAGCTAATAATTCTGCAGCTACCAAAGCAGTCCAAGAAGCTCCTAATGCTGATCTAACACCTGTTAAAATCATAGGTATAGAAGTTGGTATAGCTATCATATATAATAATTGCCAATTAGAAGCACCTGAAGTTTTTCCAACCCAAATATGAACATCTTTGGTTTGTCTAATTCCGCTATAAGAATTAACTACGCATGCTATAAATGAAGATAAGAATATTACCATAGCTTTGGACATTATACCTATACCAAAAAATATTATCATAAGAGGTATCCAAGCTATTCCAGGAATCGGACGAAGCAAATCAAAAAGAGGTCTTACAAACATATCTACAGGCTTATACCAAGCCATTAATATCCCCAATGGAATTCCTATGATTAAGCCTAAGAAATAACCTATTAAAGTTATCTGCAAGCTTGAAGCCATATGCTCTATCATAGTAGCTCCATCGGGCGAACTGTCATACAGTTTTACTATAAAAGTCTTTATAACCGTTATGGGGCTAGGGAGCAGAGATGGTGTAAATATCTTCATCACATCAGTAACTAAATACCACACGAATAATAATACAAATATTGACAATACCGATATTAAAGTATATTTAACACTTTTCATGTATCCCCCTAGTTATTTATTTTAATTATTGATCAACTTTCACATCTATTCCTAATGCTTCTTTTATAACAGAAACATCATAGGATTTTTGAACATTTGGTAATGTATCTTTAGATATTTTATTATCTTCATAGAAGAATTCTGCTGTACCTGTCATACCATCACCAAACACATAAGTTTCTTCCTGCATCATAGCCGGAGTAACATAAACTTTATAATTAATATCATTATCTAAAGTTTTGTCATCATAAACTCTTCCGTTTCTTTCAAACCAATCTTTTTCAAAATCATATCTTGTTTTATAGTCAGAAAGTATTTCAGAAGCTTTATAAGTTGCTCTAATGAATTTTACTACTTCATCTCTTCTATCTTCTAAGAATTTATTACCTACATATATACCATCCATAGATACAACATCAGTAGCATCTTCAAAAGTAGCAGCCAAAACATATCCTGCTTCTCTAGCTTGGAAAGAATGAGGAGGACTAGCAGCTATAGCATCTCCCTCTCCTGCTACGAATGCCTGATAAGCAGGACCATTATCCATATGTATCATTTTAATGTCAGTTCCGCTAAGTCCGAATTTCTTAGCATAACCTATAGCATTAAATTGTGCAGTAGTTCCTAAAGGTCCGAGTATATTCAAACCTTTTACAGTTTCAGCACTACCTAAAATATTAGTGTTTCCAGCAACTTTTCCTACTTCTTTAGCTATTGGGCTGTCTTTTCTTACAAAGATTCCCATACCGCCTGTAGTATTAACTTCACCAATCCATTTTGCATTACCTTGAGCTAATGCAAATACTGAAGCCAAACCGCTTGCAGCAATATCTATTTCACCAGCTGCAAAAGCTTCATTTATTGGCGCACCGCTTGCAAAAGTAAGTATTTCTATTTCAATACCTTCATTAGAATACATGCCTTTCTCTAAAGCATAAGCTATAGGCAAAGCAACAGTATTTACCATAGTACCTACCCTTATCTTTTTTGATGAAGATGCAGTTTTTGTACCGCATGATATCAAAAAAGAAAACAACAACAACAAAGCAAGAATATATTTTTTCATATATTACTCCTTAATATCATACATTAGCTCCATTATAAAAAAAAAAAAAAAAAAAAAAATAAAATATATATTTATATATAAAAAAAAAATAAAATAAATATAAAAA
>NZ_CALXYQ010000066.1 GCF_944393015.1 uncultured Brachyspira sp.
TTTTGTTCATCAAGTACATCATCTAGATTAGGTACATCTTCATCGTCTTTTTCTTCATTATCTTCATCAAGCACTTCGTCTAAGCTAGGTATATCGTCTAACTCATCATTTTGTTCATCAAGTACATCATCTAGATTAGGTACATCTTCATCGTCTTTTTCTTCATTATCTTCATCAAGCACTTCATCTAAGCTAGGTATATCGTCTAACTCATCATTTTGTTCATCAAGTACATCGTCCAAATTTTCTATATTTTCTAATTTAATACTTTCATCATCATCTTGTTCTTCATTTTCTAATACTTTATCTAAAGATGACAAATCATCTAGTTTTATATTTTCATCTTCGTCTTGAAGTTTTTCGCCGCCGTCCTCTAAAACATCATCTAATTTTATTTCATCATCATCTTCATAATCTATTATGTTATTCAAATTATCATCATGATCTTCAACTTTTATATCTTCAACTTCATCTAAATTAGGCAAATCAATTTTACTATTTTTTGTGATTTTATCTACTTTATTTAGATATTTTATGCTTTCATCATCCAAACCTTCTATATCATTATCATAATCATCAATATTAAATTCTTCATCATTTACAATATTTGAATTAGCATAATTATTTTCAGGAGGTTCGCTCTCATCATATATATCATCATCTTCAGGTTCATCATTTACTATATTATTATTAGCAGCAGCAGGTTTGAATCTTTCTACTAAGGCTGTTGTAAGCAGGAAGATAAAAGATAATGATAAAAGCCCTAATATTATATATTTTAAATATTTTTGAACTATAGGTACATTAAGCTCTAATATACCTGTACTGAAATTATCTATATCTTTAACTTTACCTGAATAAAATGCAAATGTGTTATTATCAGCTTCAATACTTCCAGTACTTCCTATATCTTTGTTCATATATTGAGTTAAACTATCTATTGATATGCTGTTAATATCTATAGAAGGGTTATAATAAACAACTCCATTAGAAAGTACTACAAAATTTAAATTGTATGGAGTATTTTCAAATATTTTTTTGAATACACTTGCTACTATGTATCCTACTTCTATTCCTCTGTCATTTTTTATAGGCTTAACAAAGTATACGCCGTCATAATCTTTATCAAAAAATGCAATTGCTTTAGAGTTTTTATAGCTTTCTAAATCTACAGGCTTAGTTTTAACAGGTGAAGAAAATACTGACTTTCCATCTGCCAAATATAATGCTACTGTATCAAATGGATAATTTCCGCTTCTGAATATTGATATTATTCTGTCTCTCTCTGCAGTGTCTATTCCATTTAATATAACCTGCTGTAAAAGATTAATAAAAGGATAACTCTCAACTATTTTATTAAGTCTTTCATCATAATCTTTAACTAAATTTACTATACTATTCTGACATATTAAAGCATTTCTATCAAGTTTCTTTGTATCAACATCAAAAGCATCTTTTTTCAGCCCGAATACAAATGTAATAAATAGGGCAAGAACTATTAAATTTATAAGTATAGATACATACACAAAGATAGATATCTTATTTTTGTCAGACATATTAACTCCTCTACTAAATAACTATTATTTTTTTGTTATGCTTCTTTTAGCATCTTCCTCTGCTTTGCTTATTATAGAGGATAACATTTTATCGAAAGCAGCAAAAACATCATCTGTTCTTGAATTAGATGCATTATCTAAATCAGATGATTTTACATCCTCTTTAGAATCCTCATATTTTTCATTTTCGTTTTTATTTTTTATATTATCGATAGCTTTATTATATGAATTTAATATATCCATACTAATTTCATGAGAATCATTTTTTATATGATTTTCATTTTTTTTGCTATTAAATAAATTTCTTACATACTCTTTATTTTTTTCTTCTTCTTTTTCTTTATAGCTTGATAATAAATCATTTTTTATTATTTGCTTATTAAATTCATTATCGATTTTTTGGTAATCGTTTTCTTCTTTTTCAGAATTATCCAATACTTTATCTTTTAATATATTTTCATCTAATGATAAAGTTTCAGTTATAAAGTTGGAAGATGTATTATTTAATTCTTCATTAGATATAGACATAAACTCTTCACTATTACTGATTTCTTCATCATTTTCTTCTTTCATTTCTATTTCATAATCATTGATAGCAGCAATATCATGATTTTCTTCCTGCATTTCTACTTCATATTCATTTATGATCATATCATCATTTTCTGAGATTTTAATATCATCATAAGTTTCTTCTTCACTTTTCATATCATAAAGGCTATCATCTAAGAAAGTTTCTTCCATAGCTCTGTCATATTCTTCCTGTAAATCCTTTTTGATATTAGCAAATGCACTTTCAATGTCTATTTCAGTTTTTATTTCTTCTGTTTTATTTTCTAAATTTTCTATTTTTTCTTCTAAATCTTTTTTATCAATAGCAAATTTATTTTTACATGCATTTATTTCTTCTTTTATGTTGGATACTATATTCAATATATCTTTTCCTATATGGAATTTATCCTCTTTTTTATCTTCATTATTTTCTTTTAGATATTCTTCAGGTATTTTATATTGTACCTTTTGAACAATAGGAGGCATTTCTTCAATAGTATTTGATTTAGGTAATTGTGCATCAACTATATTTTTATTTATAAGCTCATCATTTCCTTTTATGCTTTCAACATAATCTTTATTGCTTTTAACTTGCATAAGATACTTAAAGAAATATAATACGGCTTTAATCAATAATTGACAAAGTAGTATTAATAATGCTGTTATAGCAAGTACTATAAGTTCAAAGTAATTAGGATATTCTTTACCTATCATAGAAACAGAAAGAGAATCATTAACCATAAAGCTAGGCTGTTTTTTATAGTAAGCATATCTATTTATAACAGATGATACTTTTTCTATATTGTTATCGCCGACAGCTTCTCTTACATTGTAAACAGAGTTTCTAGCATCGCTTACATAAAGTCTTTTATCAGCCACTTGATAATACATAGCTATATCAGATACATAAGCATAATCATTTCTAGTAGTAATTATTATTTCGCCATAAGGATTTTTTATGTATTCCATTATATAAAATGCATTTTCATTTGTAGCATTTAAAACTAATGAACCTTTTGTTTTAATTTCATTTATTAAATTATCCTGAAGTTCTAAAGGCCAAGATTTGTTTCTTGATAAATATAGATTAAGTAGCATTTTTCCTTCAATATTGAAAACAGTCATTCCTCTCAAATATGGGTTTTCAACAGTCATTTTGTAATAATTATTTTTATATTTATCTATTTGTGCTTTTGAAGGAGTATTATTAGGTTTAAAATCTTTTAGTGAATCTGATGTCTGGTACATACTATATCCAACATAATCAGATATTGATTGAGTAATCAAATTAACTTGATATTCAGATACGCTGTTTCTTTTTATTTTCATTTTTACAGCTATTTTATCTATTCTCTGCATCATCATATCTAGATAATCATTTATAAACACAGCTATGCCGTTATTTTCAGGCAATACGGTGTTGCTTGCTGCACGTGCGAACATTGCCACTATAAAAATGATAAGAAAAGATATCATTAAACTTAAAACTGTTTTCATTATTTTTTGTTTTTTATTTTCATTCATAGTATTTAGCCTTTAGATATAGTTATCTTATAATAAAGATATAAAAAACTATATTAGTTATCGGCTAAAGCGAATTTTACTTGAAATGTTTTCTTTGCTATTGGGATTTTAATTTGTTGGTAGGTATTATTAAAAAAGCTCCGCTGAGCCGTATACGACATAAATGCGCCTGACTATTTTCGTCAGGTGGGTTCCCCAGAAACATGACCTTGATTTCTCAAAACCGTATCGCGATAACGGCGAGCCTATCATTAATGCTTCGCTCCAGATCCCTAATGCATTAATTTATACTGGCGCAAGAATGTACTATCGTTTAACGAGAACAGCAGAGTTGCCTACAATATAAATGCTTTTTAATTATTTGTCAAGACTATAATAATAAAATTAACATAATATTAATAAATTTATTTCTCTATTGCTTAATTATGTATATACTTGACAAACATTTTATAGAAAATATAATATTAATAAATTTTTATTTTTTAAATATAAAGGTTATTTTTATGATTAAAAATATTGTTTCAGATATTGGAAATGTATTATATGAATTTAGTGTAAATGATTTTATGAATAAATATATAGATGATGAAGATAAAGATGAATTTATGCGAAATTCATTTGCAAATAAAAATTGGAATCTTATGGATAAGGGTGATTTAGCTTTCAATGATGCTAGAAAACTTTTTATAGAAATGAATCCTAAATATAAAAAAAGTTTAGATGATTTATTCGATAGTTCATTAACTTTATGTCTTAATAAAAATCATAACAATATTTCTTTACTTAAAGAATATAAAAATAAAGGATATGATATATATTATCTCTCTAATATGCCGTCAGAAACATTTGAGGAATTAAGAAAAGAAACAGATTTTTTTGATGATACTTGTGTCGGAGGAGTTATTTCTGCACATATAAAAATGATTAAACCTAATAGAGATATTTATGAATATTTTTTAAATAAATTCTCTTTAAAAGCTGATGAATGCTTATTTATAGATGATAATATAAATAATGTTAATGCTGCTTTAGAGATTGGTATTAATGCTGTACAATTAAAAAATATAGATGATATGAAAATTATATTAAAAGATATGCTTAAGCAATAATTATATTATGAATTTTATAAAAAAAATACTGTTAAAAATAAAAAACAGGTATGGAATATTATTTCCAAGCCTTATATGTTTTTTTACTTTAGTGAATTTGATAGCCACTTTATGGATAAGCAGTTTTATCTATGAACCTAACATTACAAATCAATTTTATATGTTTTCTGTAATGTTTTTCCCTCTTACAAGCATCATAATAGGTGTTATAGTTATAATTAAATTTATAGTCGATGCTATAATGAAAAAAGAAGGATCTCATTTAAAATTGGTAATAGTATTGATTATGGGACTTATGACTGTTCTTCCAAGTATAGTTATAAGTAAAATATCAACATATATAATTAAAACAAATTTAAATTTATTTTTAGATCAGAATATAAATAGTTCTGTAGAATATGTAATAGATATTTCAAATAGAGAAATAAGTGAAAAACAAGCCTTTATGTCTGAAATTATAGAAAAAGTTGGTATAAACTATTTTAATGATTTGTTTTATAATTTAGGAACAGGCTATTCTGAGTATGAAGATATAAGCCAAAACATAAGGAATTCAGAATATTTTAATAATATAGTGTTTTTATCAAATTCCTATAATGTAAATAATATAATTTTTTTTAATTCTGCCAATTATATACCTCTTGATATTAATTATAAATTAACTAATACTAATACATTATTTATTAATAGTGAATATAACGGCTCATTTTATGTTAATGCTATTATACCATTATCATATAGCAATAATTATGTGATATGGTCTGAAACTATGCCGAATAATTATATAAAAATAAGAAATAATGCTTTGGAAACTTTCAGAATATATAACTCTGTAAATATGTTCACTAATGAATTTTCTATGATACTTAGTTTGCTTTATATATTTGTTCTTGGTATATCTGCATTTTTTTCAATAATATTAGGAATAGCTTTATCAAGACTTATAACAAGACCTATAAGTTTAATACTTAATGCCACAAATTCCATAACCAATGCTGATTTTAATATAGATATGAAGCTTGGCGGAGTACATGATATGAGAAATTTGATACATAGATTCAATGTAATGGCTAGGGCATTAAAATATCATAGAGATAGAGAAAATACTAGGGCAAGACTTGAAACTTGGAGAGAAGCGGCTATAAAAGTAGCTCATGAGATAAAAAACCCTCTTATGCCTATAATAATGAATGCGGAACTTATAGATAGAAAAATATCTGTAAATATGACTGAAAAAGATGTGGCAAGAGCTAAAAATTCTTCTAGCATAATAATAAAAAATGCCAATGTAATTTCTAATTTGGTGAGATCTTTTTCTGAATTTTCATTTGTTATTAAACTTTCTGATGAAAAGCAGTCTATTAATGGAGCTTTAATAGAAGTTTTAGAGTCCTTTAAGAATATAAATACTATTAAATTTAGTGTAGTATTGAGTAAACATGATCATTTTATTAATATGGATAGAGAAAAATTAATAATGGCTTTTAGAAATTTGATTAAAAATGCAATAGAAGCTATGGAAAAGTCATCAAGATCTGTTATATATATATCATCATACCATGAAATTATAGATTTGAATGAGTTTTTTATCATCAGTATTACAGATACAGGTATTGGAATCGAAAAGAATAATTTACATAAAATATTTGAGCCTTATTTTACATCTAAAGAAAAGGGTACAGGTATAGGACTTTCTACTGTTGAAAAGATTATATCAGAACATAATGGAACTATAGATGTAGAATCAATACCAGATGAAGGAACTACTTTCTTTATAAAATTTATGGTAGAATCATAAAGACTCTATTATCGTTATTAATTTATTTATATGAAGAGGATATTTCATACATATTATATTATGTTTTTTTGCCTCTTTTTCCAAGTCTATATCTATATCTTCATATAAAAAGAATATTGTAAATTCATCGTAATTAGGAAGTTTTTTTAGTTCTGTGATGAATTCTATAACATTGATCCATACAAGGTTAGGATTAAATACCAGAATTTTTACACTATATTTATATATTTTGCTTATAAGTTCATATAAATTTTCAGCTATTAATACTTTTATAGAAGAACTTTCTAAAGTAGCTTTTAGTTTGTTCAATCTATTATTATCATCATCTATAATTATAGCTGAGTAATTCATAGGCACACTCATTTATAGTAGTTTAATGTGCCGAGAGAGGGACTCGAACCCTCACTGAGTTGCCTCAGGCAGATTTTGAGTCTGCTGCGTCTACCAATTTCGCCATCTCGGCTTATGTTATATAAAAACATATAAATTTAAGTATTTTAATGCTTAGATTATAAATTATACTGAATAAAAATCAAGTATTATATTATAGATTTTTTCTTTTTTTATAGTTATATGTTTTATTTATTGTAAAATATGGTAAAATAACTATATGATGAAGGTTGTTTATTATGAAGATTACATTAGATATGTCTATATCGAAGCTGCTTGATGCTTTTGATAGAGAATTTGGGGTATCTTTAGGTATATATAAAGGTGCTCATAAATCTGACAATATTAAATTATTTGAAATATCTGATCCTAGGAAAAATCAAAAAGCTTTTATAGTTATTAATAAGGATACTAGTGTAGAAAGTGCCGAAGCTATGTTTAGAAATACATTCGGAATAAGAGTGCAGGTAAAGGATAAGAATGGAAATACAGTAAGTCAGGAAAGTACATTAGGAGGAATTAGAAAATTAGATAAAGGCTTTGTTGATAGCAGCAATGAAAATAATATTAATCTTTTAGATAATGATAATGAAGAAGTAAATGAAACTTCAGAAGATGAAAATAAAAAAAAGAAGAAAAAAAAATCATATTTTTTAAAGCCTAAAATAGTTAAACATACTGTAGAAGATAAAATAAAAGAGATAGATAAATATTATTTAGGTTTTCAAAGATCTGAGAGATATAAATCTATGCTTAATCTTTTATCATGTATAGAAGAAGCTAAATTAACATATCCAGAATCAAAAGAACTTGCAGATCATATTGAAGAGATAAAGTCAAAATCTTTGAATATATCGAATTTAAGTATAAAAAAGAGAAAATTTGCTATATTGGTGCTGATTATAATAACTTCTATTTTATCTCTTATAGGTATAGGCACTTGGGGATATAATCTTTATAAGAATATAAAAAAAGACAGAGAGGCTGATACTATAATACAAGAAATAGATAATTTGAGAATGAGAAAAGGCTCACTTATGGAAAGCGGAAATATATCCGAAGCTAATGCAATAGATGAAAGTATAAATTCTAAATCAGAAAGACTTAATAGTATACAGAATGAGAGTACAGTATCTATAGCTAATTATTTTATAGTAGCTGCATTATTTTTTGCTGTAATATTGGCTAGATTCATATTAAGACTTAATAAATATAATGTAACATCAATAAGATTTGGAAAAAATACATAAATTCATAATTGCTCCAACATTTTATATATATAAATTAACATAATTTTACTTGATAATATACAGCTATATGATATTATATTCTTTAATATAATGATTTATTTATAGTGAGGAACTAAATGCCAAAGATTATTATACCATTAAATGAAGTAAAAGAGGGAATGAAAGTAGCTAGTAATATATATAATAGCGATGATAAAAGAATTGTAGATATTGGAACTGTTATTACAAAAGATATTATAGAAACTTTAAAAAGAAATTCTATTACTACAGTTAGTGTAATGGAGCTTTTGGATTTAAAAAAAGAAAATACTGTTAATACTTCCGGAGACGGTAAAAAACCTGTATTAAGAGGTATAATGGAAGAGAATGGAAAGAAAATACTCAAAATAGATAGTCTGGAAGTTGCTAAAAGACAGGAATCTACTATAGAAAAAACTAAGTCATTATATGAAACAGCTAAAAAGGGTGGAGGAATAGACTTCGATTCTATGAAAAAAGAAGTAAATAATATGCTTTCCTCTATTGTTGAAAATAAAGATGCCCACTCTTATCTTTCTATGCTAAAAAGAAAAGATGAAACTATGTATAAACATGCAGTTGATGTAGCAACATTGGCTGCTATTACTGCAGGTGAATTGAATCTTACTAAAGTAGATATGGCTAATATTATGCTTGGTGCTTTAGTGCATGATATAGGAAAAGTACTTATACAAGAAAGTTTGCTTTCAAAAGTTAATCTTACCAAGGAAGAAGAAGCCATATTGAAAAAACACCCTACACAAGGTTATAAATTAGTAAAAAGAGATAATTTAGATGATAATATAGCGGATATTGTATTAGAGCATCATGAAAAATATGATGGAAGCGGATATCCTTTTCAAAAAGATAATAAAGATATAAGTTTGTACAGTAAAATAGTTTCTATTTGTAATACTTTCAATAATTTAATAACTAAAGGCGAACATGGTGTTCCATGTACTCCTGATAAAGCTGTTAAAATTATAATATCTTTAGCTAAAAAAGATTTTGACAGTGATGTTGTAAAGGCGTTTCAAAAGGCTGTAGGATTCTATCCTAATAATACAAGAGTAAAACTTTCAAATGGCTCTATAGCAAGAGTTATAGAACAAAATCCTAATTTACCTTTAAGACCTGTACTTTCTATTGTTAAGCATCTTGATGGTACTGTTAGTGACGGATTAGAGGTGGTTGATCTATCTACATCTAGCGATTTATTTATAAAAGAGATAATGTAATAGTTAATACTTTAACTTTTGTTTTTTAGATAAAAGACGTATCAAATATTTTAATTCATATCTTGAATAATAATCTTTTACCATTGTAACGCCTCTCTTATTAAAGAAAGAAAAATAATGATATTTCTCTAATGTGGATAAAAGCTTGGAAAAATGTTCTTTTTCTAATCTAAAAGCCGATGAAACTTCTTCTAAAGAGTATAATTTATCTTCGTCTTTAAAGTGTTTATTTAAAAATTTATTTGATTTTACTCTTATACAAATATTGTCAATAATTATTTTAACTATTAAAGCTATAATAAATAATATTAACGGATATTGTATTATTTTAGGCATTATCAATTAGTTTGATTAAACAAAATTAAGTTCATAAATATTTCACCCAATTCTGTTTTATAATTTATAGATAATATTTTATCATTTTCTTTTTCAAGCATAGACATTTGCTCACTCATAAGTATTGCAGGAGGAGTCATATCTAAATCTATATGTTTTGTTGATAAATCATTTATAGCACTTCCAGCAACCATATTAACAAATTCTTTAATAGTAGCAATAAATATATCATCTATTGAAGTTATAGATTCCATATTAAGAGCTGAAGCCAATTTAAAAGCAGTTGCTTTGCTCATATTAAACATAAGTCTTCCGCTTAAATCTCCAGTAATGCCTACAAATACTATAACGCCTCCAACATGATTGGCATTTCTGTATATTCTTACATCACCTTTTCCAACTTTTGAATTGAAATAACTTTTTAATATAATTACTGTACCTTTGCTAAAAGCATTTACTACATCTAAATCAAACATATAATAACACCATATAATTTATTTTTAATAATAATCGGAAATAAATATAATATTCTTAATAGTATACTACTATTAAGTAAATATTCAAGTAAAAAATATAATTATTATATATTAATTAATGGAAATCTTGACTACAAATAAAAAGAATGATATCATTAAATAAATTTATATAGTTACGTAAGATAGTAACCGATAATATTATGAGAGATAGAATACTTTGTTTATCTTTTACATTATTGATATTTGTATTTGGTATGTTTATAAATTTTCTTTATGAATCTAAAAATGCAAATAATAAATTAATTAGTATTACAGTAAAAGGAGCTGTTGTTAATCAGGGAGTATATTTTTGTAAATATGGCATTTCAGTGTCTGAAGTTTTAGAAATTTGCGGAGGAATGACTGAATTGGGTTTTTTACCTATCGGATTTGATTATAATATGCCGATAACTAATGATACTACGATTAATATACAAAAAAGATATTCAACTATAAGAAAAAATTATGAAGAGAATTGATAGTGGAAAAAGAGTTCGCTAGTGTTTTTGAAAAAAATAAAGACATCCCCCTTGATGAGTATGAAATAAATAAATTCCTAGAAAGAACTATAGATATTAATGAAAATGAATTCCCTGTAATAGCTGTAGGCAATTCTGACAAAGAAACTCCTAAAATAAATGGTACAATAACAACTAAAGAATATGAGGAAAAAGAAAATTCTGTAAATATTAATGATTATTTAGAAGGTAAAGAAGGAACAGAAATAAGTAATAATGCTTATTCAGAAGAAGAAAATAAAAATTATAAAAATCTTCAGGAAACTTTAAGCTTATCAGAAAATGATATAGAAGTGGCAGGAGAAATAGTTGATTCTGAAATGGATATGTCTAAACTATTTCCAAATGCTGGTAATATTGATAATGAAGAAGAAATTAAAGTTGAAGAAGAACCAGAAAATACATCAGAATTAACAAAAGAACAATCTGAAATAATAAATAATATATATTCTAAAGAAGAAAATGATATACATAAAGAATCTGAAGAGGAATCTTTAGAAGGTTATGAATTAAGCAATATTGAAACTGTTGAAGATTTTAATTTAGATGAAAGCTTTAAAAAAGATGATGCTTTGGAATATAATAGTGAGTCAGAAGATTTAATTTCGGCAGAATCTACATCAAATGAAGAAAGTAATGCTGAAGACAATAATATTGGTTCAGATGAATCAGATTTAGATAGTTTAGAAAGTAATTTAAAAGAATTATCAGATGATATAAAAGGTGATAATAAATCAATAGAAGATATTAATATAGATGATTTAATTGGTGCTGATAATTTATTAAATGAAGATATTAAAGATGAAACTATACGTTTAGGTGAATCAGATCTAAATGATTTAGAAGATACTTTAAAAGATTTGCCAAGTGATTCAAATGAGAATCCTGAAAATAACTCATCTAAAGATATTAATATTGAAGATTTAATTGGATTAGAAAATATTCAAAATACAGAAGAAGATAATGATGAAGAATATTTAAATGATGATGCTTCAGAAGAAGAATCAGGTTTAAATATGAAAGAATATACCGATGAAGAACTTCTTGATATTAACAATCTCTTAGATGATGAGGAAGAAACTCTATCTAATGAAATAGTTGAAGAAATTGCAGAAAATAATGATGAAGGCTTATCTGCTTTAGAAGAGCTTGAAAATTTAGAAGAAAATATCAATGAGAATATAGAAGAAGAATCTGCTTCATCAGAAGAAAGTCCAGATTTAGAAGCAAAAGAATATACCGATGAAGAGCTTCTTAATGATATATCAGAAGAAGGTTTAACTAAAGAAGATGAAGAAGTACTTGATGAAGGTTTATCTGCTTTAGAAGAACTTGAAAATTTAGAAGAAAATATTAATGAAAATATAGAAGAAGAATCTGCTGCTTCATTAGAAGAAAATGAATCATTATCAGAAGAGAAGCCAGATTTGGAGATGAAAGAATATAGTGATGAAGAGCTTCTTGATATTGATAATATTTTAGATGAAGAAGAATCTCCATCTGATGATATATCTGAAGAGTCTGCAGAAAATAATAATGATGATTTATCTGTTTTAGAAAATACTGAAAACACAGAAGAAAATATCAATGATAATATAGAGGAAAAACCTGCTTCATCAGAAGAAAATCCAAATTTGGAAATGAAAGAATATACCGATGAAGAACTTCTTGATATTGATAATATCTTAGATGAAGAAGAATCTCCATCTGATGATATATCTGAAGAGTCTGCAGAAAATAATAATGATGATTTATCTGTTTTAGAAAATACTGAAAACACAGAAGAAAATATCAATGATAATATAGAGGAAAAACCTGCTTCATCAGAAGAAAATCCAAATTTGGAAATGAAAGAATATACCGATGAAGAACTTCTTGATATTGATAATATCTTAGATGAAGAAGAATCTCCATCTGATGATATATCTGAAGAGTCTGCAGAAAATAATAATGATGTTTTAGAAAATCCTGAAAACACAGAAGAAAATATCAATGAGAATATAGAAAAAGAATCAGCTTCATCAGAAGAGAAGCCAGATTTGGAGATGAAAGAATATAGTGATGAAGAGCTTCTTGATATTGATAATATTTTAGATGAAGAAGAATCTCCATCTGATGAAATAGTTGAAGAAACTACAGAAAATAATAATGATGATTCATCTGTTTTAGAAAATACTGAAAACACAGAAGAAAATATCAATGAAAATATAGAAGAAGAATCAGCTTCATCAGAAAAGAAGCCAGATTTGGAGATGAAAGAATATAGCGATGAAGAGCTTCTTGATATTGATAATATTTTAGATGAAGAAGAATCTCCATCTGATGAAATAGTTGAAGAAACTACAGAAAATAATAATGATGATTTATCTGTTTTAGAAAATACTGAAAACACAGAAGAAAATAATGAAAAAGATTCTGATACTTTAGAAGACAATTCTAGTGATGAATTATCATTAGATAAGTATACATTAATAGAATTGGAAGATGGTACAAAAGTAAAAAGAACTTCTTATGCCAAAGACAATATAGATGTTGAAGATGCTGAATTTTCTGATGAGCAAAATTATGTTGTTCAGCATATATATTCTGAAGAGCAAGATATTCTTATGAAAGAAGTGTCTGAAAAAGATGCTCTTACAGAAGAAGAATTAGAATCTATTGACTCAGTTGAAGAATTTGATTTGAGTTCTTTCTTTAATAATCAGACAACTAATAACGATGATAATATTGTAAATGATGAAGAAGATGAGGAAATAGAAGTACCTGACTTAGATGATGATAATTCTTTAGTTATTGATAATGATGATTCATTAACTGTAAATGAAGATTTAGAATTGCCTGAAATAGATGACGAAGAGCCAAAAGAAATAGATTTAATAAAAGAAGATAATTTAAAAGAAGATGATATTAATATACAATACAATGATAGAAATGTTGTAGTTCCTGATATAGATAATGTTGATTATATAGATGAATCAAATTATATAACAGTAATAGATAATGATGATGATGTTATACAGTTATCTGGAAATGAACTTGATTTAATAACTAAAGATGTTGAAATCAATGAGGCAGAATCATCAAAAAATGAAGAAGATATAGTAGATGATTATAGAGAAAATAATTATACTATGTCAGAAATATCTGATGAAGAGTTAGAAGAGATAGACGATGGTTATGTTAATGAAAATGAAGAAGATATAGTAGATGATTACAGAGAAAATAACTATACTATGTCAGAGATATCTGATGAAGAGTTAGAAGA
>NZ_CALXYQ010000067.1 GCF_944393015.1 uncultured Brachyspira sp.
GTCTTCAACTATATTATTATTGTCAGAAGATGCATAAGCAAAAAGAGTATCAAGAACTTGTTTATCTAATCTGGCTATTACATTACTGCCTAAAACCTTTCCAACTTTTTCAGCAGCGGCAACTCCACAGTCAACAGCAACTTTAACAGCGGAAACATCCCCAAAAAATGAAATTGCAATTCTACCGCTTCCAACATGCACCATAGAAGGCAAAATTATATTACTAGCCTTATTTGCTGCATCTAAAGCCTCAATAGCAGCTGTATGACCATGAGTTTCTATCATACCTAAAGCATATTCCATAATAATTAATTTCCTCTTATATTTAAGTATATAAAAATATAATTATTTATCTAACAAATAATCCATTTTTTAATACGCATCTTCTTTTTCTAGTAAATGTTATTGTACTAGTAATACCATCTCCTGTACTGCTTGCCAATGTAAAGCTAGTATATCCCTCTCCGCCTAAACCTATACCGGCATAAGAAGGTGCATTCTTAACAAATATTGTTGTCTGCAATCTTCTAGGAGCTATAGTCAATCTGTCAATATGCTTAGAATGCATAGCAGCTGTATGTCTGCATCCGTTTTCTAATCTAACAGCCAAGTCTAAAGCCTCATCAAAATCTTTACATCTTATCAAAGGAAGCACAGGCATCATAAGCTCTTCAACAGCAAAAGGATGTTCCTTATGAGTTTCCATTATTATAAGTCTAGGATCATAAGAACATTCTATGCCCAAAGTGTCTAATATATATTTAGCATCTTTACCCACAAATTTTTTATTTACAGTTCCGTCAGGATTTATAAGAGCTTTTTCTAATTTCATCATATCTTCTTTTTTAGAAATCTTAAAAGCATTATTTTTTTCCATATTGAACATCAAATAATCAAATATAGAATCAACAGCCAAAACTTCTTTTTCAGCTATACAAGGCATATTATTATCAAGAGAAGCACCAGCAACTATATCAGCAGCGGCCTGTTCTATATCAGCAGTTTCATCAACTATAACAGGAGGATTTCCTGCACCTGCTCCTATAGTTTTCTTACCGCTTTTTAATCCTTTAATAACTATAGGCATACCGCCTGTAATACATAAAGCATTAATTTTAGGGCTTTCCATCATATAATCAACTTCTTCAACTGAAGCTTTTGAAACTGTAACTACTAAATTTCTTTCTCCGCCTGCCTCTATTATAGCTTCATTAATTTTTGTAACAAGCCAATTAGAAACTTTAACAGCACTAGGATGCGGACTGAAAACAACACTATTTCCAGCTGAAAGCATATTTATACTATTACATATTATTGTTTCTGTAGGATTTGTAACAGGAGTTATAGCACCAATAACCCCAAATGGAGAAAATTCTAATAAACTTAATCCGTCATCTCCTGTCAAAGCACCAGTATGTAAATCCTCAACTCCAGTACATCTTTCTATAGCTAATGTATTTTTATTAATTTTATCCTCTACTCTTCCCATTTTACTTTCTTCTACAGCCATAATAGACATCTCTTTAACTAGAGGTCTTAATTTATTTCTTATAGAATCAGTTATTCTTTTTCTCTCTGATAAAGTAGAGCATAAAAACTTTTTCTGTGCTATACTTGCATATTCAATAGCTTCTTTCATAGTATCAAATATACCAAGTGTATTTGTATTGTTATTGGATTCCAATATGTTTATATTCTTAGCAACTTCTCTTACTATAGATTCAATCAATTTCTCATCCATATATTATCTCCATAAAAATTATTTATTAAATACCTCTAAAGCAGACTTAGCTATAAGAATATCTTCTTCTACAGCACCTCCGCTTACTCCGATAGCTCCTAATAATTTACCATCTTTGAATATAGGAATTCCTCCGCCGAACATAACAAGTTCACCAGACATAGCAGTATCAAGTCCGCATAAACTATCATCAATAAGTTTCTTTATTTCAGAAGTAGGAACTTTTAATGATACACTGCTGTAAGCCTTTTTAAAAGCTAATTTCTCGCTTATTTTAAGAGCATTATCCATTTTGCAGAAGAAAATCTCTTCTCCATGACTATTCACAATGGAAATACAAACATCAACATGTATACTTCCTGCTTTCTTCAATGCCTCCAAAGCCATACTAAAAGCATCATTTAAACCAAGTTCCATAAATTTTCCCTCAAATTAATCATTAAGTATGAAATAAATTCCCTTAACAAGTCTAGCTGAATTAGCTCCAACGCTTCTCATATTCTGAATATTCATTGATTTAACAGGATAGAAAAACAAAGGAGTATTTTCATCTAAATTAGCATAATGCACCGCTATATATTCATTGTCAGCAGCTACCCCAACAGATAACTGAGAAGCAATAGCCGCCTTATAAGATGCTTCTTTTACATCTCTATACTCACCAATCTCTTTCTTTTCAAATATATAAGGAATTCCTTCCTCCTCTATTCCATATAAAACCTGATCCATTAATTTTGAATCTGTATTTCCTAAGTCATATATAATAATAGATGGTATATCCATATTAGCTATTCCTCATTGCTCTAACATAATCTAATATAAGACCTGTAGCAACTGCATTTCTAGGTCCTTCTTTACCTCTTATGTTACCTCTGCCGGCAACTATTTTATAATGTGATAAAGCATCCATAACCATTTGAGGTATTTCAAAATCTAATGATGAACCTCCAACCAATACTACGAAAGGTATATCTCTTATATTACCTGTAGAACTTACTGTTTCCAATGCTCTTATAGAATTAAATACAAATACTTTTTCTTTTGCTGTTCTTCTTACAATTCTTATTTTCTCTAATGGTATATCAGAATCTATAGGAACAAAATTATTTTCTTCTACCACTATAACTCTAGCAAATAATTTAGGATCTAAAGGCTCTTTGAAAAACTGTACTGTACCGTCTTCATGTCTTATATGAAATACACTTTCAACTTTAGCCAAAGGATATTTTTTTATTCTTTCAGCCATTTCAAGATCATCTAATCCTAATTCAGAATTTATCAAAAGAGTAACCATATTTCCGGCACCAGCTAAATGCGTATATGATATTTTGCCGTCTTTATCTATTAGAGAAGCATCTGTACTTCCTGCCCCCATGTCTATTATAGCCAAAGGAGAAGATGAACCGGGAGTAGTCAAAGCACCCAATATAGCCATATCAGCTTCAACTCCGCCTATTTCAACATTGATATTCAAATCTTTCTTAAGCTCATTTGCAATTATTTCCATTTGAAGCCTATCAGATTTTACCATACTAGCAATACCAACAGCACTTTCCATAGAAAATTCATTAGCAAGTCCGCCTTTTACACTTCTAGGAACAAAAGTATCAACAGCTAGCAAATCACGAATCTTAATATCATCTTTATCTTTATTCGTAAGTTTAGCCATAGTCTGCCTAACTTTTTCTATCATACCGCCTATATTAGTACCAGGTTCGCCAATAATATCTTCTATATCTGTTGCCTTGTTTATAGTAGACATTATTTTTTCAGCACCTGCCTCTATATCCACTTCTAAACTTTTTCTGGCATCAATTATTTTTAATTTACCAGCTGGTATTCTTCTCTCTTTAACATTTCCTTCAGGAGTTTTTATTACAACTGCAGAACGGTTTCCTATTAAAGCTCTAGCTATAGGTACAACGGATTGTGTTTCTTCCGGTGATAAATTAAATACTGTTGCTATACCATAAGGATTTGATAATGTTTCAATTACTTTACCAGGCAAAGCTACCTCAAGTGCACAAAGCATTCCTATAGGAACTTTATCTATAAGAAGTACTTCATCAACTATAGGAATATTATTCTTAATCCTATTTTGTACAAGAACACCATCATCTTTTTGTAAAATAAGTCCATTAACATTAATACCTTTTGATATGGCATTATTAACAGAATTAGCCACATCCTTAAAATCTATGCTATTAGGAACAACTATTATTACATCTTCGCCTTTATTTATTTTAGAAATATCATCATAAAGTACGCTTTTCCCTATACCTATTCCAGATCCGCCTGGTGTTTTTGGGTTATGTCCTATCATAGTTGATTCTGTTACAACGGTTTCTGTTATAGTTTCCATTGCAACATCCCCTATTACAGGTGTAGCTTCGTTTATTCTTATCAAAGATATATCTTCTATTGTAAGATTAACTTTATCCAAGCTCTTTTTCAAAACTCCGAAAATACCATGCTTATTGGAAAAAGTACCTTTTATACCTGTAGTAAATACTAAATCACTAGAGATAAATTCTACATCATTATTATCACTAATCTTAGCAACTGCAATTTCAGTAGTAGAATTGCCTATGTCTATTCCTGCAATATATTTCATTGACATTTCCTATTGTTGCTATGCTCGCCCACCTTTAAAGGTGCCTACTTGGTCAGCCCATAATCAGCAAATAAATGAATTTATTTGCTGGCTTCGGCTCGCTATTAGCTTTTTAATTATTTTCTTCTTAAACGATCTCTCTTTTCATAAACTTCAGCAGCCTCTCTAACTAAAGAAGCAGATATTTTAGCTGAATATTTACTTTCTAATTCATCAGCTATAGCAATTAATTCTGCTTTAGTTGATCTGAAAGGTCTTAAAGCATTATATATCTCTAATATTCTGTCATCGCTTATTCTTGTTAATTCAGCAGCTCTTCTCAAATTCATAGCAAATATTTTTCTGCCAACAGATTCTGCAATTTTAGCCTGATATTCCAAAGTTTCTGCTGTAATACGAACATCATTAGGGCCAACTCTATCATTCATTACCGCATCTAATGTAATATCATCTAAACTTTTTCCTGTAGAAGTTTTTATCAAATCTTTTCTATTATAACCTAAAGGATAATCTTTAGCACTAATCTCAACACTGCTATTAGAAATGCTTCTTGAATTGCTTGTATTATTAATATTACTAACTATTTCTTTTATCATTTTCTCTAAAAGTTGTTCATCCATATTTTATCTCCTTATAAATTATTATAATGAAATTGATAGTTCTATAGGATCTGCATTATCTATAACATGCTCTGTTTCTTTTATATGAAGTAAAGCAGCTATAGCCTGATATTTAGGACGAGCCATCTGATCATTACGAACAGGAACAGGAGTTGGAGATTCACCTTTAGCATATTTAGCAGCATTCTTACCTATAGCTCTGAAAGTAGGCAAATCCAAAAGAGGAGCTTGTGGGAATAATTCAACATTACTCAAAGGAAGCAAATCTTTTTGGTGTATAACTGTAGTACCTTTTGACTGTATTCCTATACCTATTCCTGAACCGCTATATTTTGCAGCAGCATTAGCTATGAAAGAAACATCTGATGTATGTAAGAAACGCAATATACGAGCTTTCAATCCTTCCTCTTCTATACCAGCAATTAATTCTCTTAATACTTGAGAATGAGGTATATGAACTATAGTTTCAGTTTGATGAAGTCCGAAAGAAGGAGCTATACCTATTACAACTTCAGATTTATTTTTACCAACTTCAGCTTTACCTAACTCTTTGAAATTAAGAGGAGGAGGAGCTTGATGATCAGTACTTACATTTGGATTAGGGTTAGAACTTACAGAAGTACTGCTATTTGTATTATTATTTTGACTATTAATATTTTTTATAACTTCACTAACTATCAATTTTAGAGTTTTTTCATCTATATTCATTACTTACTCCTTAAATAGAATCTGGGCTAATAGCATTAGGAATATTTTTAATTTCTTCCCAACGTTCTTTGCTTATTTGATAACCAGTACTAGGACCATGATAATCATTAACATCATTAACAGCACTAATAACATAACCGTTTCTATCAATGATAGCAGAAGTATGCAAATAGTCTCCAGCAACACGTTGTTTTAACATATTCAAAACGCTTTGAGCAACATCTTCAAAGCCTTTTCTATATAAAGCTTTAACTACATCTAAACCTGTTATTCCATTAGTTAAGATACTTTGTGCTGCTTTTAAATCTTCTACAACATTTCTGTCTGGCATATCTTTACTACCATGAGCATAAGTTGCAGCTTCTACTTCTTCATCTGTGATTTCAGGGAATCCTAAATCAGCAAATATAGCCTGCATAGCTCTTGCAGCTTTATTTCTAACAGCTATTATTTCTTCTTCTTTTACAGGTCTTAATCCGCCGTCAACTTTTAAGTCTCTTTGTAATACATTGATATCATCAAAGTCTTCAGCATCGAAGTTAGAACCTGCAAACATGTTATCATAGTTAGGAGTAGAACTATAACCAGAGAATATGAAGTCAGTACCAGGTAGGAACTGCATTAACATTCTTGCTGTTCTTCTTATATCTGAGTGAGAGAAAGTTTGGTCATTACCGGAAGCAACCTCTAAGTCCAAACATTCTGTAATTAAGTTTTCAGCTAAAACTGCTCTAATACCGCTAGGAACTCCGCCAGGAACACCTATACAGCTTATAGAACCATTCTGTAAACCTTGTACTCCGGCACCTTTTGTGATGAATACACATCTAGCTTCCAAGTACAACATAGATTTACCTTCAGCATATCCCATTTGTACTTCACTTCCTGTACCAGAAGTAAAACGCATTTTCAAACCGCGTGAAGCATAAGATGATGCTAAGAAAGCTTTAGAATATGGAGTATCGTCTCCATCTGTGAATACTCTTTCAGTACCATATACAGAAATTGTTTCAGCATAACAAGTTAAGCCTCTCATACCTAATAACAATTCAGTAGCTTCTTCTAATGAACATTGAGTAAGTATACCAGGTCTTCCAACTTGAGCACCTACCAATAAGCCTAAAGCATTAAAAGGTGCATAACGTACAATACCTACTGTAGTTTCTTCTTCATCGAAACCTCTAACAGCTGCTTCTGCCGCATCTGCTGCTATTTGTATAGGATTGTCTTTAACATTAGTAACGTGACATTGATTTGAAGGAGTTTTTCTAGCTCTCATTTTTTGTAAAGCCATCATCATTTCAACAACATTCATACAGCTCATAACTTCTGATATTTTAGCAGGAGTTATAGAAGTTGTTATAGGAATGATTTCGCTTCTTGTTACATTAGGGTCACATAACATAAGAGCTATTTTTTTAGAATCAATAGCCATAGCTTTTTCAGCATTTTCTATATTGATAGAGTAATTAGCAATAAATGTATCTATAAAGTCAAAATCTTCAGCTTTTTTGCCATCAAGCTCAATTATTTTGCCATTTACTATTTTTATACTAGGTTTAGGATCATTAGGGCCATCCATAGCTACAAGACCAACTTCAGGCCATTCGCCTACAAATCCGTCCTGATTTACAGGTCTGTTTCTTAATATTTCAAATCTTTTAGATTTCATGAACTTCTCCTAATAGTTAAATTAAATTATATATGAAGGTCTGTCATTTTTAGGTGTAGCACCCAAAGTACCCAATAATTCACAGCCTATTTCTCTAGCAGCTATTATAGCCTGTCTAACAGCACCTGAATCACCACATATTTGTAATATAACCTCATTTGAAAAACTAGTACCATTTGCTGGTGAAGCATATCCAACAACTTCAACATTAGCAGCTTTAACTGCAGTATCTGCCATAACTACTCCTATAGCTGCAGGAGCACCTACACAAATACCGAAAGCTTTTCCTATAGGAGCACCGAAAGCTTTATTACAAGCATAACTAGCTCTAGCTGTATATTGAAGTTCTATATGTCCAGCTTCATTTCCATAAACATCTCCGAAAGTTCTGTCTAAATCTTTTAAAGCAACTTCAACTGCACGTCTTGAATCTGATACATCATCTGAACCGAAGATAATCAAGTTACCATGACCTGCTCCGCCTTTAGTATCACGAGCCAATTGTATAGAAACAATTTCAGTGTTAGTAGCTTTTACAGCTTCATCAGCTGCCATGATATGAGGACCTGCTCCTGTTCTTCCGCCGATAATACCAATAGAACGGTATTTTGTCTCAAAATTCATCTTCTCCAAGACACTTTTATCTACATTAGCAATAACAAGACCTATAGTATCTCCTATAGCAGTTCCTACAAACTCTATTGCTCTACTCATAAAAATTCCTCCTTAAAATTAATAAAATATAATTAATAGTTTTATTTTTATTTAAAATAAGGCAATGAATTATTATATTTAAGTGGAAATTTGAAATAAAATAGAAAATCGTCAAAAAATATACAATAAACCATTGCTATACATATAGTATAAAACAATGAAATAGCGTTGTCAATAAAAAGATATCATTTTTTTAAAAAATGAAAAAATTTCAATAATTTGAAACAATATATAAATTGATTTAATTAAACAAAAATTAGAATAATATTTGAATTAATTAATGATTATATGAAAAATTACTATAATAAGAATTCCATTCCATGCTCCTCGACAGAAAAAATAAACTATATATTGAAATATTCCGACTTACAGCTTTCTACATCCTACCTTCTCATCACCTCTATAGGCAACAATGGTTAACTAGGGTTCGCTACTGAATACGGCTACGGGCTAGTATAGGATTCTGACCTATTTCCTTCAATATACATCTATATTATAATAAAAAAATTCTAATAAATCAAGTTTTTTATTAACACAAATCATACTTAATTTAAAACATTAATAAAAAAATGAAACAAAATCACCATCTTTTCAAAGAATTTTTCATATATTCAATTACATTTATATCATAAATATCATTTAATAATCTCATATCAAAATCATCAATACTTCCAAAATACTTAGAACTTCCATTTTTCAAAACTAATAATTTATTTGCAAAATTCAAAGCTGCATTTATATCATGAAGTACAGCTATAATACATCTTAAACCATTTCCAACCCACTCTTTTAAATTATAAATTAATTCTATCTGACTATTCAAATCCAAATGATTAGTAGGTTCATCCATAAGTATTATACTAGGATTTTGCACCAAAGTTCTAGCTAAAAATATTCTCTGCAATTCACCGCCTGAAAGTTCTGTTATTAATTTATCCCTCAAATGAACTATCTTCAATTTTTCCATATAATAAATTACAAACTCTTTATCCTCTTTACTCGGTATAGATAATAATTTATCTTTATAATTTGAATATCTTCCCATCATTATAGTATCATAAGCAGTATATCCAAAATATATAGCAGACATTTGACTCATCATCGCTACAGTTTTATATGTATCTACTTTTTTTATATTTTCATTGTTAATAAGTATTTCGCCCTCATCAAAATCTATTATCTTACATAAAGATTTAAGCAAAGTACTTTTTCCGCAGCCATTAGGACCAATAATACATAAACTTTCATTTGAATTAACATCAAAAGAAATATTTTTTAAAACTTCTTTTTTATTTGTATAGCTTAAAGTTAAATTTTTAACTTCAACCATTTTATTTGTCTTGTTTGCTTTATTTATATCATTCATAATAAATCACATTCCTTTCATGTTATTGCTTGATATAAATACATACAAAAAGAAAGGAGCACCTATAACTGCAGTAACAATACCTATTGGAATATTAGCCCCTTGAACTATGATTCTTGAAAATATATCAGAAACATTTAATATTAATGCCCCCATCAAGGCAGACATAGGAAGTACAACTATATGCTTAGCTCCGAATATTTTTCTTGTTACATGAGGAGATACTAAATCTATAAAACCTATTATACCAGTAAATGCCACTAAAACCGCCGTTATAAATGATGAAATCAATATAAAAAATATTCTCATATTCTTAACATTTATACCAATAGATAAACTAGTTTCATCTCCGAATGTCATTATATCTAATACGCTTGAATATTTCATTAGCAGCAACAATGATATTAAAGTCATCAATATAATTATAAAAATATCCAATTTATTTCTCACAAATAAACTTCCAAGCTGCCAAAGTATTATTTGATTTGAATATTTAGGAAACATATACGACAAAAAACTCATTACAGAACTTAGAAACAATGATATAACTATACCTGCAAGTATTATAGAATTATTGCTCATATACTTATCTATCCTATTTGATATGAATAATATAAACAGTATAGTAATAGAAGCAAACAGCATTGATACGCCTATAAAAAAATACTGATTAAAAGATATATGCATAATTATAAGCAAAGCAGCTCCAAGTCCTGCCCCTGATGATATACCTAAATTATATGCAGAAGCTAATGGATTTCTTAATATTGATTGTATAACAACGCCTGTTATAGATAGTGAAGCACCTACAAATAATGATAATATAGAATGCTGAAGTCTAATTCCTATAATATCAGCATTTATTTTATCTATATTCATAATCTCAAAATTAAAAAACTTATATAATAAAATTGCAAATACTTCTTTTGGGTGTATAAATACGCTTCCTATACATATTGACAATACAGTAGAAATAATAACTAACAATAAAATTATTATAACTTTTTTAATCATTATAATTAATTCCCAATTATTTCAATATCTTTGTATTCATCAGGATAAGCATATTTAGCCAGCATAATTAAAGCATTTACTATATTATGCGTAGGCAATGAACCTGAAGTAATATAATATACATCTTTATTCTTTAAAGCATTTACATTCTGCCAAGATGCACGGCTCAATATTTCTTCTGTAGGATTATCAATATAATGAACGCTTGTAAATATTATATCAGGATTTGCAAATAATACATTTTCTTCTGTGGTAGTTATCCAAGAATTTTTATCAGAAAATATATTAGATGCACCTATAATATTTATCATATCATCTAAATAAACATTAGTTCCGAATGAATATAAATTTGGTAAAGCAGCTATTTCAAAATAAACTTTCTTTTTATTCTGTATGCTTTCTCCTATAGCTCTAATATTTTCTATATTTTTATCCATAACATTTATAATATTAGAAGCTTCACTGCTTTTATTCAAAACATTACCCAAAAAAGTTATATCATCTTCTATAGATTTTATAGTATCGCTGTTTGGTATTACAACAATGCATATATCCGAAGCCTTTATAGAATCCAATGAATTTTTTCCTGAAAATACGCTGAAAGTATTAACAAAAACAATATCCGGCTTCATAGCTATCATTTTTTCAGAATCAGGATTAAGCATATCAAAAACTGCAATATTAGATACATCAATATTATTAGTCTGTAAAATTTCTTTTGAAGTAGAATCGAAAGCGATTATTCTATCTGCAAGTCCTAATGCTAATATAACATCTGTAACCGAAGGAGATAAGCATGCTATACTTTCTATCTTTTCAGGAAGAACAATATCATTTCCTGCCCTATCTTTTATAGATAAGTTCTTATCATTTGTAGCTGCATTACTGCATGAAAATAAAAATATACTAATAAAAATAAATAAAAATACTTTGACAGTTTTCATAAAAATTCTTTATTTAAGAAAAATATTTTAACTGTAGAAGTATAAATCAAAGAACTTTTATTGTCAATTATTAATTTTCTGTTTTAGTATTGCTGTCATTAATTATATAATCTGAAACTTCATTTGATAAATTTTCTATAAATAAAATTCTTTCGTTAAGAGTATTTACAAAATAGTTATAAAATACTACCGTAGGTATAGCAATAATAAGTCCTGCCGCTGTAGTAAGAAGAGCATTAGCAATACCAGAAGCCAAAGCATTAGGATTTCCACTTCCAACTACAGACATAACCGCAAAAGATTGTATCATACCTAGAATAGTACCTAAAAGTCCAAGCAATGGAGCTACTGTTGATATTGTTGAAAGTGCAGAAATAAATCTTTCAAGTCTTGGAAGTTCTTTATTGGAAGCACTTTGCATAGATTCTTTAGGCATATCAGTATTTTTTAGTCCTGACATTATAATATTTGCTAAAGGCGATTTTGCTGTTTCACATAATGCAATAGCAGCTTTTAATTCTTTATCTTTTATTAAAGAAATAAGTTTAGGAGCTAATGAATTATCCTGAGATTTTATTCTAGTAAAATAAATAAATCTATCAACGATTATAGTTAATCCCAATATTGAAGATATTAAAAGCCCTATCCAGCAAACTATCATAGCTGAGTTTAAAAGACTTTCAGAACCGAATATACTATTCATATATATAAATGCCTCATTTAAATGTCATTATTTGTTAAAACATTATAATTGTAAGAATATAAAAAATCAATAGAAATATTCTGTATATAAAATTAAATTTATATTAATAATAGTTACTTTTAATATTTAAACTCCACAGTATAATGCGTAACAGCCTCATCGGGCATAATATATTCTCTATTATTCATCAAAAGCTCAAGCATATCAGCCCTAGCATCATACTCCATACCAGCACGTACATTTTTTACATATCCTCCTTGTCCATAATTAGCATAAGGATCCCAATAAGTTCCATCTCTCAATTCTTTTGCTGTTTTTCTTAAATAATTTATTACAATAGAATAATCTTTAATAGTATTATACATATATTCTATTTGAGTATAGTCTACAAGCTGCACTGCCTTATTATTAATATTAAGCATTACTTTTTCGCCTCCGCTCTGCCATACCATTAATTTATCTGTATAATCTATAGGAGTTATTACTGTCCAATCTTCATCTTTATTCGGCTCTTTATCCTTGGTTAAAAACTGATTAAGCCCAGCACTCTTTATATGAGCCTCTGTAATAGTAAAATATTCCTGCCCGCTGTCATAAGCAGCTCTTATTTCTTCATAAGGAGGTATAGGAACATAATAAGTTTTGTTATTTATTGTATAAGCTGCATAAGGTGAGTTATCAGATTTATAATATCTCCCATTATCAAGTTTTATCCAATTAGGTTCTTCAGGAGTTTTTATCTTATTTTGTATATACGGCAAATCTCCTCCAACATATTGATCATAAGAATATACCGAATCAGCATTATCATAAGCTGAGGAATTAGGCTCTATATTCCAAGTTACACCATCAGTACTTGACCATATAGTACTATCATTTTCAAAAGACTCTTTTTGAGAAGTCCAATAAGGAGGGCTTATCCATTCACAATATGCTCTTTCGCCTTTTGTAACATATATTTTATCTTTATCATAACGAATACTAAGACTGCTTCTTTGTCCCCAAGGAGTAGTTATTTTTTCCCAATTAGCACCTACAGAAGTATCTTTATTTTTATCTATTCTATAATAAACGTTCTTGCTTGTTGTAAATGGTCCCTGACTTTCATTTCTGCATCCGCTTGGATTTTGTTCAGAAAAATCTTCTTCTAAACCTATTAAATATATATAATCTTTAAACTCTACAATTTTATAATATCTAGCTCCGAATCTTCCTTGAAAACTAGCATTAGGGTCTGTACTTACTGAAGGAAAAGTTTTATAAACATTATCATCAGAACCCTCTGTTGTCCAATTTATTAAATCTGATGATGTTTTTATCTCATTATTAAAAGTTATGCCTGTGCGAAATGAATGATAATCTTCTTCGCCTTTACAGTCTGTAGTAGTAAAAGAACTTGAAGAATATGAATACTTTCCATAATAATAATCTTCATATAAAACTCTATCTTCTTCTATTACATTCATTCTTAATAAATCATCATATCCTTTGCTGTCTTTATCATAAACTACTATATTTCCGCTATTATCTATTTGAAGTATTATATCTTCAGCTTTTCTATTTAATATTTTACTTTTAGGGTCATAATCATACATATAGTCAGCCAATACATACCATTTGCCTTGATATCTAAACTTCCTCTGAAAACTTCCGAATACTTCGCCGTCTTTAGCAGGCATTGGGTTAACATCTATATGTCCGGGTATTGTGTCTTCAGGCAATCTAAAATCAGTTGGAGGCGGTATATTGTTTGGACCTAGTATATTTATTTTCTTACAAGATATCATCAAAATTATAATAAGAATCAATAAAAGAAGTATAAAATATAATTTTTTGTTAATTAATTTCTTTATCATATATCAATCCTACTATCTCTTA
>NZ_CALXYQ010000068.1 GCF_944393015.1 uncultured Brachyspira sp.
GTTGCTTGTTGCTTGTTGCTTGTTGCTTGTTGCTTGTTGCTTGTTGCTTGTTGCTTGTTGCTTGTTGCTTGTTGCTTGTTGCTTTCATAAAATCTCCATGATTTACAAACATTATATATTATATATAAAAATAATCAAGTTTTATCAATTTAATATTTTATAATTACATTTGAAAATCTACTTATAATTTACTATATTTAAAATATATACTAATTATAAGGACAATTAATGACTATAGAAAAATTATCAAAGATGATAGAAGTATCAAGCGGAAAGGTGTTAGCTGATTTGGTGATAAGAAATTGCAAAGTAGTAGACCCTATATCAGCAACTATTACGGATGCAGATATTGCCATTGTTGATGATTATATTGTTGGTGTTGGTTCTTATAATGGAAAAGAAATTATTGACGCTAAAGGTTCTTATGCTACAAGCGGACTTATAGATTCGCATGTACATATAGAATCATCTTTATGTACTCCGGTTAATTTTGCTGAAGTTGTTATTCCTTTCGGCACTACTTTAATTGTAACAGACCCTCATGAGATTGCTAATGTATGCGGTATTGACGGAATTAAATTTATGATAGAGTCCGCCAAAAAAAGCCCATTAAAATGTAAGTTTATGCTTTCTTCATGCGTGCCTGCTGTTGGTTTTGAAGATTCTGGAGCTGTACTTGATTCTAAAATGATAGAAGAGTTTATAAATGATGAAGATATATTCGGGCTTGCTGAGATGATGAATGCTCCGGGTGTATTATCTTGTGATAAAGATGTACTTAAAAAATTACTTGCTGCAATCAATGCTGATAAGATTATAGACGGGCATGGTGTTATGCTTGGAGGAAAAACAGTAAATGCTTATAGAGCTGCTGGAGTTTATACTGATCATGAATGCGTATCTGCTAAAGATTTGAAGTCTAGAATATCTAATGGAATGTATGTACTTTTAAGGCAAGGTTCTGCAGCACAGAATTTAGCTTCACTATTACAGGGAGTTAATCAAAGCAATGCAAGAAGATGTGCAATGTGTACTGATGATAAGCATTTGGATCATATTATTGAAAATGGGCATATATCTCATAATTTAAAAATAGCAGTTGAGCATGGACTTGATGTATTTAATGCTATTGCTATGGCTACTATTAATGCTGCCGAATGCTACAGACTTAAAAATATTGGTTTAGTTGCTTCAGGATACAAGGCTGATATTGTTTTATTTAATGATTTAAAAGATTTCAAAGCTAATAAAGTTTTTATAGACGGAAAATTAGCTGCAGAAAATGGAAAAGCTTTATTTAAAGTAGAAAAAGATAATTATAATGATAATATATTCAGCACAATAAATATTGCACCTATTACAGTTGATGATATACAGATAAAATTAAAATCCGATGAAGCTAATGTTATAAGAATAGTTAATAAAGATTTAGTTACAGAGAAAAGTGTAAGGATAGTAGGTTTTGAGAACGGATATTTTAAATACAGAAAGAGTGTTGATATATTAAAATTGGTTGTAGTAGAAAGGCATAAGGCTACAGGTAAAATAGGTTTAGGATTAATAGAAAATTACAAATTAAAAAACGGTGCTATTGCTACAAGTGTTTCTCATGACTCTCATAATATAATAGCTGTAGGCGATAATGATGAAGATATAATACTTGCCATAAAAGAAATAGAAAAATGTTCAGGCGGAATAACTGTTGTAAAAAACGGAAAAGTTCTTGATACATTACAATTAAAAATAGCGGGTATTATGTCTGATGATTCTCCTTATGATATAGTAAAGAAAATCTATTCTATGCATGAACTTGCCTACAATGAGCTTAATGTTAACAGAGAAATAGATCCTTTCATGACTTTATCATTTATGGCTTTGCCTGTTATACCGGAAATTAAACTTACAACAAATGGGCTTTTCGATGTGAAAGAGTTTAATTTTATAGATGTAAGTGCATAAGTGATTGATATTTAAATAATAATTTTATTCACCGCACGGTGAGCAGATTTTTTAATATAATAAAATTTGTATTATTAATTAACTCATATTTTAAATTTCGTTTAACGTGCGTTATGTGAATTCTAAAATTAAAAAACTTGGGCGGGTGCTGACAAATTCTAATTAAACAATAAAGAAATATAAAACAAAATCTCAAATTAAAGCTATAAAAAATAGAGGGCGGGCAAATGTAATTAAATTTTATATGCTCACCCTCTATCAATTTATTTTTTAATATCTAATAAAATATACTGCAATAATTACTGAATATGCTTCCAAATATTATTAAGTTTATCCTGCATAATAAGTGAAGATATATTAACAGCATATATTAATCCTGATGGAATAATATATAAAAAGCTGTAAACTAATTCTTCATCTGAAGAGTAAGCACCTGTTTCATAAATTAAAACAAACAATAATGTTCTAAATATAATACCGCCCCAAAACATCAAAGCAATAATTATATCTATTACTACTAAAACCATTGTTTTATCTTCAGCATTATTTATTCCTGCTTTAAGCGGAAGTTCCTTATAAACAATTTTTCCATATTTATAATACCAGTATTTGAAATAAAGTCCGCATGTTATTATGCCAAGCAGTATTTCAATGGTAGGATTTAAATCTTCTCTTTCACTGCACATCTTTATTTCAACTGATGTTTGATAAATCCAATAAATATAGTATATTCCGCAAGTTACTATATTTAATAGAAGCATTATTGGTATTGGTCTTATTGTTCCTTTTTTCATTATTGCCCCTTTATTATTTCAGTCATAAACTTATTATTTATTATATAAAAATTGTTATCTTTATCTGCGTGCCTGCGGCAAAGTCCTAATATTATAGTGAATATTAGGACTTCATATTATTTATAAACTCTAACAGTCTTTACTCAAAAAGATTTAATAATCCCAAAGCACTTACATTGTCTTTAGAATTTTCTGCTATACTTTTTAATTTGTTAATTGCCTCTTCAGTATTTGATGAACCCATTATATCATTAATAGCTTCTTCTATATTTCCATACTTATTTAATAATAATTCAATCATAGAATTAGAAGCTATAAAATAATTATAATTCTGATTTCTTCTGGCTCCCTCAATAGTGATATAATGTCCGCCTCCTGCACATGCACAATTTTCTAATGCATTGCCTTTAATATGATCTCTGCTTATTTGAAATACTTTACTCCTATTAACTGCATAAACTTTACTGTCGCCTGCATTAAATACAAATATTCCGGCAAACTTATGATATAAAACGCCGGCAATAGAAGCTCCTGCCATAGCTTTTTCTTTATCATCAGCAGAATCTCTTGCTGCAACAACTTCAAGTTTGATAAAGTTATGCATTATCCAATTCATTATTTCCTGCTCGCCTACAAGTTCAAGCAAATCAAGAAAATTTTCATTATAAACATCTATAGCAAGTTTTGAAGCAAAAGTATCTCCGAGTCCGTCAGCAATCATTGAAACTGCTGTTCCTTCCAAATTATCTATAAAATGACTATAATTATTTTGTTCATTAATAAGAAGCGGATTTCCTGATACAGATTCGCTGTTAAAAAGAATAGTGTCTGTGTTTATTTTTGTATCTGTGCCTTTATTTGTAAAAGCAAATATATTCATATTTTTAATCCTTTATTATTTTATTATTTATAGTTAATAATAAAATATTATGAAATTTAATCAAGCATTATTTAATTCTCGCATGGTAATTAGACCTTATAGAAAATTGCAAATTATATTTTTTAATAATCATGTAATCATAAATATAATTCTTCATGCGGTGAATAGATTATAAATTTAAATAAAGTTTGGGTGGGTGTTAAAAAATTCTAATTTGGTAATAAAAAATAAAAGATAAAAATTTCAGGTTTAAACTATAAAGATAGAGGGTGGGCAAATGTAATTAAATTTTAAAACTTTTATTACATACCACGCCCTTTAAAATTTATAGCCTTATTTTGAATTTTAAATTTGTTTATATTTATGGCTTAATTATAATTTCAAGCTATTATTAGAATAAAAAATTTTACATGATTATTAGTAATGAGTACAAATAATATTTTACTTAATATATTTTATTATTTATCGAAAATTAAGGTTTTATTAAAAATAAAAAACATATATAAAATAATTGAAATAAAAATTATTTTATGTTATTATGTATAGTAATTTATTTAATAAATTTTACTAAATTTACGGAGGATTTAAGTAAGATGAAAGTAGCAAAATTTGGTGGCTCTTCTGTAGCAAATGCAAGTCAAATAAAAAAAGTAGTAGACATAGTACTATCAGACAAAGATAGAAGAATAGTAGTAGTATCTGCTCCTGGAAAAAGACTCAAAGAAGACACCAAAGTAACCGATTTGCTTATCACTCTTGCTGAAACTATCATTGCCGGTAAAGACGGAAAATTAGAATTAAAAATCATTATAGAAAGATTTAAAAATATAATAGATGAACTTTCTCTTTCGCATGAACTTTTGAAAGAGATTCAAAACGATATCTTAAAAAGAATAGCTGAAGATAAATCACTTCCTACAAAATTTATAGACGGAGTTAAGGCATTAGGAGAGGATTTAAGTGCTAAGGTAATAGCTGCATATATTAATTCTATAGGAGTTAAAGCTAAATATGTTAATCCTAAAGATGCAGGACTTTTACTTTCTGAAGAATTCGGTAATGCCACTGTATTAGAAAAATCTTATTCTAATTTGTCTAAATTAAAAGATGAATCTGCTTTGGTAATATTTCCGGGATTTTTCGGATATACTGAAAAAGGCGATGTAGTAACTTTCCCTAGAGGCGGAAGCGATATTACAGGTGCTATTTTAGCGAAAGCAGTTAATGCTGAAGTTTATGAAAACTTTACTGATGTAGACGGAGTATTTGCGGCAGCTCCTAATATAGTAGATAATCCAAAACTTATAGATGAGTTTACATATAGAGAAATGAGAGAATTAAGTTACGGCGGATTCAATGTTCTTCATGCTGAAGCCTTACAGCCGGTTTATGAAGCTAATATACCAGTTCATATACTTAATACCAATAATCCTTCTGCTAAAGGTACTAGAATAGTTGCAAGCAGAAATAAAAATGTTAATCCTGTAGTTGGTGTTTCCGGAGAAGATGATTTCTCTTGTCTTTATGTAAGTAAATATTTGATGAACAGAGAAGTAGGATTCGGAAGAAAACTTCTAGAGATAATAGAAAATGAAAATATACCTTATCAGCATGCTCCTTCAGGAATAGATAACATTTCTGTAATAGTTAGAAATTCTGCTATTACTCCTGAAAAAGAAAAGCGTATATATGAAAGGGTAAGAGATGAGCTTCATGTTGATAATATTTACTTTGAGCATGGTCTTGCTTTGATAATGCTTGTAGGTGAGGGAATGCAGCAATGTGTAGGTGTTTCTGCAAGAGCTATGCATGCTATGGAGAAATGCAATATCAACATAGAAATGCTTAACCAAGGTATAAGTGAAGTGAGTATTATGATAGGCGTAAAAGATGATGATTTGAATAAAGCCATCAAGAGTATATATAAAACTTTCTTTGAAGAGCAAAATTTATAATTATATATTAAGAAGTTTAAGTTTATTTAAAATAAATTTAAACTTCTATAATATTTTGTAAAATAATTTTCATAATATATTGTCTATTTTTTATAAATAGTGTATAATGCATTGCGTCAAAAAAATATATGATGGAGGTTAAAAATGACAAAAGGCACAGTTAGAAGCGTTCCTATGCTAGTACTTTTAAGTATAGTTACATGCGGTATTTATTATCTTTATTGGATTTATAAAACTACAGATGAGATCAAGAATTTTATGGGAAGAGAGGATATCAATCCCGCTTTAGAACTTATACTTGTTTTAGTAACTTGTAACATATACAGTTTATACTGGTACTATAAATATGGTAAAATAGTTTATTTAGAAATGACTGCAAAAGTAGGTATGGATAATAGCGAAGACAGTACAGTATTACTAGTAATATTAGGATTATTAGTTTATGTTGTAGCAGGTGCTATAATGCAGGATAAATTAAATGCTATATGGAATAGCATAGATGATTCTGAAAACACTACAGCTAATATAGAAAATAATTAATTAGAAAATTAATTTAATATATCATTAAAGGCTTGCTTTTTACAGCAGGCCTTTATTTTTTTAGATAGTTTTTATGAACTATTTTTCATTATTTTTCCGATACTAATTATAAATATTATAATTTGTAAGGAGCTGTAATAATGAGAAAATATTTTATACTGATTATATTTCTATTCAATATATTTATTTTAAATGCCAGAGAATACAGCACTTTAAACGAAGTATTAAAAACTCCTGTAAGTTATAATATATACAAAGGCAATAATACAGAAAAATCATTCAATGCCGTAAGATATATAAAAAATAATTATTCAAAAGAAACATTCAAAGCAAAGAATATATATTCAACATCAAAAATAGATGTGTATTTAGAAAACGGTTTAGAAATCAATGAAAGAGAATTAGAAAATATTATATTAGAAACATCTAAAATATATGAGATGGAAGAATATCTATATGGAAAATTAAAAGGTAAATTAACTCTTTTAATAATGGATATTAATGGAGGTCATACAGGCGACAAGCCTTATATGCAAGGTTATTCCATATTAGATGGACTTGATGAAATAAAAAATGATACTCAGAATATAATATTTTTGGATTATATAAATGGCTGGGAAAATCCTGAGTCTGTTGTAAATACTATAGCTCATGAACTTCATCATGTTATACATTACAGTCAATTGAAAAATAAAAGCAGCAATGCATTTGATGTATGGGTTGATGAGGCATTATCTGAAGCGGCAGTAATATCATATAGAGGAAAAGTTCCTTCAAACAGACTTAATTATTACAATACCGATTCAATGTATTTAATAACTAAAGGAGATTATTTTATTAATTGGAATCAGGGATATACTGTTCATAAATATGCAACTGTTTCATTATTTATGTATTGGCTAGGACTTCATTCTAAAAATGGTTTTGAAATTTATAAAGATATAGCGAATGCCCCAGAAGAATATAGAGGCACTTATAAAGCTATACTATATGCTGCCAACAAAAATATAAAACAGTTTCAGGATTGGAGCGAACTTTATGCTACTTGGCTTGAAGCTAATTATAAAAATGATAAAAGCGGACTTTATGGTTATAAGGGCTATATAGAAACAAAGCCAAAGATCATAACTACTCAATATAATTGTCCTATGGCTCCTGGTTCTGCTATTTATGTTAAGGGTGATTTTATGTCAGATGATACTCTTTTAAGATATGTAGAGCTTGGCGATGATATTTATATTGTTTATAATCCTGATGTAAATACTAAAGGAAAAGACAGATATTTAATAGTTAATTCATCATTTTATTAATAGAAAAAATCTTCAGCACTTTAGCTATTCTATAACTCCTAAAAAAATGAGTATATGGGAAAAAGCTAATGCATATCTATGGCTTAGGTATGCATTGGCTTTTGCTTATCATATTTATTTTCATTATAAATATTTTTAGTCTTCTGTGAGATCTACTTCTACATTAGATATCTTTTCTAGTATTTCATCATAAGTCATTTTTGCTAAAGAGCTGTCGCTTCCGCAGGCTATATAAAGTGCATCAAATCTCTTCATACTTTTATCAACTAAAACATCAATATCTTTATCTATACCAAAAGGGCATACTCCTCCGAATGTAAAGCCTGTTAATTTGAAAGTATCTTCTGCATTTGCAAAGCTGGTTTTACAATCGAAATATGTACGCATTTTTTTGGAAGATATTTTTTTATCTCCGGAAGCTATAATCATAGCGAAATTTTTCTTTGAAGGCTTTACAAGTATTGATTTAGCGACTTGTCCTCTTTCTATATTAAGTGTTTTAGCGGCATCATCAACGGTTTTTGTAACTCCTGCCTCTTCAAATTCTTTATATTCTATACCGAGTTCTTTTAAAGCATTAAGCACTTTTTCATTCATATAATATATCCGAATTAAACATTAAGAGGTTCATAATTGTTCTTTTTGGCATATTCTAATAAACTCAAAATGCGATCCTTACATCCGCCACAGCCTGTAGAGGCTTGAGTTTTTGCCACTACCTCTTCTAATGTTGTGAATTTATTATCAGCTATGGCTTTATATGCATCTCTATATGAAACATTTTTACAGTAGCATAGAGTTTTATCGTAATTAATTGAAGTTTGATTTTTTAAATACTCTACATCATATTCCATCTGTATTCCTCCAATTTTATTTATATATAATATAAAATAAATAAAATAAAAATATGTAAAAACAAAATGATGCCAATAGTCATAGTTTTTTAATATAGGAAAATTATATACATTTTTTAAAGTTTTTCAATATTCTTTATTGGTTAAATTAATATGTTTCAATGTAAAAAATTACATAATACTGTATTTTTCTATTGACAATAACAAAATATAATATAATTTATTATATAAAAAATATGGGATTATATATGGACAGTAATACTGAAAAAAATACAAATTCTGATAATTCTTCAAATTCTATTAGACCATCTTGGTATACAATGTTTTTTTCTTTCTTTTATATAGGGCTTGTTACCATAGGCGGCGGGCTTGCTATGCTTCCTATAATGGAAGATGAATTTGTCAATAAAAGAAAATTCATAACCAAAGATGAGATTATAGACATATTTGCTTTGGCTCAAAGTATACCTGGCGTTATTGCTGTAAACTCTTCGCTTCTTACAGGATTTAAAGTAGCTGGATTATTTGGAGGTATAATGGCGGGTATTGGGGTTATGGCTCCTTCATTTATAATAATACTTATGATAGCTCCTATATTCGAGAGATTTCAGAATACTGAATATGTACATAAAGCTTTTTTGGGTATAAGAGGTGCCATTGCTGGGCTTATACTTTTATCAGCTTTCGGTATGGGTAAACAGGTTATAAAAGATAAATTTACTGCTTTCCTATTTATATTGAGTTTTGTATTAGTGGTATTTCTACATTTCAATGTTATATATGCTTTGCTTCTGGCAGCATTGATTGGCTGGATTTATTATCTTATTAATAAATACATTATAAAAAAACAATCTTGATTTGGATTTGAATTATGATATATGCTAGACTTTTTTATGTATTTGCTAAACTAGGACTTTTTACTTATGGCGGAGGATATGCTATAATCGCTCTCCTTCTTGGTATATTAAAAGAATATAATTGGGTTACTTCTTCCGAGTTTTCTAATCTTGTGGCAATTTCGCAAATAACACCCGGTCCTATTGCTATTAATGCGGCAACATTTGTAGGGTATAAAGTAGCCGGAGTTTTAGGATCAGCAGTTGCAACATTCGGTATATTTATTCCTGCTTTCATTATCACTATGATAGTATCGAAATTTTTCTATGCCGTTAAAAACAATGAACAGTTTAATAATATAATGAATGCTTTGAGAGTATGTGCCGTTGCTTTGATAGCCTCTGCGGTTGTAACTTTTACTAAAGATGCTTTTTTTGTAGAGCTTACAGAAACTTCTATTTTAAGAAATATAGATTTTATTCAAAAAATTTTTAAATATATAAGTCCTATAGGGATATTTATATTTGCCTTATCTATTTTTCTAAAAATAAAAAAAGTTCCTATACTTGCTATAATATTGATATCTGCTGTTTTGGGTATAATTTTGTATTAATATATTTTGTTAGCTTTTTATATATTTAGTATATTCAAAAAATTATTAAAATATTTTTATTTTAAATGCATTAATCCGCACGCATAGCAAAACTAAAAATATAAATTTATTTGCGATTCGATTTTGATTATATTATAAAATTAGTTAACCGTGCGGTAAATAGATTTTAAACTTAATAAAAACTAGGGTGGGAATGCTTTTTCTTGTTTAACTATAAAAATGAATAAAGTTAGAATTCCAAATATGTACAAAGAAGAATAAAGGGTGGGGTATGTAAATAAAGTTTTAAAACTTAATTACATTTGCCCGCCCTTTAGATTTATAGTTTTAATTTGCCATTATAATTTTTAATTTTTTTATAATATAATTAGAATTTATAGCTGCCCGCCCAAGTTTTATTTAAATTTATAATGCATACACCGCCACTATAGCTAATTCAAAATTATGCTGATTATTTTGAATTATAAATTAGCTAATGAATAAAGCTTCACTCACCGTGCGTTTGAAATATGATAAAGAGGATAAAGTTAATCAACTTTTTCTTTAACGATACCGCTTCTGTATGCAGATAAAAGCTCTAATAAATCATTAATTCTTTTTGATAACTGCTTTCCTATATCTGTTTCTCCTACAGTAACCCTTTTAATGAATCTTTCTACTATTATAGATTTAGGACTCAATTTAAATCCGGATTCCACAACTTCAGTAAAAGGTCTATGCTCTGCAATAACCATCATATTTGAATTTGATATCAAAGTGTAGCCGCCTATACCAGTGCTTTTATGATAAGCCTTTGAAAGTCCTCCGTCTATCACTAAAAGAAGTCCTCCTCCTTTAATAGGGCTTTCTCCTTTATGAGTCTTCACAGGTACATGACCATTTATTATATGCGATCTGTTTATATCAAGTTCAAATTCTCTTAATATATTCTGACAGTATTCTTTATTGTCTATATGATAATAGTAAGGATTGTATTTTTCTTTATGAGTTTCCTTATCTTCTATGAAGTACCTTTCAAAAGTAGTCATTTTATTTTTACCGAATAAAGGAGATTTAGGACCGCACCATAAATACCAACAATAATCAAGAGCATTAAGCTGTTCTTCGCTTCCCACTTCACAGTAGAATGCTTTTCTTACTTTATCTTCTACCTGTTTTAAATACTTTCTTCCTGATAAATATTTTCCATCTATATAAACATCATCAAATCCGCCTTCCTCTTTTGTAGGTATGCATCCATGATAAAGAAGATTTCCATTAAATATTTTGTATATTCCGCCTTTAGCATACATGTAATTCATATGTCTTTGTAGTGTAGGGCTATTCATAAAAGAGAATGCCAAAGTTTGTATTAATGTATTTTCACCTTTGCTTAATTCAAAAGGATTGTTTTTATCTATAGTAGGGAAATTTTTATCCTTAAGTTCATAAGTTTTTCCGTCTAATGTTATAGTTCCTTTGTCATAATTTATTTTGTCAAGAAGAATTCTGTCGTCCATTCCATAATTAGGATGTCTTTTTATAAGCTGACATTCCAATTTAAATTGTATTATAGATATAGCCTTATGCATTTTAGCGGCTAAATCTTTATCAACTTCATCATAAATATTTTTGTCTAAAGTATTTGGTTTGAATACCTCGCAAGGATCATCTTTATAAATATCATTAGCAAATGAAGACAATGATCTTAAATTAATACCATAACTGTATTCTAATAAATCGAAATTATTGTATCTAACAGCCAAACGCACAGCATTAGCAACGCATATTAAACTTCCCTTAGCAGCCCCAAGCCAATGTATATCATGATTACCCCAAGCAATATCAACCTCATTAAAAGTCATTATACTGTCCATAACTTTATCAGGGTGAGGTCCTCTGTCGTATATATCACCTACTATATGAAGCCTGTCAACACTGCATTGACGAATAAGCTGACATAATGCAATGATGAATTTATCTGCTGCAGAAATTTCAATAATAGATTCTATAATAGAGAAGTAGTAATTTTCTTTATTTTCTTCAGAATCAGTTTGAAGAAGTTCATCTAATATATATGCAAAATTAGCAGGCATTTTTTTTCTTATTTTTGATCTTGTGTATTTGCTTGTTACAAGTTTGCATACTCTTATAAGTCTGTATATAGTAATTTTGCACCAATCACCGAAATCACTTTCATTTGCTTTTTTGTTTATTAAATTTTTAGTATCTACTATTAATATTTGGAGTTCAACTCTGTCATGTTCAGGTAATGTGTTTTTAAATAGAAGTTCAATTTTTTCTCTTATAACTCCTGAAGAAGTACCAAGCAAATATTCAAAGCCGTCAGATTCACCATGTATATCGCTAAGGAAATATTCAGTGCCTTTAGGTAATTGAGATATGGCTTTTAAATTTATGATTTCTACAGAAGCAGCATCTATAGTAGGGTATTTTTTAGATAATAATTCTAGATAATCTTCGTCTCTCATAAAATAACTCCAAATATAATATAAAGTGTATAGTTAACTATTATATACAAAAATATTTGCAAATCTATATATCATAGTAAAAATGATTATATTAAAAAATGCACAGGAGCCAGACATATTGCATTAAGTATTCCTTAATTTCTTGAAGTATAACACAGGTGTATAATAA
>NZ_CALXYQ010000069.1 GCF_944393015.1 uncultured Brachyspira sp.
TTTCTAGCAATTTAAATTATAAGGGATACCTACTTTTTTTAAACTAAAAGTGTGCAATATCTGGGGCTCTTAAACAAAAATAAAAAGTTTAACTAATAATCAATATATAATTGCATATCATTTTATATGATACAAATTATCCTTGTATTAGCTATATATTTTTGAATTTCCTATAAAATGATAGTTTTTTCATCTCGTAAAAAACACATTAAAATTAATATTTTATCATAACAAAATTACCATAGTCTTCATATTTACTATGCATTATACCGAAAATAATCTAGACTAATAATACATAAAAACAAATAAATTTACAGTGTTTTTATATATTGTTTATTTAATTAATTGATTATTTTTTAATAGAATTGTATAATTAACTAATATATACTTAATACAGGAAAAGAGATGTACATAAAGAATCTTAATTTGCACGGATTCAAATCATTTGCCATAGAAACAAATATAGAGTTCAATGAAGGCGTTACTGTAGTACTTGGACCTAACGGAATAGGGAAAAGTAATATAGTAGAGGCTTTTCTATGGGTTATGGGCGAGCAGTCCGCAAGCAGATTGAGAATTGACAGTGCTAAAGGTCTTGAAAGTGTTATATTCCATGGTACAGATACTAGAAAACCATCATCTCTTGCACAGGTAGCTCTTACTTTAGATAATAAATCCAGATGGATAAAAAAATACGATCTTGATGAAGTTATAGTAACACGTAAATACTATAGAAAAGGACTATCAGAATACTATATCAATGATGAACAAGTACGTTTAAAAGATATAGTTGATATGTTTTTGGATACTGGACTTGGTAAAAATGCCTATTCGGTTATAAAGCAGGGTACTGTTTCAGAGATAGCTAAGCAAAAGCCAGAAGAGAGAAGAAGCATTATTGAAAATGCTGCCGGAATCAGTAAATATCTTGAAAGAAGAAGAGAAGCTGCTAAAAAGCTAGAAGAGTCTGAAAGAAATCTTGATAATGTTAAAATAGAAATAAAAAATGCTGAAAAACATTATAAATCTTTAAAAGAACAGGCAGCAAGAACTGAAAAGTATTATAATCTTAAAGATGAACAGAAAAAAATAAATATAAGTTTAAATGTTAATCAGGTAAAAAAATTAAAAATAACTTTAGAAGATCAAAATAAAAGCCTTGAAGAACATACAAATAAAAAGTCTGAATTAGAAAAAGAGCTTCAGGATTTGGATAAACAGAAACAGCAGGAGCTTTTAAAATTTGAAGAAACAAGAACATTATCAATAGAGCTTGATAAACAGGTTTCGCTTATAATGACAGAGCTTACTCACATAGAGAAGATGTCTAATCAATTAAAAAATCAGCTTGATAATGCCGGAAAAGAAAAAGATGAAACTATAAGCAGAAAGAATTCTCTCTTAAAAAGAATAGAAGAAGATAAAGCCCAAATAGCAGAACTTGAAGAGTCCGTAAAAACTATAGCTGAAAATATAGAAAAATCACTTAAAGAACAAGAAGCAGAAGAAACTAATATAGCAAATGAACAAAATAAAATAGCTAGCCTCAATGATCAAATATCTACTTTGACAAATGACAATCAAAATGCAACATTAAAAATTGCTGATGCCAGAGAAAGACAGTTAGAAGTTATAAATAAAATAATCACAGAGATAGATGAAAAGAAAAAAGATGTAATGGGCAACAGCTTTTATCAGAATATAGGAAAGCATGAAACTGACATTGATATAGGATTTAATAATCTTTTAAATGCTATAAATATAAAGATGAACACCATAAAAGAATTTGAAGAAGACGGAGTATTATCAAATTTAAATGAGCTTAGCTATAATTCATTATGCAGTTTTATTCGTAATTTAGGTGAGAGTTTAGATACAGAGAAAAAAGATGCATTATTTTTGCAGGGTATATTTAAAGAGTATACAAAAATAAAAGACCCTTTTGTTGATTTGCTTTTCGACAAGGAAGGTACTTATATGCAAAAAGAAGCTATAGATAAAGAAATCGCTGACTTAGAAAGTTTTATAAAAAATAATATAGAAAAAATCGAAGAAATAAATAATGAAATAAAAATAGCTACTGATAATATTAATAAATCAAATGCTAATCTCACTACCCTAACAATAGAAAGAGCAAAATACGAAACTAATAAAAAAGCATCTGAAGACAGAAAAGAAATGATATTAAAAAGTATGAAGATGATAGAAGATGAATTTGGCTCTCTCAACGAAAAAATAAATAGATTAGAAGAAGAGTATAAAAAACTTAATGAAGAATATAAAGAAAACTCTATAAACTATAAAGAATTAGAAAAGAAAAAATCCAAAACTGAAAGCGAATCAAGACATAAAGCAAATGAGATAAAAAAGGCTGAATCTGCATTATCTAATTTTGAAACTAGTTTAGCAAAAAGAGTAAAAAAACTTAATGAGATAAATGAAAATATAACAAGAGTTGGGGAGAGAATAAATCAAAGCAATGATAAAATAAAAGATATTTATAGTCATTTCTATGAAAATTATGCTCTTAACTTAAAGGACTTTGAAGAGAATACTCAAAACTTAATAGATGAAGAGTCTTATAAAAATAAACTCAATACTATTAATGAAAGAATAAAGAATCTCGGACATATAAATGAAATGGCACTTGATGAATATCAGGAAGCTAAAAATAGATTTGAATTCCTTACAAAACAAAAAGAAGATTTGGAAAAATCAAAAGAAGAGATACTAAAAATAATAGCCGATGCCAATAAAAAAGCCGGTGAAGATTTCTTAAAAACATTCAATGAAATAAATAAAAAATTCTCAGAAACATTTAAAATATTATTCGGCGGAGGAAATGCCGGACTTAAAATACAAAATGAAGAAGATTTATTAAACAGCCCTATAGATATATTCGCTCAGCCTCCGGGAAAAAGAATGGAGAATATTGTATCCTATTCAGGCGGCGAGCTTACTATGACAGGGCTTGCTTTAGTATTTGCGATATTCCTATATCGTCCTAGTCCTTTCTGTATACTTGATGAGGTGGATGCTGCACTTGACGGAGCGAACATTATAAGATACAAAAACATGGTTAAAAACTTATCCGATAAAACTCAGTTCTTAATCATTACACATGATGAAGTATCTGCAACTATAGCGGATGCTTATTATGGAATAACTGCTGAAGAGAAAGGTGTTTCAAAAATATTCACTGTTAAAGTAGACAAAGACGGAAAAGTTAATGGCAGTGAAGAAAAGCTGGTTAATCAGGAATAACTAACCGCACGTTAAATAAAACTAAAAATATAAATTTATCTCAAACTCAAATTTCATCATATTAAAAAAATTATCTATACGTGCGTTGAAAAGATTTTAAATATAATAAACGTTTGGGCGGGTGCTATAAGTTCTAATTACGTTTCAAAAATTAATTAATACTAAAATGCAAATTATAGTAATAAATCTTAAAGGGCGGGTAATGTAATTAAAGTTTTAAAAAATTATTTTCATCCCCCACCCTCTAGGCTTTTTAATTCATTTTAAAATTTTAATTTTTTATTTCTTTATAATCTAATTAGAATTTTTTGGCTACCCACCCAAGTGTTATTTAAATTTATAATGCATTCACCGCACGCAGAATGTTATTATATATTTAAGCATATTTATTAATTACGATTATCATTATATATAAAACTTTACTTACCGTGCGTTATGGAAATTTAAAAATTTAAATAATTTTGCTTTTATAAATAAATATAATATAATTATAATGTATGGAGAGTTTAATAAATTATATAAAAAAATTTCCCTATTTATTTGGAATATTAATAGGACTTCTATTTATTCTAGCTGCGATTTTTAAATGGAATTGGCTTTTAAACAATAACAGCTCAAATTTTATGATAAGCATATATGAAATGTTCGGAGAGATTGGAGTTAGAATACTTACTGGAATTTTAGGTTCTATAATAATAATAAGCTGTATAGTTATTTGGATAATAAGAAAATGAATATTGAAAAACATTTATTTGATGATATAAATTTCTTTCCTAATAAAATGAAAATTTTGATATTAGGTACTTTCCCTGTTCCATTGTATTCTAATATAGAAAAGTTTGAAAAATTAAGTAAAGAAGAACAAAATAATGCTTGGTATTATTCAAGTAAAAGAAGCGAGTTTTGGAAAATAATTGCTGACTGCTTTAATATAGATTATAAAAGCTCTGATGATTTTCTTTTTAATAAGATCAAGAAGAAAAAACTTTTTGAAGAAAATAAAATAGGTATAGCAGATGTATTTTCAAAATGCAAAAGAAAAAATGAGAATAGTGCAAGAGACACAGATTTAATAATATTGGAGCATAATAATATACTTAAGAATATTATTACAGATGAAAATAATTATAGAGATTTAGAATCTATTATATTTACAAGCCGATTTACGGAAAATCACTTTTTTAAAATAATTAATGATATTGAATATAATATAGAAGAAAGCAAAGAAGTTTATGAATACTACAATAATGGAATCAATGAAAAAGGAATAAGCATTGATATAATAAACGCTTTAAGAGAAAGATATTTATATGTTAATGCTTCAAGAAAGATTAAATTGTCTACAATAACTTTGAAAATAAGTCCTATAAAAGGTGTAAGTTTATATTCTACCAAAAAAGAACTTTATAAATATTATTTAAATAATAGTAAAAATAAATCATAAACTAATTAAAATTAATATATCTTATTCCGAAATTTGATAACAGCAAAAATTCTATACTTTAAGGAAGAATTAAAAATGCGTTATTTAAGTTTTATTTTGATATTTTTAAATACTTTTTTTGTATTATTTGCTCAAACACCTAATACAGGAAGATTGGATCAATTATTAGATTATGCTAATGCCGGAGATACTAACGGCATAAAAAGATTAATCTCACAAGGCCCTATTTCAAGTTTCATAGACTTCGGTGATAATCAAGGTCATAATGCCTTAATTACAGCAGCTTCAAAAGGATATAAAGATATTGTACTTCTTCTTTTATCACAAAATGCTAATGTTAATCTAACATGTATACATGGAAAAACAGCTTTAACCTATGCCGCTGATGCAGGATATGTTGATATAGTTTCTTATCTGCTTGCTAAAAATGCTAACCCTAATATAAAAATAAATGGCGGTACAACAGCATTATTACAAGCAGCAGGAAAAGGATATTACAGCATAGTAGAAATGATAGTTAATGCTAATGCTGATTTAAGAATGATGGGTACTTATAGAAGCGGAAATGATGACGGAATAAATTATAATATGACTCCTTTAATGGTAGCCTCTTATAATAATCATGACTTAATAGTAAGATTATTATTAGATAAAGGAAGTGATATTAATTATATAAATGAATATGGTGCTAATGCCCTATTCTATGCCATAGCTAGAGGAAATAATGATATTGCAAGACTTTTATTAGAAAGAGGAGCTGATGCCAATATAGTTGCTTCTTACGGCCCTTATGGAAATATTACACCTCTTGCCCTAGCCTCTACATTAGGTTTAACAGATATTATATCTTCATTACTCATAGGAAAATCTGATATAAACTTCAAAATGAGAGATGGAAGAACTGCTTTAATATGGGCAGCAATTGCTGGTAAAAGTGAGGCTGTAAATTCTTTAATAATGAATAAAGCAAATTTAAATATTGCTGATAATGATGGAAAAACTGCTTTAATGTTTGCTGCTGAAAACGGAGATTATGCTTCAGTAGAATATTTAATTAATGCAGGAGCTTATTTAAATACTTTGGATAAATTTAAAAAGACTGCTTTAATGTATGCTATGGAAAATGGCAACACAGAAGTTATTGATTTACTCACTAGAGCAAGTCTAACTTATAATAAATAATGCATTAATAAATATAGAATACAAAAATAGGGACTGCATAAGTCCCTATTTTTTATTTTCATAACTTTATCAATTATTTTTATCTGCTTTTTCTTTATGCTTTTTACTGCTTGAAGAAGTATCTTTCACATCATTTATAAAATAGAATAAAGATTCAATCTCATCAGCTATATTAACATCATTGATTATACAATCAGGTCTTTCTAAAAGTTTTATAGGAGCAAAATTTAAAACACCTTTTATACCTGCATTACATATAACATCAAACATTCTCTGAGCTTCCAAATCAGGTACAGTTAATATTGCCACTTCTATTTTATTATTAATTATAAAATCCTTTACTTCTTCTATAGGAAGTATTGGAGTAGATGCATTTCTATCAATTTTTTCAGGATTATGATCAAATGCTGCAACTATTCTTATAGATTCACTTTCAAATCCTCTGTAATTAACCAATGCTTTTCCTATTTTACCATATCCTACCAATATAATATTATGTGATATTTGTTTACCTAATATGCTGTCAATCTGTTCTAGTAAATCATCTATATTATATCCGCCTTTCTTGTTTCCAGATATGTTAAATAATGAAAAATCTTTTCTTACTTGAACTGATGTTATACCTATTGCATCGCCTAAGTTATTAGAATATGCTTTTATAAATCCGAAACTCTTCATGCGTCTTAAAGCATTCTTGTATTTTAATAAACGCATAATTTGTGTTCTGCTAATCATAATATATCCTTAAATTTTTTCTTCTAGTTTACTATTAAGTAATATGTTATATTATAACATATTAAAGTTATCTGTCAATAAAATATTAGTATAGAATCTCTATTTTATTGTATATTATATACAAACTAAGAACATTAATAATATTTTTTATATTATTTGATTTATTAAAAAAAATACTAATTTATTATGAAACTATAGCATATAAAATTATATTAATGAATAAAGTTGATATTATGTTATAACTTAAACCTATTATATTTAATTTATTAAATTATGGTATATCAAAAGAAAATAAATATAAATTATTATATTAAAAAAATATAAAAAATTATGAAATGAATTTTTATTCTACAGATATAGAAAATATAAAGAATGGTTCAAAATGTAATGATAAAAATTTGGTTAATTTACTTTGCTTATAAATAAAATAGCCTTGTATATTTATATAAAAAAATTAAGTTACAAATTTAGAAGTAAGTTTTTTTAATAAAATTGTAGAAAAAAAGACATTATATTATATAATTTATAATATAAAAAACATTAGGGTAGTATCATGATAGATTATAAATCAATAGCTCAAACAATAAAAGAATCAAAATATGCTGTAGCATTTACAGGTGCAGGCATAAGTGTAGAAAGCGGTGTTCCTCCTTTCAGAGGCGAGAATGGGCTTTGGGAGAAACATGGAAGTCAGTTTGCTGAAATTTCATATTTTGTAAAACATCAAAAAGAATCTTGGAAATCTTTGAAAAAAGTTTTTTATGATCCTATTACCGATGTAAAACCTAATAAAGCTCATATAGTTTTAGCAAATTTAGAGAAGATGGGTATAATGCGTAGTGTAATTACTCAGAATATTGATAATCTTCATCAGGAAGCCGGAAGCAAAATAGTATATGAACTTCATGGTACAGCTCAATATGCAGTTTGCATGAAATGTAAAACAAGATATAAAATCAATAAAGAAATATTAGCTATGGATCCGCCTTCATGCGAGAAATGCGGTTCTACTTTAAAACCTGATTTTGTATTCTTTGGAGAACAGCTTCCAGCAATAGATTTCAATTCATCTATAGAAGATGCACAAAAAAGCGATTTATTTATTATAGTTGGTACAGGCGGAGAAGTAATGCCTGCAGCACAGATTCCGCATATAGCAAAAAAAGCAGGTGCTAGAATCATGGAAATTAATCCTCAGCCATCAAATTTTACTAATTACATAGTAGACATTTATATTCAGGAAAAAGCAGGAAAAGCATTTGCAGAAATAGAAAAATATTTATAATAAAATAAAAATATAAAAAGCCTTATAGTTCTATTACTATAAGGCTTTATTTATATGCAATATATTAATTCATTTCTTCTTCATACATTTTAGCCAATGTAGTTTTTACTTCAGATATAAACTTTTTATCCTCAAGCACTATATGATTCAAAAGCCAGTCTTTTAAAAAGGTGATAAAATCTTTAATTACCAAATTATCACCTCTTTCATAGCTGTTAACCTCATCAACTATTTTTAGAGAAAAAGATCTATGTTTGGAAATATGGTCTTTAGCAGCAGAATAATTTATAGCACTCATAATCTTTTCTTCATAAGTGAAGTGATAAGTAGCATAATCTATAGTTCTTTTGACAATTTCTTTGAATGCTTTTTGTACTTCTTCATCTCCGATATCGCCTTTTACACCCGTTTCATAAAGGTCGTTTATGATGTTTACTAATTCTTTATGCTGATTATCTATTCTTTTATAACCAGTTTTGAATCTCTCTTCCCATTTAATCCAACCTTTTCTCACAGTAATTTCTACCATTTCTTCCATATAAAGCTCCTTATTCTTCTTTAGAAAGCTTTTCTAATGCTTCCTTAACTTCTTTTATAAATTTTTTATCTGTAACTAAAATATGGTTCAAAAACCAATCTTTTAGATACTGTACTAAATTATTGATAGCATCTAAAGAGCCGCTCTCATAAGATTTGACATAATTGTAAATTGTATTTGTAAATTCTTTATGATATGAAGAATGTTCTATTAATTTATCATATTTAATAACATGCATTATCTTCTCTTCATAAGAAAAATGAAATGCCACATAATCCACTGTTTTCCTTAAAGCCTTTTTAAACTCAGCTTTAAGTTCTTCATCTTCAGAATCTCTATTATCCATACAATCATGCAAATCATTTATTATTTCTATTAATTCTAAATGCTGATCATCTATTCTTTTATATCCTACTTTGTACTTATCTTCCCATACTATGTATTTATCGCTCATAATTATTCCTTCAATATAAAAAAAGACAATTATGTTTAATATCGTAATATATATACTATTTAATTATATAAATATTTTTCTATTTTTAAAGATAAAAATAAAATTTATTAAAAATTTATTTTTTTGTTAGGTTAATCAAACAATTAAAACTAACTAAATTAAATATTATATCAGTATCTATTTTTACAGTTTCAATAAAACATTAATATCAAATTTTATATTATGATGTAATAAACTAAAAATTTATTGCATTGTAAAACTACATATTATTGCCTAATAAAACCATATAAAAAATTGTATACAGTAAATTACTTTATTAAAATAATGAAAAAATCTAACTTTAAACCTATAGTAAATGACTGCCTACGTTTTATCGAATTTACTAGAGGATCAACTTTTTAATTATGATTGCAAAAAATGAGACATAATAGTTTAATATTATGCCTCACTTTATTCTATTACTGACAATAAAAATTATTTTACAAGTAAATTTCCAAAGACAAATAATATTTAACTATTCATTATTTTATAACATTATAAAATGATTTTTTATTATTATTGCTATGCTCGTCTACGCCATTAATAAACTAGTGAGTTTCCTCACTAGCTGGCTCCGACTCGCTTTTTTATTGCTAGCGATAAACTATATAAAAAAGCTGGCAGCAATAAATTGTTACCAGCTCTCGTTTATTTTTTATTATTGCTAATAAAAATTATTTGCTTAGAGTTTCTGACAAGTAAATTTCCAAAGGCAAATAATTTTTATATTTTAGTTATTCATTATTTTATAACGTTATAGAATGCTTTTTATTTATTATTGCTATACTCGTCTACGCCATACAATAAGCTAGTGAGTTTCCTCACTAGCTGGCTCCGACTCGCTTTTTTATTGCTAGCGATAAACTCGTATAAAAAAGCTGGCAGCAATAAATTGTTACCAGCTCTCGTTTATCGATTTAAATATAAATCATTCTATAATATTTAATCAATTATTATTTTATAACGTTATAGAATGCTTTTTATTTATTATTGCTATACTCGTCTACGCCCTATAATAAGCTAGTGAGTTTCCTCACTAGCTGGCTCCAACTCGCTTTCTTGTTGCTAGCGATAAACTACATAAAAAAGCTGGCAGCAATAAATTGTTACCAGCTCTCGTTCATCGCTTTAAATCTAAATTATTCTATAATACTTAATCAATTATTATTTTATAACATTATAGAATGCTTTTTTACCTAAGTAAACAGCTCTGTTGCCTAATTCTTCTTCGATTCTTAATAATTGATTGTATTTTGCAATCCTATCACTTCTTGAAGCAGAACCAGTTTTGATTTGTCCGGCATTAGTAGCTACAACTATATCAGCAATAGTAGCATCTTCTGTTTCACCAGATCTGTGAGAAACTACAGCAGTATAGTTATGAGTTTTAGCAAGTTCAATAGAATCTAAAGTTTCTGTTAATGTACCAATTTGGTTAACTTTAATAAGAATAGAGTTAGCAACGCCTTTATCTAATCCCATTTGAAGTCTTTTTACATTAGTAACGAACAAGTCATCACCTACTAACTGAACTTTTTTACCTAATTTTTCTGTTAAGATTTTCCAACCTTCCCAGTCATCTTCAGCAACGCCATCTTCTATAGAGATAATAGGGTATTTATTGCATAAATTAACATAGAAATCAACCATTTCAGCAGGAGTTAATTCTCTGTTATCAGATTTATGGAATACATATTTTTTCTTATCTTTGTTATAGAATTCGCTTGAAGCAGGGTCCATAGCGATCATTATATCATCACCAGGTTTGTATCCAGCTTTTTCTATAGCCTGCATAATTACTTGAAGTGGTTCTTCATTATCCTTAAGAGTTGGAGCGAATCCGCCTTCATCACCAACTGTAGTGCTTAAGCCTCTGTCATGAAGTATAGCTTTTAAGTTATGGAATACTTCAGCTACATAACGTATACCTTCTTTGAAAGTAGGAGCACCAACTGGCATAACCATATATTCTTGGAAGTCGATTGGAGCTGATGAGTGAGCACCGCC
>NZ_CALXYQ010000070.1 GCF_944393015.1 uncultured Brachyspira sp.
TTTACAACTGTAGTGTCTGCTCCTTTCTCTATTAAAAGTTTAACAAGCTCTGTTTTTCCATTGTCTATAGCCTGAAGCAGTAAAGGATAACCATCTTCTGAAGGTATAGGAGTATTTACATCTGCACCTTGCTCTATTAAATACTTTGCCATTTCTGTATCACTATTATAAAGAGTACTAGCCAATAATGAAATATTTACATTTGGATAGTATTCTTTAAGTTCATATTTCATAGCAGGGTCAATGCCTTTTGAAACTAAATATTTTACTATATCTAAACGGCCTGCATTAACAGCATAACGAATTAAAGGATAGCCATAACTATCATAATTTATATCAGCTCCATATTCAGCAAGCATTTTAAATTTTTCTAAATCACATTTTGATTCGTCAACTCCAATTGTTTCAAGTAATATAGGAACAGGTTCTTCCCAGCCGTACTCGACATCTACTTCAGCACCTGCATCTAATAATTCTTTCATTATTTTTAAACTATTTTCATTTGTAGACATTACTGCTGAATGTAAAGCATCAATATTTCCTTCTCCTCTAAAATTAACATTTGCCCCTCTTTTTATAAACTCTTTTACAAGTTCTAAATCTCCCTTTGCAGAAGCTGTTTTTAATGGACTATCATTATCAACATAAGTCTGATCAACATTAACACCGTAAGAAAGTAATTCTGTAACCATTTTTTTATCACCATATTGTAATGCCATTATTAAACTTCTTTCTCCATGTTTTTCTTCCCAGCTTTTTAAAGATTGTGCATCTTTTACATTTTTTAGCTCATTAAAAGCCTCCAAATCCCATTCTGATACTTCAATACCTGATTCACTAATTTCTGCTGTATCAGTATTAATTTCCTCAGTATTATTATCTTCAACATATTCATCATTATTAGATATTTCTGTATTATTGGTATTAACAGTATTAGTATTTACAGTTACTTCTGTATTATCTGTTTTTTTAGAATTACAGCTTATTATACTGATTAATATTAAAGCAGTTATAATTAATTTTTTCATTTAATTACCCCTTAATTATTATTTTTTATTATCATATCACAACTAAATATAAAAGTAAAGAAAACATTAATTTCTTATTGCTGCTAGCGATAAACTCGCTAAAATATAGCTGACAACTAAAGTTATCAGCTGCTCGTTTATCGCTTTAAAAATATATTAATAAATAATTTATATTAATTATATTAGCAATAATAAAAAATAATAATTTATCATTATACCGTATATCAATTAAAAAATAGATAAACTATTTTATATACCTAAACAACTGTATTTTGTCAATTTTAATATTTTTTATATGAATTATCAACTTTTTTGTCGCTCAAAAAAGTTGCTGCCACAGGCACGCTTCGCGAAAACGCATATACTACAGCTTAATATTTTAAGAATATATATTAAATGTATGGTAATACATAAAATTTAGGTTAAAAATGCAGTCTTTCGCTAAGCGTATCCGAGCCTGTCGAGGATATAGCTTCTCGCTGCAGGCGGGCTTCGCCTTGGTTAAAAAAAGAACTGGGGATGTTATGAAATACGGTGGGAAAAAGAACAATAAAAAATTGACAAACTTAAAATTTTTCATTACATATCAAGTACTTTTGAAACAAGTTTATTATTGCTGTTAATAAAAAAAAGCTGACAATTAAATCTGCCATTTATTATTGTTATGCTCGCCTACGCCTATAATCAGCAAATAAATAAATTTATTTGCTGGCTTCGGCTCGCTTTTTATTTATTTTCTAACTCTAATATATCATCATAATTTTTTTCTCTAACTATATAAAATACAGTCTTCTTTTATTGTTGTTATGCTCGAAAAAGCCTATAAGCCCATCAATAATAAATTATTGATGGGGCTTTTTCTCACTTTATTATTTATTTCTATGTAATTCTGTCGGATCACTTATATTAGACTTGTTTCAAAAGTACTTGACAAAATTAGTTGTATAATTTTCAAAATAATTTTAGCTATAAACTATGTTTTATATATTGTATAATAATTAATTTTAATGTATAAAATTGCAGTCTTTTTGGTTCTTTGTGCCAACAAAAGAACTGGGGTTTGGGGCAAAGCCCCAATTATAAATTTAAAAATACTAAAAATTAAACAGTGTAAATATTTAGTAAATTAGTTTTGAAACAAGTCTATTATTTTTCTAAAGCTGCAATCTCATCATAGCCTTGTTCTTTAGCTAAATCAAAAATTGTTTTTCCGTCTTTATCAACAACAGAAGTATCTGCACCTTTCTCTATCAAAAGTTTAAGAAGTTCAATATTTTCAGATCTAAGAGCAACAAATATTAAAGGTAAATCAGAAACACTATCAGTTTGAGTATTAATATCAGCACCTTGTTCTATTAAATATTCTGCTATTTCTGTAGTTTTATTTCTTACTGCAGCATTAAGTAATGAATAACTTTTACCTGAATATGAATAACCATTGGTATATGTCATAGCAGGGTCAACACCTTGAGAAACTAAATATTTTACTATATCAATAGAACCTTTAGAAATAGCAACAGCAATTACGGGGCCATACTCAAAATTTGAATAATTTATATCTGCTCCATGTTCTGTAAGTAGTTTAACTTTTTCTAAATTGCATCTTCCTATTATAGCAACATTTAATATATTATCTTTATTTTCTTCTTTAGTACCATAAATAATACCAGTGTCTGCTCCTGCATTTAATAATTCTTTTACTACTTCCAAATGATAATTTTTTTCAGACTCTACTGCATAATATAAAGCGTCTATATCTCCTTCTTCTTCTCTGAAATTAACATCAGCACCTTGTTTGATAAGTTCTTTTACAAGTTTCAAATATCCCATTTTTGAAGCTAATTCTAAAGGAGTTCTACTATCATTATCATCTTTCATATTTACATCAGCACCATAAGATATTAATTCAATAGCCTTTTCTTCTGTAGGAAATTTATCAATAGCAAATACTAAAGAAGATTTACTCGGATTTTTTGACTGCCATTCATCGAAAGAATTTTTATCTTTTATAGAATCAATTTCATTAAATAATTTTTCTTCCTCTTCTAACATTGTAGTTTTATATATACTCCACATATCATTAGAAGCATATCCCTGATAGATTTCTTCATTATTATTAATATTTACTTCTGAATTATTTGTTTTTTCGCTTTTACCAGATCCGCAGCTTATTATATTTATTATACTGATTAATATTAAAGCCATTATAATTATTTTTTTCATAAAATACTCCATAAATGATTATTGTTTAGTATAATATCATAAGTAAATATAAAAGTAAATAAAATACTAATTTCTTATTGCTGCTAACGATAAACTTATTATTATATATAAAAAATCTCGCCTTAAAATATCTATCAGCTAAAGCTGACAGATGCTCGATTTTTTATTTTTCATATAGCTGACAATTAAATCTGCCATTTATTGTTGTTATGCTAGAAAAAGCCTATAAGCCCATCGATAATGAATGACTTTGGAATTATAGAGTCGACTTTTTCTCACTTTATTATTTATTTCTATGTAATTTGATCGGCTCGCTTTTTATTTATTTTCTAACTTTAATACATCATCATAGCCTTTTTCTCTAGCTATATCAAATACAGTCTTTTTCTCTTTGTTTACAACTGTAGTGTCTGCTCCTTTCTCTATTAAAAGTTTAACAAGCTCTGTTTTTCCATTGTCTATAGCCTGAAGCAGTAAAGGATAACCATCTTCTGAAGGTATAGGAGTATTTACATCTGCACCTTGCTCTATTAAATACTTTGCCATTTCTGTATCACTATTATAAAGAGTTCCAGCCAATAATGAAATATTGATATTTGGATAGTATTCTTCAAGTTCATATTTCATAGCAGGGTCAATGCCTTTTGAAACTAAATATTTTACTATATCTAAACAGCCTGACTGAACAGCATAATTAATTAAAGGATAGCCATAATTATCAACATAATTTATATCAGCTCCATATTCAGCAAGCATTTTAAATTTATCTAAATAACATCTTGATTTTCCAACATATCCAATTGCTTCAAATAATATAGGGGTAATTTCTTCATAGCCGTACCCTACATCTACTTCAGCACCTGCATCCAATAATTCTTTCATTATTTTTAAACTATTTTCATTTGTAGACATTACTGCTGAAAACAAAGCATCAAACCCTCCTTCAGATTTATCATTAACATCTGCCCCTCTTTTTATAAACTCTTTTACAAGTTCTAAATCTCCCTTTGCAGAAGCTATTTTTAATGGACTATTAATATCATAATTCTGATTAACATTAGCACCGTAAGAAAGTAATTCCATAACCATTTTTTTATCACCGTATTGTAATGCCATTATTAAACTTCTTTCTCCATTTTTCTCTTCCCAGCTTTTTAAAGATTGTGCATCTTTTACATTTTTTAGCTCATTAAAAGCCTCCAAATCCCATTCTGATACTTCAATACCTGATTCACTAATTTCTGCAGTATCAGTATTAATTTCCTCAGTATTATTATCTTCAACATATTCATCATTATTATTAGATATTTCTGTATTATTGGTATTAATTGCGTTAGTATCTGTAGTTACTTCTGTATTATCAGTTTTTTTAGAATTACAGCTTATTATACTGATTAATATTAAAGCTGTTATAATTATTTTTTTCATTTAAACACTCCTTAATCATTATTATTTACTATAATATCATAAGTAAATATAAAAGTAAATAAAATACTAATTACCATTATACCGTATATAAAAAATCAATTAAAAATATATTGACAGAATATACTAATATACTGTATAATCAAAAAACTAATATTGGGTTAAAAAGAGGTTTATGATGAAAGTATTATGTATTATTATATTTATTATTAGTTCGTGCATTTCTTATGCCCAAGTTAGTGATGATTTTAAAAATTTAGCAGCAACAAATAAAGAATCAGCATTATACAAATCAGTAATATCAGAAAATATTGATGAGTTTAAATATGTAATTGAAAACAATAAAGAATATATAACTAACATTGAAACATGGTATAACTATATACCTAATTTAAGCACTAATAGTTTCTCTAATTTCGTAAAAGTTTTATTAGATAATGGAATGGATATTAACGAATCTGGAAAAAATCTTATACTTGATGTAAGTAAGTCCTACGATTCACATCATAGACCTAAATTCGGTAAAAGTGCAATTATAGGTATTCCAGATAGTAAATATAAAATTGAAACACTTATAAATCTAGGAGCAAATATTAATATACAAGATAATGACGGAAATGGTATACTTCACTATATACTTTCCAGAGATAATATAGGAACAGAAGAATATGATATTTTTGAAATGCTTATAAAAAACGGAATCAATATTAATTTACAAAATAATGATGGAGATACTGCACTTCATAAAATTTCATATAAAAAAGATAATGGGTATAGAGATATTGATATGGAAAAAAAAGTTATATCTCTTTTGATAGAAAATAATGCAGATAAAAACATAAAAAATAATAATGGAAAAAAAGCGTATCCCGGAGAATTTATATATAATATAAAATTAATTTTTAGTAATATATTTAATATATTATACCATATTTTTCTAATTATAATCATAATTATAGTTGCTATATCGTCTTTTATATTCTATGTAATATCAGGATTTATTGAAAATATAGCTGGATTTTTTAGATAATTTATTTTTATGCTGATTAAAATTATATATATTATTATTTTTTAATAGAACTAAAATTATGATATAAATTTTTTATATCATAATTTTTCTATTTTTTCTATACTAAGTCCTGTTAATTCGCTTATAAGATTTAAATCCATATTTTTATTTTTCATATTTCTGGCTAGAGAATATTTTTCTTGTTCTATACCCTGTTCTATACCCTGTTCTATACCCTGTTCTATACCTTTTTCTATACCTTTTTGTATTCCTTCTTCTATACCCTTTATACGCTCTTCATTAAGCATTAAAACATTAAAGTAATCTCTTTCATAATTACTGTAACCATTATATAAATCATTACTATTAACAAATTTATTATATTCTTCATATACTTCTTTCATTATAGGGTTTTTCTTTACTAATATTTCCATAGTATCCTCCAATTTATCTTTAGAATTTAAAAACTCAAACCAATCTGATAAATCTTTACACAATTTATTATTACTATTGAATTTTTTCAATTCAAGAAAGTGAATCTCTAAATGATTAGTTAATATATGATTGGTTTCAAGCTCTTTAATAAAATAACAGCTATGAGGCTTATCTATACCTTTTATCAAATTAAAATCAAGAATATTAATACTTACTACAGGTGTTAAATCTGAATATATATCCTTAGATTTTAAATTTGTAAAATAATTTTTAGCCCAATAATATAAGCTTCTATATATAAATGACTGATTACCTATTCTTTGTATTTCTATTATTATAGTTTCACCTGATTTTGTTTTTGCCTTAACATCTGCTATTGATTCTTTATCAAATACATTTTCTTTTAAATTAAAAGTATTCAAAACTTCTATATATTCAAAAGGCTCTTGATTAGAATCTATCCTAACAGAATTAATTAAATTTTTTAATATATGCTCATGTCCTTCTTTTGCAAACATATAACGCATAAAATAATCATTAAGCACATTAAATTTTTTATTATTTGATCTCAATCCCATAAAATTATTATAATGAATTTTTATTCTTTGTCAAATGGTATCAATTAAACTAGATATATAAAAAATATATCTAGTTTATATATATTCTAGTATTTAATTTTGATAAAAAGGTATATAATAATATTATGAACAAATATGCATCTCCAATATATCAATACAAAGGAAGAGTTAATTTAATAATCTCTTTAATATCAGCTTTAATAAATTTAACAGCATTACTAAATATAAACCATTTTAATTTAATAACATTTAATGCAGTATATTTATTCAGCTTCTTTTCAGTATTTATGTTTATCAATTCCCGTACAGTTGATACTAACATTTTTAAAAATTACAAGAAAGAAATAAAAAATAAAACTATATTCTCTTTTCTTGGTTTTGTTATATCATTAATCTTATATATCTTGATTACAAAAATTGTTTTTAATAAAATAGCAGTATCATTTAAATATGCCCTTCTTACTATTATGAATTTTCTTTCCATAATACTAGCTAATACAGTATATTTTATACTAGAAAAACTTTTTATAAATGAAGATAAACATTTCTTTAATATTAAATGCATTTCAAATATATTATTAATATCATTTGTCTATACATCCGTTTTTATAACATTATATTTATTTCATGAATATAAATACATTATTATTTTATTGAGTATATCAAACTCTTTATTATCATCAGCAATACTATCAGTTTTTAATATAATGTCATCAAAGTTTATGAATCCTTGGAGCAGATTTATATTTGTAAATGCTAGTTATATAATATCCTTTATTTTATCTTTAATAATATCTTCTATTATAGTAGCTATTCTCTTTATATTTACAATAGAAATATTTGTTTTTACTTCTATAATAATATTATTGTCATTTATAATTTCTATTTTATTAGCCCATTATATAAAAGCATATTCATATTTATAAAATAATTACATTTTATAAATACAAATTATTATTTTTTATAATTATTTAGAATATATTTAAAATTCTTTATATATTCTTCTAATTCTTTTTTATCATTTATTATTTTTCATTTGAATCATTATTTATAAAATTGATTACTGATAGAAGTTCATCTTCTGCTAATTCTTTAATCAAATTTAATGTTTTCTCTTAACTCTGTTATATAAATATTTTATTAAATTATTATATATCAAAATTTATTTTATCAAATATTTTTTAAGAACTTGTTTAAAAAATCAATTAATAAATATTTACACTATTTTTATAATATAGCTTTTCAATACTAAACATACAGAATAAAAAACTAAAGCCAAATAAAAGATACAATATAAATCAAAAAGTACAAAGAGCATGGGCATGTAATAGTTTTTTAATTATTTATCTATCATTTATATTTTACTAATAATTTAATAGTCATTTGTCTTTTATATAACTCAGCATAATACAAAGCATTATGTCCATCATTATCTTTTATATTAATATCTGCTCTATTGTCAAATAAAAATTCTGCAACATCATATTTCGCTTGATTTAAGGCAAAATATAATGAATTATTTTTTTATGATTAACAGCATTTATATCAGCACCATTATCTAGTAATAGTTTTACTAAATTTAAATCACCTTTAATGCATGCATACATTAAAGGTGTATAATTTACTTTATTTCTAACTAATTTATTATCTTCATTATCGCAATGTATTAAATTTCTAAATATTTATACTCCATTATCAGAGCAATAATTTTTTATATTACTTTAAAAAAACAATTTAAAATCTTTTAAATTTCCGCTTCTGCAAATTTTTTCATATAAAGCTGCTCCTTGAATTAATTATTTAATAACTATAAAATGAATATACGTCAGTTTTGTCAGCATTTTTGTTATTTTTAAACAAGCTTAAATACTAATTTTAAATTTTATTCTCCCACCCACCCTTTATATTTATTAATTAATTTTGAATTTATAATTTTCTTTATCTTTATTGCTTTAACATGAATGATAACACCCACCCTAGTATTATTTAGGTTAAAAATGGTATTAACGCACGTTAAATTATTATAAAAATAAAATATGCTAAAAATAAAACAATTTCAATTATTCAAAAAATCAGCTTACCGTGCGTAATTATCAAAATATTATGATAACTATTAATTGAAATTTTATTATTTTGATGTAATATTAAAAAATTCATAGTTTATTTTTTATAAAAGAGGAATATATGCAAAATAATATTGATAAGGTTTTAATACTAGATTTCGGCTCACAATTTACACAGCTTATTACAAGAAGAATAAGAGAATTGAATGTATATTCAGAGATACATCCATTTCATGTTTCAATAGATTTTATAAAGAATTTCAATCCTAAAGCAATAATACTTTCTGGAGGTCCTTCAAGCGTATATGAAGAAGATGCTCCTAAAGTAGATAAAGAGTTATTTAATTTAGGAGTGCCTATATTAGGAATATGTTATGGTATGCAGATAATAGTTTATTCTATGGGCGGAAAAGTTGAAAGTGCCGACAAAAGAGAATACGGAAAAGCTGAAATTGAAATTACTAATCATGAAAGCATATTTAAATCATTCGGTAAAAGCAATATAGTATGGATGAGTCATGGAGACAGTATTAAATCTATACCTGAAGGTTTTGAACTTATAGCAAAAACACCTAATACAGAACTCGCTGCTATAGAAAATAAACAAAAAAATATTTATGCTATACAGTTTCACCCTGAAGTAGTTCATACTGAAAATGGTATAAAAATAATAGAAAATTTCTTATTTAATATTTGTAAATGCGAAAGAAATTGGAATATGGGCTCTTTTATAGAATATGAAATAAAAAGAATAAGAGAAACTGTAGGCGATAAAAATGTAATATTAGGACTTTCCGGAGGAGTTGATTCTTCTGTAGCTGCAGTATTAATAGAAAAAGCTATAGGAAAGCAATTAAAATGTATATTCGTTAATAACGGACTTCTTAGAAAAGATGAAGATAAAAAAGTTGTTGAAGTATTCAGAGATAATTTCAATATTGATTTGATTTATGTTGATGCTTCAAAGAGATTTTTAGATAAATTAGCAGGTGTAACTGATCCAGAACAAAAGAGAAAAATAATAGGCCATGAATTTGTAAGCGTATTTAATGATGAAGCTAAAAAGATAGAAAATGTTGGATTTTTAGCACAAGGTACGCTTTATCCTGATGTTATAGAAAGTGTATCTTTAAGAGGAAGTTCTGCAGTTATAAAAAGTCATCATAATGTTGGCGGACTACCAAAGGACATGAAATTTGAACTTTTAGAGCCTTTCAGAGAATTATTCAAAGATGAAGTTAGAGAAATAGGTTTAGAATTAAAATTACCTGAAGATATAGTATATAGACAGCCTTTCCCTGGTCCTGGTTTGGCAGTGAGGATATTAGGAGATATTACAGAAGAGAGAGTTAAAATACTTCAAGAAGCTGATGATATAGTGGTAAGCGAAATAAAAAAAGCAGGACTTTACAGAAAATTATGGCAGTCTTTTGCTATACTTCTTCCTGTAAAAAGTGTCGGCGTTATGGGTGACGGCAGAACCTATGAGCAAGTTTGTGCTGTAAGGGCTGTTGAAAGTGTTGATGCCATGACTGCTGATTGGGCTAAAATTGATTATAATGTTTTAGGTATAATATCAAACAGAATAATAAATGAAGTAAAAGGTATTAACCGCGTTGTTTATGATATATCTTCAAAACCGCCTGCTACTATAGAATGGGAATAAT
>NZ_CALXYQ010000071.1 GCF_944393015.1 uncultured Brachyspira sp.
GACGCTTTAGCTGATGTATGTACTGGCGGAAATCCTAGAGATGTAACATTAGATGATATATTGGCTTTATATAAGAAGGCTTATTAATAATTTAATAATTGTAAATTAATTAATTATTCTTAAACTTCATTAAAAAGGCTGTCTGTTTTATGCAGGCAGCCTATTTTTTATTATATTAATGAACTTAAAAATCTCTCATTAATTTTTCGTATTTTAATTTATCTTTATATAGCTCTAAATAAATTTGATACTTTTTATCAAAATATTCTTTCATAGTTTTATCAGCCTCTATACATTCACCTTTTTTAGACATTTTTGATAATGCCTCTTCATAATTCTTATATTCTCCGGAAGCTATAGAAGCTAGAATAGCACTGCCGAATACTACAGACTCTTCATGTCCTGCAGTATATATTTTACATTGACATATATCAGCAAGCTCTCTCATAAATAATGTATTTTTAGCAGCACCTCCGCATACTATTATAGTGTCTATAGTATATCCATTATTTTTTGAAGTTTCTATAATATTTCTTGTTCCGAAACATACACTGTCTATAGTTGCCCAATATAGTTTTGCCATAGATATAATATCTTCTGACATATCTAAACCTATTTCAATACCTCTTTCTTTAGGGTCTGATATAGGAGATCTATTTCCATAATGATAATCAAGTATATGAATGTCTTTTATATAAAACTTATTAATATTTTTTAATTTATTTACTTCATCATTTAGAATTTGATATATATCTTTGAATGTTTTTCCTTCTTTTATAAGGTTATAAAAATAAGGATGTTTTTTTATATTATAATCTATTAAACTTCCATAAGCACTTTGTCCGCCTTCATTAAGCCACATACCTGATACCATAGCATTATAATAAGGGCCCCAAACTCCATTAACAAATATTGCTTCTTTACTATTCATCATATGGCATGCAGAAGTACCGGCTACTATTACAAGTGTATTTTCAGCTTTTCCTATTAATGAGCCAAGTCCTCCGGCATGAGCATCTATCATACCTACAGCTACTTTAACATTTGTAGATAAACATAGTTCTTTACTGCTTTCTTCTGTAAGATTGCCCGCAAATATGCCCGGTTCTTTTATAATATTTCCTATTTTATTTTCTTCTATAAGATCATATAAATCTAAACTCTTAAAAAAATCTTCGTCCCATTTATTTTCATGGGCTAAATATGTCCATTTGCATGCAACAGTACAGGAACTTCTTATATTGCTTCCGCATGCTTTATATTGAAGAAAATCTGCTAAATCAAAAAATTGTTTAACTCTTTTATAATTTTCAGGTAAATTTCTTTTAAGCCATAAAATTTTAGGTATTTCCATCTCAACGCTTATTTTTCCGCCTACATATTTTAGCACATCGAAATTTTTTGAATTAATCTCATCTGCTTCTTTTATAGCTCTATGATCCATCCACATTATTATATTCCAATCATCTATGCCGTCTTTATTTACGCTTACAGGCTTATCATCTTTATCCAAAGCTACAAGCGAACAAGTGGCATCAAATCCTATGGCTATAACATCATCAGTATTAATTTGAGCTTTTGACATAACTTTTTTTACCGATTGACATACGCTATTCCATATATCATTAGAAGATTGTTCAACGAAGTTCTCATCAATTTTGCGTAATTTTATAGGTGTGCTTTCAAATCCTAGGCTATTTCCATCTAATGAAAAAACTCCGGCCCTTGAACTTCCAGAGCCTACATCTATACCTATTATATATTTCATAATTTATCCCTATTTTTTTTCACTTCCTTTTAAATGGAACTCAGCAGAATAATTGAATATTTGTTTTTGAATATTAAAAGTTTTTTGTTCTATTAACATAGATGTTGCATTACTTCCTATATCAAATGCTGGGAATACCACTTCGGATATATTATTATTTTCATAGAATGAATATAAATTTACAAGTTTATCAAAAGTTATTATAGATACATCATTTGGTATTGATAATTTTAATTCATTCAAAGCTTTTAATATTCCTATTGCCAGTATCTGATTAGCTGCTAGTATAGAATCAAATTCAATTTTTTCTTTCACTAATTTTTTTATGATATTATAACCGCTTTCACTATCATTAAAATCCCCATAATATACTCTATTTACGCCATTATCCAAGTTATGATTTTTTATGCTTTCTAAAAATCCTTCTTTTCTTTCTTGGGCATTACTTAGATCTAAACTTCCTGTTATGATTATTGGTTTTTTTGCTCCGCCTTCTATCAATAAATCAGTAGATTTTTTTGCTGCATTGAAATTGTCAGATAAATTTTTTATATATATATTATCAAATTGTAAATTCCTATCAACTAATGACACTAAATTTGTATTTTTATCATAAGGTAATTTATCTCTTTTATTTGAAGCAGGAACCCATATTACTCCTATATCTCTGCTTGTTTTTATTCTTGAGAAAATTTTTTCCTCTTCTTCTATAGATTCATTAGTAAGGTATATTTCAAATGGTATATTATTTTTTTGTACAACAGATACTATACCATTAAATAAATCTAAATAAAATGTATTGCTTAAATCCGGTATTATAAGCATTATTCTTTTTATACATTTTGTATTAAAGTATTTATCTATATCATTATCTTTTAGAATATCATTAATTTTATTCCTAGTAGATTCTTTTACAGAATTTGGGTCTTTGAGCATTCTTGAGATAGTTGCCGGTGATATTCCGCTTATTCTTGATAATTCTCTTATTTTCAATTTTATATTTCCTTAAATATTTTTTATATAAATGTTAAAACTATATTATAATTATGTAAAAAAATCAATATTTTTTTTATTTTTATAAAATAATAATACAAATTTAAAAATATATCATTTTATTAGTTTTTTATTACTAAAATTATTATTTGTTATTTTACTGATTAAAATTATTAGTTAATCGATATAGGCATATTTAATAATTTTGATATTCTAAATTATTAAATATAGTTGTTATTTTTTTCTATGTTATTATAATTATTTAATATTGTATTTTGGAGTATTTATGAATATTTTAGTTATCAATGGAAGTCCTAAAGGAAATAACAGCATAACATTACAAACATTATTATTTTTGGAGAAATTATTTATAGAACATAAATTTGAATTTTTAAATGTAGGGCAGAAAATAAAATATTATGAAAAAAATTTTAATGAAATAAAAGAAGCATTTGAAAAAGCAGATATAATAATTTTTTCTTATCCTGTATATACATTTTTAATACCTTATCAATTGCATAGATTTATAGAATTATTAAAAGAAAATAATATAGAAGTGAAAGATAAATTTGCAACGCAGTTTTCTACATCTAAGCATTTTTATGATGTAACAGCTCATAAGTTTTTGGAGGAAAATTGTTTAGATTTAGGATTTAAATATATAAGAGGGCTTTCTGCTGACATGGAAGACTTGATGAAAAAAGAAGGGCAGAATGATGCCGTAAACTTTTTTAATTATTTAATATTTTCTATAGAAAATAATCTATATACACAAAGCATTAATTTAAAATCTAAAGATAAAATTATATATAAAAGAAGATTTAATAATAATATCGAGAATAAAGACAGCAGTAAAGATGTTTTAATATTAAGCAATACTTCAAAAGATGATGAGAATTTAATAAACATTATAGAAGATTTTAAAAATATTTTTCCATATAAAACTAGAGAGATAAATATAAGAGAGTATAATTTTCATGGCGGATGTTTAGGCTGTTTCGGATGTGCTATAACAGGTAAATGCGTTTATAAAGACGGATTCGATGACTTTCTTCGTAATGAGATACAAAAGGCTGATGCAATAATATATGCGTTCACTATAGAAAATCATTATACACATTCTAGTTTCAAACTTTATGAAGACAGACAATTTTGCAATGGACATAGAACCGTTACAGAAGGCATGCCTATAGGATATATTATAAGCGGTGATTATGACAGCGAATATAATTTACAGACTCTTATAGAATCACGTGCAGAAGTAGGAGGAAATTTTTTAACTCATATCGCTAATGATGATAATAAAGACATATATAATGAACTTGAAAAATTGTCATCTATCATGAAATATGCTATAGATAATAAATGCACTCGTCCTAAAAATTTCTATGGGGTAGGAGGCATGAAAATATTCAGAGATTTAATATATGTAATGCAGGGACTTATGAAAGAGGATCATAAATATTATAAGAAACATAATATATATGATTTCCCTCAGAAGCAGAGAATGAAAATGCTTCAGATAAAATTAGTAGGTGCTTTAATCTCTATTCCTTCAATGCAAAATAAAATGAAAAATAAAATGAATGAATATATTTTGATGCCTTATAAAAAAATAATAGATAATGCCAAATATAAATAGACTAGAATTATATAAAATTAAAATAATTATCATAGTTATACATTTACATCAATATCAGTAATATAATATATTAATATAATAATAATTGTCAGTGATAATATAGAATTTTTATTTATTTTTATAAAACTATTAGTATAGTAAATAAAATTATTTTTTATCTAGAAAAATTATACGATATATATTATACTATAAATCTGTATTATAATTATGTAAACTTATTATGAGGAGAAATTGATGAAGAAATACAAGCCTGAAACAAAACAAGAATTAGAACAATTAGTATATACTGACGGAATAAAACTCTATGATGTAGATACAAGTCTTATAACAGATATGAGCGAGCTTTTTCATAACAGCACTAGAAAAGATTTTGAAGGCATAGAAGATTGGGACGTTTCCAATGTTGAAGATATGTCCTATATGTTTGCTCATATGAGTTATGATAGTTTTGAAAACCGTTCTAAAGCTAAGTTTAATCATAATCTTAATAATTGGAATGTATCCAAAGTTAAGCATATGAGTTTCATGTTTTATTATTGTCAGGATTTTAATCAGCCTTTAGATAAATGGGACGTTTCTAATGTTCAGGATATGTTTAGAATGTTTGATAATTGTAAGAAATTCAATCAGCCTTTAAATAGCTGGAATGTATCCAATGTAACAAATATGAGCGGTATGTTTCAGGTAGCGGAAAGTTTTAATCAGCCTTTAGACAAGTGGGACGTTTCAAAGGTTACAACTATGAGGGCTATGTTTAATTATGCTAAAGCTTTTAATCAAGATATAAGTAATTGGGATGTTAGTAAAGTTGAAGATATGGGTTATATGTTTAGTATATGCGTTAATTTTAATCAGCCTCTTAATGATTGGGACGTATCTAAAGTAAAAACTATGGAAGGTATGTTTAGAAATGCTTTCAAATTCAATCAGCCTCTTGATAAATGGAATACTTCAAAGGTTGAAAATATGAATCAGATGTTTAATGAGGCTTTAAAATTTAATCAGCCTTTAAATAGCTGGAATGTTTATAATGTAAAAACTATGGAATGTATGTTTCGAGGTACTGAATCTTTTAATCAGCCTTTGGATAAATGGGATACAAAAAAATTAAAAACAATGTTTGGAATGTTTGACTTTGCCGAAGGTTATAATTGTTTTGACTCATTAGCAAACTGGGATTTAAATAAAGTATCAGAAATGAGTAATTTATGTTTTAAAAGGTATGAAGAACTTCCTTTAAGAATTAAAGCATATCTTCAGGCATTTTATGCTTCTTATAAAGATTATTTAACTGTTACAAAAGATAATGTCAAAGAAATATATGATTTAATATCAAAAGACACAAATAAAAAAGTTTTGTCATTTAAAAAGAGATTAGAAAGCGAGTTTAGTGAGGAACTTTCATCTGTTACAGATAATTATAATTTCAAAACTATAGAAGAAGCAGAAAAGTATGTTGAAAATAATTATAATAAAAAAGATGATAAGAAAGTTAGCTTTATAAATGATTATAAGGTTTTGATAAAAGATAAATCAAGAGAAGTTGAAAATAAAGTTTTAAAATATATATATTTAGAATATTTGCTTCTTAAAAGAGATGTTAAAAAATTAGTGCAGATTGATAATATAGTTAATTTACTTGATAAAGAATCATTTATAAATTTTGCTAAAAATATTTATGATGAAACTAATAAAGAAACAGCTGCTTTTATTTATGGAATATATGGAGGAGATGAGGCAGTAAAAAATATATATAAGAAAGAAAAAGACACAAAACTTTCACTATTAATAATTAAATTAAATATGCAAAGTAAATATGCTCTTAGAGTATTATATGAAATATATTCAAATACAAAAAAATCTGAAGTCAGTTATGAAGCTGATAAATTGATTGATGAAGTGATGGAAAAAATGAATATTAGCTATAATGAGTTTGAATTAAGATTTTCTCCTGATTTCAGTTTTAATTCTCAAGGTGAAAAAGTATTAAATGAAGATTATAAATTAATTTTGAATAGTGATTATTCTTTGAGTCTTTTTGATATAAAAAATAATAAGGAACTTAAAAAAATACCTCAAAACCTTCCGGAAGATTTAAAAGAAGAAGTAACAAAATTAAGAAAAGAAATTCCTTCTTTTATGAAAAATACTTCTTCGCTTTTGGCTGTTTTATTATCAAGCGGCGAGAAATACAGTTATGATTTGTTTAAAGAGATTTTTATTGACAATGCTATTATGAATAGATTTGCTTCATCTTTGATATGGAATTTATATGACAAAGATGATAATTTTGTAACAACTTTCAGATATTCAAGTGACGGAAGTTATTCAAACTGTGAAGATGAAGAAGTAAAAATAGATGATAATAGTTTTGTAAGTTTAGCAAGCCCTATAGAAATGGATGATGAAACTATCAATAAATGGAGAAAACAGCTTGAAGATTATGAAATAGCACAGCCTTTACAGCAATTAACTATTATAAAATTAGATAAAGATAATTTGAAAAGCGAATTAGAAAAAATAGATAATTCAGAAATAGCTTATGGTACTTTCAAGGCTTTCGGTGCAAGATATGGAATGTATACTGAATATATAGGCTATGATGTAGTTTCAAGTTATTCATTAAAATCAAAGAATGGAGATACTTTTAGTATATATGCTAATGTTAATTCTAAAACTGATTTTCATGACAGAGTGAAAATAGATATTTATTTTACTAATGAAAATGGTGAAGAAGTAAGTAAAAGATTTATTTACACTTTATTGGTATTGATGATTTTGGATTTTAGATTGACAGATTTATTTTAATTAAACTAAAAATTTTTAAGTTTGTCAATGTTTTTGTTGTTCTTTTTCCCGCCGCAAAAAGAACCAAAAAGTGCAAGTGTGAAATTAGTACTAAATAATACTAAAGTTGTCTTACATGTAAGATAATTTATTAAATTAAAACCCAAATGTAGCCTTTCGCGAAGCGTATCCGAGCCTGTCGAGGATATAGCTTCTTTGTGGCAACAAAAGAAGTAGGGTCTGGGGCAAAGCCCCAGATATCAAAACAAAAATATAACTTTACTTTTGATAAAATATAATTGTTTATGTATAACCTAAAATTTATACTAAAAAATGTAGTTCTTTTGGTTCTTTTATACCAATACCGAAAGGTACCTTGCCTACGGCACGCAGAGCGTCGGTAAAAGAACTGGGGGCACGGGGGCTAGTCCCCGCAAATAATTAAGATAAAAAACGAATTTTTGACGGAACGTAAAATTTTCAATGTATATCAGTATTAAAATTAGGAGGAATTAATGAAGAAACACAAGCCATCAACAAAAGAAGAATTAAAAAATTTAGTATTTACAGACGGTATAAAACTTAGTTGTGTAGATACAAGCCTTATTACTGATATGAGTTATCTTTTTCATAAAAGTGAAAGGAAAGATTTTGAAGGTATAGAGTATTGGGATACTTCTAATGTTGATGATATGTCATTTATGTTTTTTTGGGCAATAGAGTTTAATCATACTTTAAATAATTGGAATGTATCTAAAGTAAAAAATATGAGCGGTATGTTTCAGGCAGCTATAAAATTTAATCAGCCTTTATATAGATGGAATACTTCAAATGTTAAGACTATGAGCTTTATGTTTAATTATGCTAAATCATTTAATCAAAATATAAATAATTGGAATGTCAGTAAAGTTGAAGATTTAAGTTATATGTTTTGTGAGTGTGAAGTTTTTAATCAGCCTCTTAATGATTGGGACGTATCTAATGTAAAAACTATGGAAGGTACATTTAGAAGAGCTTATAAATTCAATCAGCCTTTATATAAATGGAATACTTCGAAAGTTGAAAATATGCATGAGATGTTTGTACAATGCAAGGATTTTAATCAGCCTTTAAATAGTTGGAATGTATCTAATGTAAAAAATATGGAAGCTATGTTTTGCGATACTCTTTCATTTAATCAGCCGCTTGATAAATGGGATACAAAAAACTTAAAAAAAATTGACTCAATGTTTAAGTATGCTGAAAACTATGATTTTTATGAATCATTAGCAAATTGGGATTTAAATAAAATATTGAATATGAATGAATTATGCGATGATAATGAAAAATTGCCTTTAAGAATTAGAGCATATCTTCAGGCATTTTATGGTTCTAATAAAAATTATTTAAATATCACAAAAGATAATGTCAAAGAAATATACTATTCTATATTAAAAGACACAAATAAAAAAATTGTGGCATTAAGAAAAAAACTTGAAAGTGATTTTTCTTTGGTACTTTCATCTGTTACAAATGATTTTAAAACTATAGAAGAAGCAGAAAAGTATATCGAAAACAATTATAATAAAAAAGATGATAAAAAAGTGAGCTTTATAAATAATGATTACAAAGTTTTAATAAAAGATAAATCAAGAGAAGTTAATATTAATGTTATAAAGTATATATATTTGGAATATTTGTCTCTAAAAAGAGATGTTAAAAGATTAGTAAAAATTGATAATATAGTTAATTTGCTTGATAAAGAATCATTTATAAAGTTTATTAAAAATATTTATGATGAAACCAACAAAGAAACAGCTGCTTTTATTTATTGTTTATACGGAGGAGATGAAGCTTTAAAAAATATATATAAAAAATCACTTGACACAAAACTTTCGCTTATAATAATTAAATTAAATAATCAAAGTAAATATGCACTTAAATTATTATATAAAATATTTATGACAACGAAGAAAACCGAAGTTAGACTCGAAGCAGAAAAAATAATTAATGAATTGCTTGAAATAATGAATATTGATTATACTGAATTTAGATTAAGATATGCTACTGATTTCGGATTTAATTCTAAATGTGAAAAAGTATTAAATGAAGATTATAAATTAATTTTGAATAGTGATTATTCTTTGAGATTGTTTGATATAAATAATAATAAAGAATTGAAAAAGATTCCTAAAAATCTTGATAAAAAGTTAAAAGAAAAAATAACAAAATTAAGAAAAGAAATAAAAAAGTTTATTAAAAATAATTCTAATCTTTTAGCCATTACATTAATAAACGGTAATAAATACAGTTATGATATATTCAAAGATATTTTTATTGATAATGTTATGATGAATAAATTTGCTTCATCTTTGATATGGAATCTATATGACAAAGCTTCTAATTTTATAACAACTTTCAGATATTCAGGAGATGGAAGTTATTCGAACTGTGAAGATGAGGAAATAAAAATTAATGATAATAATTTTATAAGTTTAGCAAGTCCTATAGAAATGGACGATGACACTATCAATAAATGGAGAAAACAGCTTGAAGATTATGAAATAGCACAGCCTTTACATCAATTAACAGTTATAAAATTAGATAAAAATAATTTGGAAAAAGAAATAAATAAAATAAAAAATATAAATGCAACTTATAGTTCTTTTAAATATTTTACTAAAAAATATAAAATGAATATTAGTAATGTAATAGGATATGATGGTATTATAACTTATTCATTTTCATCAAATGACGAAGATATTTTTACTATGACATCAAAAATTCAGGGGGAATATGATGAGCAAGTAAATATTAGTATTGATTTTAAAAAGAGTGAAAACAAAAAAGAGATAAGTAAAAGATTTGTTTATACTTTATTAGTATTAATTATATGGGATTTTAGATTGACAGATTTATTTTAATTTTTATATGAGTAAGAGGGGGCATGAAGTTTTTGTAAGAAACATTCTGTATTTTTTTAATAATAAGATATATAATTAATTGTTAGAAATTGTATTTAATGTTATATATACTGAAAAATTTTAAGTTTGTCGATTTTAGTTTTTTAATTTTATTGTTTGTGGTGGCTTTGCCCTCACACCCCACTTCTTTTTTTCACCTAAACAACCATACGACGTCTGCCTACGTCGATAGACTTCATTTTTAAGCT
>NZ_CALXYQ010000072.1 GCF_944393015.1 uncultured Brachyspira sp.
ATTTACTAGACACTGTAGGTGAATAATTTTTTATGTGTGAATATAGAAATAAAAAAATTATGAGCGTCTAGTAAATTTATTTACTAGACACTGTAGGTGAATAATTTTTTATGTGTGAATATAGAAATAAAAAAATTATGAGCGTCTAGTAAATTCGTGTAATACTTACAGAGTCATTTACTAAACTCGCAGAAGCGAATAACTTTTTTATAAAGTATATAAATATATTAGTTGAAAAAATATATAATATTATTATATTATAAAAAGAGTTAATTTTATATAAAGAGGTGAGCAATATTATGAAGAAAATTTTATTAATAACTTCAATGTTAATAATAACTATCAGTACAAATCTTATGGCTAAAAGCGGTTTTGGAGTTGATTTGAGCGTACCTTTAGGAGCAGGAATTGGTTTTATTTATGAAGATGGTAAAGAAAGTAAAACATTGAAGCCGGATGGAGGATTTGAATTCGGAGTATATTTAAAACCTAATTATTATTTTGATTTAAGTATTTTATCTTTAGGTATAGCATTGGATATTGGATATCAAAGAGATGTATTCGCTTATAAATCAGATATTAACAAAGGTAATTTGACATTTGACAGCTTAAGTGTAGGTTTAAGCCTAAAATTGATATATTATTCTTATCTATTGGTGTAGGTGCTGGAGTAAAATTTCCTCTTGGCGGAAGCAGTTACTCTAAAGAAAATAGCGGCGGAGAGCATACTGAAAAATATGATTTAAAACAGCTTCAAAATAATTTTAATAATTTATATATACCTTATCTTAAAGCAAGTTTAGATTTTCTTTTATTATATAACTTTACTTTGGGTATTTATATGTCTTATGATTTTCCTGTTATGGAATATAAAGAAGTTTCTCCAAAAGTAACATTCGGAGGATTTGATATAGGCGGACAAATAGGTATAAGATTCTAATAATTTTAATTAAAAATAAAAACCATGCAGAATTTCTGACATGGTTTTTATATTATTTATAAGTATTTTTTATCATCATTATTAATCTATAATAGCATAGGCTCTAACTGGAGAACCTTCGCTTCCTATGATTTTTAAAGGTGCCGCACTGAAAAAGAATTTTTTATGAGATACTTTTTCTAAATTTGTAAGATTTTCTACAATACATATATCATTAGAAAATAAAATATTATGTATCAAGTTATTATTTGAAATAGAATCAACTGAAGGAGTATCTATTCCTATAGTTTTTATTTTTAAATCTATAAGCTTATATGCGAAACTTTCACTCAAATATGGAAAATTTTTATAATAATTTTCTGTATTAATATTCTTATGCCAATATGTATTAATAAGAAGTATACTGCATTCTTTTATTATGTCAAAATTGAAATCATCATCAAAATTTATTTTATTATCTTTATCAGGCATTATATCAATACAATAAGCATTTCCAACAAAATAATTTAAATCTATAGTTGCAGCAGATTCTTTATTTTTTATGCAATGAAGATGAGTATCAATATGAGTTGCAGTATGCACGCACATAGATATATTTGTGATATTAAAATATTCATAGTTTTCAGCTGAAACTTTTACATCAATATCATCAGGATAATGAGGCATATTATTATATATTTCAGCTGAAAGATCTATTATCATATTTTTTTAATTCTGTTTATTATCATGTCTTTTTTTATTATTAGGTTTAGAAGAAGCTAAAGAAGCAAATATTACTCTGCCGGCCTCTTTAGGAAGAACATTGTCTATTTCTATTTCAACATTTTTTCCTATTAAATGTTTTGCATTATCAACTACTATCATTGTACCATCTTCCAAATAACCTAAAGCCTGTTTATCTTTTCCTTCTCTTATCAAATCTATATTGATAGTTTCACCCGGTAAAACAACTACATGAAGTGAATTAGCTAAATCATTGATGTTTAAAATATCTACTTCATGTATGGAGGCTACTTTCATTAAATTAAAGTCATTTGTTATTACTTTAGCATCCATTTTTTTAGCAAGCTCAATAAGTTTCAAATCAACTTCTTTTATATTAGGAAAATCTATATCAGTTATTGAAAGAAGTATGTTTTTAGAAGATTTCATTTTATTTAATATTTCTAAAGCTCTTCTTCCTCTTATTCTTTTTTGCGGATCTCTTGCATCGCTTAAAAACTGCACTTCTTTTATAACAAATTCAGGAAGTATAAGAAGCCCGTCAAAAAATTTCTTTTCTGCAATATCATATATTCTTCCGTCTACTATTACAGATGTATCTAATATTTTTGCGGTTTTAGTTTTATCCTGCTTTGTAAGTTTAAACATATTTGATATACTTGGTATGAAAGCTATAATAATACTGAAAATTAAATAACCTTCTACGAATAGAATAATCAACTTTTCATTTAATGATAAAGTTATTCCTACAGTATTAATTGTACTTATAGTTAAAAGTACAGTGATTAATGTCAAAAAGAATGCTATGAAAAAACCTAATATGATTTTAGAAGTTTTCTTTCTAATAAATAAAAACTCAAATAAAAATACCAATACCGCACTAATTATGAATACTGTTAATGTTTGATAATTAAAATGTTTCAGTATAAAATAATCCACAGCTAGTACTATACAAGATAGTACAAAATACACAACTCTCCACATAATTTCCTCTTAATTTTATATTATATGCATATTATTTTTTTAATGGAATAAACTAATATAAACTAGAGTAGGATACTATTCTTTATCAGCTTCTTTTTTCTTTTTTTTGCCGTTTTTAGCAGTTTCTTTTTCTTCTTTTTCTTTCACTACTTTTTCTTTTTCTAACGGCTTAGTCTTGAATTTTTTAGCTGACTTCTCCAAAGCATTTGATACTATATCTTCAATTTCATCTCTGTCTTTTTTTAATGCTATACTAATTTCATTAACTATAAACATATAAGCTTTTTCATATAAACGTTTTTCACTTGCAGAAAGTTCTTTTAATTTGTTTCTTGTGAATAAGCTTCTTGCAACTTCTATCGTATCTTTAATATCTCCGCTTCTGAGCTTTTCTTCATTTTCTTGATATCTTATTTTCCAATTATTTTCTATATCATGAGGTTTTGTCTGTAATATATTTAAAAGATTATCAGCTTCTGCTTTAGATATAATCTTTCTTATACGATATTCTTTAACTCTATTTATAGGCACTTTTAATGTAATATTTTCACTTTCACATTCTAGAACATAACATTCTACTAGATTAGAATTAACTTTATTATCTGATATTCCCACAACTTTGCATATACCGTACATAGGATATACAACATAAGTATTCAATTTGTACATATTAGCCTTTCTTGTTAATAGTTAATGGTTTATTCTAATAAAATATAATAATATACCTCTGTCTATTATATGTTAAAATTATAAAAAATCAAGTATTTTATTACAGTATTCAAGTTGTATTTGTATTATTAATTATAAATTTAATTACGAATTTTATTAATAAATTTAGAAAATTTACAACTAGATAGCTTGCTATATTTAAATATATAGTATACTATATATATTGACAATAATAAAAAGGAGGTACAAACGTATGACAGATAAAAAAATAGAATTATTTGAAAATTATCCAGTACATAAAGCTCTAATTACGCTAGCACTTCCAACAATATTAGGAATGTTAGTTAATGTTTTTTATAATATGGTAGATACTTTTTTCGTAGGACAGACAGGCGATCCTAATCAGGTTGCTGCTGTATCATTATGTATGCCTATATATTTGCTTCTTATGGCTTTCGGTAATATATTTGGTATAGGAGGCGGATCATATATATCAAGAAAATTAGGGGCCAGAGATTATGAATCTGTAAAAAAGATATCAGCATTTGCTTTTTATGCAAGCATTATAGTAGGATTTATTTCTATGGCTGTATATCTAATATTTATGAAGGATATATTAAAAATTTCGGGAGCAAGTCAGAATACTTATCAATTTTCTAAAGATTATTTGGTAATAGTGGCATTTGGGGCTCCTTTTATAGTTAATCAAATGGCTATGGGACAGATTGTACGAGCTGAAGGTTCTTCAAAAGAGGCTATGATAGGTATGATGATAGGTACTATAGTGAATATTGTATTAGACCCTATTATGATACTTTATATGAATATGGGTGTTGCCGGTGCTGCTCTTGCTACAATAATAGGTAATGCTTGTTCTACTGTTTATTATATATACCATATATTAAGAAAAAAATCTTTCCTATCTATACATTTTAGAGAATTTACTTTGCATAAAGATATACTTATCAATGTATTTTCTATAGGAATACCTGTTTCAATTAACAATATACTTATGAGTGCTTCTAACATATTAATAAATAATTTAGCTGCAGGATACAGTGATAATGTAGTAGCTGGTCTTGGAGTATCTCAAAGAATATTTACTCTTGTTGTATTAGTATTCATAGGACTTTCTCAAGGGCTTCAGCCTTTTGTAGGTTATAATTTCGCTTCTAAAAATTATAAGAGAATGAATGCAGCTATTAAAATATCTTGTACTGTAAGCGTTGTAATAGGATTTTTACTTTTAGGATTATCTTTAATATTTGGAAGATTAGCAGTAGCTGTATTTATCAACAATGAAGAAGTAATCGATTATGGTGTAAAATTCTTAGTTGCTAGTTATTCTATAGCTCCTATAATAGGTTTTCAATTTGTATTTATGTCTACATTCCAAGCGTTAGGAAAGTCAATTCCTTCTTTGGTGCTTTCTATAAGCAGACAAGGTATAGCATTTGTTCCTACAATACTTATAGGTACAAAATTATTCGGCATAAAAGGTATTATATGGGCTCAGCCTATAGCGGATGTAGTTACAGTTATAATGGCTAGTATTATGTACATATATATTTATAAGAAAATGAAAAAGAAATTAACTGAAGAAGAAAATAATAGTGAAAATAATTCTGAACCAGCTTATGCAAATGTATGACATTTCGTAAACTTTTCGTAGACCTTAGCCTGCACTTTTATTTTTATAAGTGCGGGCGTTTTTTATTATTAATACATCAGATTTTTTAGTACTTTTGCAAAGTTTTAGAAAGATATATGTATTTTATCTTATTTTAACCTCCCACCCTTTCAAATTTATAGTTTTAATTTCAATTATCAATTTTATTTAAATTAAAAACGTAATCAGAAAAATTAAAGCCCGCCCAAGTATTAATTAGATTTAAAATTTTCTAAACGCACGGTGAGCTAGTTTTTATAATAAAGTTGATTTGAATTAATAATTAAGCCTATACTTATAAAACTTACTCTGCGTGCGGTAATAATATCATAAAATTTAAACAAAGTTTGGGTGGGTGCTGAAATTTATAATTAAGTTATCAGTATAGTTAATATTTGAATTAAAAAAATCGTTATAAATAATAAAGGGTGGGGAATGTAATATAAGTTTTAAAACTTAAATTACATTTGCCCGCCCAAGATTTTTTTTAAAATTTTAAGTATGTACACCCAAAATTATTCATCATCAGAGTCTTCATCTTCTTCATCGTTTAAATCTATGAATATAGTATATAAAGCACATATATTGTCATTTTCATCATAAGCGAAATAGGAAGGATAATAACCATCACCATAACCGCTTGTAAATAATACTATATTAGAATCGCTTTCAGGTATATTCCAATTAAGCCAATCACCATATTCAGATTGATATTTAGGATTCTTTTTGGCATTATCTTCTAATAGGTCGGAAAATAAATCATCGTATCTGTTATCGAAATCTCCACCGCTTTCCTCTTCAAGTTTGTTTTCATATTCAAAATATTTTTTAGCCGCATCATAATCGCAAAAACAACCCATACCAGCATCTACTGGATATCCGAAAAACTCTCCTTCTTCTACTTCAGATAAATCTTCTTCTCCTGTAACGGCAAGTTCATATCTTTTAGCTTCTTTATCAGAGAAAGAAATTTTAGCTATGGAAATTCTCTCTTCATCTTTTATTATAAGAAGTGAAACTTTATATTTATTAGGCTTTACAGTTTGAATGAATGGAGATACTTGATTCTCATATAAATACGCTAAAGGATCACAGGCAATTATTTTTCCTGATGATAAATTAACTTCTCCTATATCTAATATATCAAGTTCTGTCTCATTAAATTTTTTATCTCTAAAAGGTTTGTCCAAATCAAAACTAGGTACAAGCAGATGTTTTACTTTGTCGAATTGTTGTTTGAAATCTTTGTCCATATACTACTCCGAATAGTTATTATTATGATGATAATATACTATAAAAGATAAATAAAGACAAATAAAAACTTTATTCTAATTTAAAGTAAATAAGTTCTTTCTGTAAATTATTAGTACTATTAGCAATATCTCTTCCCAAATCAGAACTCTGACTAGCTAAACTAGAGTTTTCTTGTGTGATATTATTAAGCTCATTCATAGAACTTCCTATTTGTTTCACACTATCTTCCTCTTCATTAACGGAAGAAGCAATATTGACTAATATTTCAAGTACATCATTAGTTGCCTTTTCTATTTCGGATAGAATATTTAAAGAGCTTTTTGCAGAATCATTACCTATATCTATTTTAGCTACTGTAGTTTCTATAATATTTGTGATATTAACGGCAGCTTCATTAACATTTTGTGCTAAAGACCTAATCTCAGAAGCAACAACAGCAAATCCTCTGCCTTGATCTCCGGCGCGTGCAGCTTCAACAGCAGCATTTAAAGCTAATATATTAGTTTGAAAAGCAATATTCTGTATTACTTTACTAATATTGGATATTTCTTTACTAGATTCATATATTTCTCCCATATTATTTGTGATTTCACTTACGGATTGAAATCCTTTATTTGCAGATTGTGTTACTTCATAACTCATATCCCTAGCTAATTGACAATTTTTAGCAGTGGAAGATATAGCAGAAAATAAACTTTCTACAGATGCAGAAATCTCTTCTACAACAGCAGCTTCAGAAGAAGTTCTATTTGACAGATTATCTATTCCTGAAGATATTTCATTTGAAGCATTATTTATAGCCTGTATATTAATTTTTAATTGAGAAACTAAATCATTTATAGCAGACTGCATATCATTGATTGAATTATTAAGTTTTCCTGCCACTCCTGATTTATTTAATTCTTTTTCTTCAAATTTATTATTGAAATTACCGTCTTTCATTAAAAATATTGTATTAATAGCATTATTCAAATTTTTAGATAATGGTATTGCTATTTTAGATACAAGTAAAAATTCTAATAATATTAATACTAGCATAATTATTAAAAAAGATATCATGATTTTATTAAAATTTTTATAAAAATCTTCAGCACTGTTTTTGAATACTAAAAAGAAAGGAGCATCAGCCATTCTCTTTATAAAAAACCATTCATTTTTTACTAAGCCTATTTTATAATCAATAGATGAAAAAGAATCTTTAAATTCCTCAAATATAGGATCATTAAATAAAGTAACATTTTTATTTAAAATATAATCTTTATTATTATGTGTTATATATGTACCATCTAAGTAAACTAAATTAAAATTATAGCTGCAATATTTTTGAGCCTTTAATATTAAGTCCTCCATATTATCAAAATCTATGCCTAATACTCCCATAAGCTGTGAATTGTTAGTATATACTGCTTTACTGAAAGTGATAGCTATTTTTCCTGATGCCGCATCTAAATAAGGTGCACTTATCACTACATCTTTAGTTTTAAGTGCATCCTGATACCAACCTCTGCTTACATGATCATAAGTTCTAGGATGTACCACTAGAGTGTTGATAAACATACCGCCTTCTGAATAAGAAATAGTTTCTCCAAAATAAATACTTAAATAATTTTTATAAGTATTTTGTATATTTGTTATAAATTTTCCAAAATAATAATAGTCAGAAGAAACTTCTAAATTTTTAGAAAGTAATAATATATCATCTTTTATATCATTCAAATAATTTTCAGCTACTATATCAACATTCATAGCCTGTGACATATGATTGCTTAAATATTGATTTTTATATATTGGTTTATATATAAAATATACAGCCACTAATACTATAGCCAAAAAAATTATAAACGGAGCTAGAAACTTAACAATTAAATCATTTTTCATTTGAATTATTACCTCCTATAATTATATAATAGTAATTTATAGTTCCTAATTCAAGTAATAATTCAACTTTTATTATAAATAATGTCAACATTTCTAGTAGCAACTATATTAACCCCAGCAGCATTCTCAACAACAATATCCCCTATATGAATGGGTGCTTGAACTTCTACAGTTTTTAAAGCCTCAAGACATTCATTAATTTTTGATTTGTCTATAGGATCTTTAGTTTTAACAGGCAGCATTTTCAATTTTCCATTTTTTACTTTTACTATAGAAGTAACCATTCTTACAGGACGAACAACTTCATCTCTGGCATAAGTGTCGCCCCTTTTACAAGTGTTTCCGCTTATACTTAAAACATTACTGCCCTCTAACTCTACAGACAAAGCACAGCCCATAGGACAGCATATACAAGTTAATTCTTTTTTTTCCATTTTAATTACTTCCTTATATATTTTTTATTGTTTGTTATTTTTTAGTTATTGAGCTCATTAAATAAACTCAAATCAGCCATCATATTTTTAAGCATTATTTCAATTCTTGGCATATGTTCTGCTATAGTAAAGCCGACAATCTCTTTTTCTTTTGCTATATCATTTATTATTTTTACTGTTTCGTTTATCTTCATTCCATTTGGAGAAACGCCTACAGCAGCTATTATCTCATTAGGATCAAGCACATCCAAATCAAAATGTATTAAAACCTTAGAAACATTTAAGTTTTTTAGCCAATTTATTATATTTTCGCTTGAAGCTTCTTCAGGAGCAAAATGAGTTATGCCGTATTCCTCTTGACGTTTTTTTATCTCATCTCTTTCCCAATCTCTAAGCCCTACAAATAATATTCTATCAGCTGAAATTTTGCTTGGAAGTATAGAACTTATATATTTATCAACATTACCCATACAAGCACTAACTGCCATAGCATGATATCCTGCATAAGTATTATCTTCGGGTAAAGTTATATCAGGGTGAGCGTCTATCCATATTAAAGCTATATCATTATTATATTTTTTGTTTAAATATGTAAAAGGAATAACACTTACAGAACATTCACCTCCGAAAGTGATTATTTTATCAGGATTATTTTTATTCAAAATATCCAATGCATTTTTAGTTTGAGATACTATAAAATCATAATCCATAATACCATTTTTTATTTTTCTGTTTTTTATATCTAAAGAAATAGGAACTTCTAAAGTTTCATGACTATCATTTTGAGGAGCAAGTATGCTTAGTAATTTTGCCCCAATATAATAACCTCTTGAAGAATCTTCAGGCTTTAGTTCCTTTATCCAATCAGATATAATTCCGCCCTGCCACTGAGGATAAATAAGTCTTATAGTTTTACTCATATAAATAAACTTCCTTTTTATGTTTTTAATGCTTTTATTATATATCATAAAAATTGTTATTTCAAACTTTAATTATCCTCTATCTTAAACTCAATATTTTTTAAGCCCTCTTTTGAAAGCATAGATTTATCAAGCTTTACTGTCTCCATTTCACCTGGGGCAAATATCAAATGCTTTTTATGTATTACTCTCTCACCATCAAAATAAACATTTAAAAATTTATTTTGAAATATATTGCTTACTCTAAATCTTACCATAACATGATCATCTACATTATCAGTATTAATCATAGAAGGAACAGTATATCTCACTCCATTAGAACCTTTTAGTGAAATAGAGTTTTTATCATCTCTTCTTTTGTTTTTAAGAACATAA
>NZ_CALXYQ010000073.1 GCF_944393015.1 uncultured Brachyspira sp.
AGGTTTTTATTATATAGACAGATTTAATCCCGCAAGTAGTTATTATCTTTCATTAGGAATTAATTATCCCAATGAATCCGACAAAAAGAAAAGTAATGCTTCAAGATTAGGCGGAGATATATTCATTCATGGTGCTAATGTTACTATAGGATGCATGCCTATGACAGATGATAAAATAAAAGAAATATATTTATATGCTGTATATGCTAAAGATAATGGTCAAAATAGAATACCTGTTTATATATTTCCTTTTCAAATGACAGACAACAATTTTGATTATTATAAAAAACATTATGATGAATCTTTAATAGATTTTTGGTCAAATATAAAAAAAGGATATGATATATTTCAAAATTATAAAAAAGAATTAAAGATTAAAGTGGATTCTAAAGGAAACTATGTGTTTTAAATTCTTGCAATTTTTCTATAAAAATATTACTATATTAGCATATATAATAATTGGGTAATAGTTAATGATTCAAATGAATAAAAATACTTCCTTTGTAAGTGCATACAATTTCTGGTCATATTTGCTGATTGCCATTGTATTTTTTAACTATTTGTTTTTCAGAGCTTTAGTAATTGATAATAATTCTTTTATATATGTAATTACATTTATTTTGAATTATATTGTATTAATATCTTTTTTCCTTTTGGTATTTTATAAATTTTATAATTGTATATTTAATTCAGAGCCTTTTTTAGCTGCATTTGGAATATTATTTCTTATATCAGGTACTTTAAGGCTTTATGCTATAGAAATTAATATTTATAATTATATAGAGTTATTATATTTTATATCTATATTCGTTCTTACAATAAAAATTTTTGTTTCTATAATAAAATCGAATAATATAATTGAATTGGATAGAGGAGTATATGTTTTTATGCTTCTTGCTTTAGCCTCATCTAATATCAATTATATTTTAATATCAGCTAATAAAATAATAGATACGGATATTTTTCATTATATATCTACTTTTATATCAACTTATATGAGTAAATTATCATCTTTTTCATTTTTGATATTAATGATAGCTTATATATTGATTTTTATGAAAAAAGTTGTTATGAAAAATATTAATAAATCATTCTTTTTTATCATTATGATGGTAATATTATCAATAATAGCTATATTAGTATTTGGCAATTCTTTCTTTTTGATTGTAATATCATTCTTTGGGGCTTTAGGTATTGTGATGTATTTACCATTTACTGTTTATCTAGTAGTGATTATAATGTTCTTAATGACTTTATTTACATCTTTTATGAGCTGTTTGGTATCAAAATATTATTGTCCTAAATTGATAGTATTCACTTTATTTATGCTTGCTGGACTTGATATGAGCAATTTTGGATTAAGATTAATTTCTGTATTTGCCGTTATGGAAATGCTTAGTATATGTAATAACGAAAAAGACTATGATGAGCATTTGACAAATAATACTCTATAATATATTATTTTTATAATTTAAATTATAATTTTATAATATTGACATTAATAAATATGAAAAAAGAAATTATTAAAGAAGAAAAAGATATAAGCCTTGAAGATATAGAAAAAGTCGCTGAATTTTTTAAAGATATATTGAAAGACGGTGATGTAGTTATAATGGAAGGTAATCTTGGATTTGGTAAAACTACATTTGTTAGAATACTATCAAGATTAATGGAAAGCGAAGATATTGTGAGCAGTCCTTCATTTACTTTGATAAACGAGTATGATATAATTTTAAATGGCGAAGAAAGTATTTTGAGGCATGTGGATTTATACAGACTTGAAAAAGAAGAAGAACTTGATGATATAGGTTTCAAAGATAAAATAAGAGAGAGCGGAATTACTGTGATAGAATGGGGCAGTAAATTCAAAGATTATTTTGAAGCTCCATACTATTTATTTGAAATAGAAATGTACGAAGAAAATAATAGATTATATAGGATTAGTTTGATTTCATGAAAAAGTTATTTATATTATTTATAATGATATTTACTCTATTGATGTCATGTTCCAAACAAATAGATAAAAATATTATAGTAAATGCATTGAGTAATATTTCATCTGTTAACGTTGTTATTGGAAATACTATAGATTATGAAGTGCGTATACTTTCTAAAAATAATATAGATTATAATTTTGAAGATTTATCATTTGATGATAGAGATAATAAATGCAGAATCATATCTGTTGAAAATAAAACTAGAAATGTTGGAGAATATAAAGAGAGAATCATAAAATATAAATTAGGTTTTTATGATGTAGGACAATTCGTTGTATATCCATTTAAGATTTCATATAATTATAATAATGAATACAGAGAACTTCATGGTGAGGATATAACTATATTGGTGTATCCTTTCTCTGACGGAGAAACTTTACCGCCTATGAAAGGTACTATTGGTATACCTATGCCTAAATATGTATGGCTATTTGTTGTGCTTATAGTTTTTGCTATTATTGGAATAATAATATTGATATTTGCTGTAGTAAAATATATAGAAAGAAAATTCAATGAAAAAATAAATATAAAAGAAGATACTGAAGCATTGAATGCATTAAAACTTATAGACTGCAATACTTATTATAATGAAAATAAATATGCAGAGTATTATTTTGAATTAACTTTTATATTTAAAAGATATCTTACAAAGAGATTCAGATTCAATATAGAAGATATGACTACTAGCGAAATAAATCAATTATTCAAAGAAAATGTATTTAATGAAAGCGAATACATAATAAAAATGTTTGAAGAATCTGATTACGTAAAATTTGCAAAACAAATTCCTGAACTCAAAATAATGCAGAAAGATTATGATTTTTGTGTTGATTATATAGTAAAAAACGGTAATTTATATACTGCATTAAAATTAGAAGAAAAAGAAAATAAAAAGATAAGAAAAGAAGAAAAGAAAAGACTAAGAAAAGAATTAAAAGAGCAGAAAAAACTTCAAAAGAAAATGGAACATTTGCAAGAAAACAGTTAAGGTAAAATATGAACGAGTATGATATAAAAGATACTATAGCAGCATTATCAACACCATATTCAAAGAGTGCATTGGCTATAATAAGAATGTCAGGAAGCAAGGCATTAGAAATAGCTTCAAAAATATGTTTCTACGCTAATAATGAAAATAAGAATATAAATAATTTTGAGCATAGAAAAAGTTATTATGCTTTAATAAAAGATGAAAATAATATACCGGTTGATGAGGTTATAGTATTGTCTTCTTTGTCTCCTAATACTTTCACATCTGAAGATACAATAGAATTCATAACCCATGGAAGCATTGTAGTAATAGATGCACTTATGAATCTTTTAATAAGAAACGGAGCAAGGGCAGCTAATAGGGGAGAGTTCACATATAGAGCCTATATTAATGGAAGAATAGGTATAAGCGAGGCTGAGGCTATACATGATTTGATAGATTCTAATAATAAACTTATGGCTGAAGCAAGCATATATAAAATGAGGGGCAGGCTTACAAGAGAGATAGATAAACTTAGAGAAAATATAAAAAATTCTCTTATGCTTGTTTACGGAGAATTAGATTTTCCTGAAGATGAAACAGAAAGTTTTTCTTATGATAAGCTTATAAAAAATTTTGAGATTATAAAAAAAGATATAGAAAATATTTTATCCAATTCTAAGAGAGTTGAAAATCTTATTAATGGAATAAAAGTAGCAATATTGGGCAGAGTTAATGCCGGTAAAAGCAGTATATTTAATATGATATTGGATAGAGAAAGAGCTATTGTTTCAAATATTGCTGGAACTACAAGGGATTTTTTGAGTGAAAATATTTATATTGATAATATACCTTTTTATTTGATGGATACTGCTGGATTTCATAAAAAAGCTGATAATGATATTGAGCTTGAAGGTATTGAAAGAGCTAAAAAATGTGCATATGAATCTGATATTATACTTGCAGTGTTTGACGGAAGCAGTGTAACAAATGAAGATGATATTAATTTAATGGAGTTCTTAAATACATTAGAAAATAAAAATATTATATATATACTTAATAAAAGCGATGAATATAAAAAGTTTAATAAAGAAATAGTAAGCGGTAATATAATTAATATAAGTACAAAAACAAAATCAGGAAAAGATGAATTGATATCAGCTTTAAAAAATTATGTTTCAGATTCTGATATGGATATTTTTAATAAAGAAACTTATGTCAATAATAGAGAGAGAGGATATTTAGAAAGCGGACTTAAACAGATTGATATATGTATAAAAAAATCATTGGAGTCTTATTCATTAGATGAAGTTGCTGAAGAGATGAATATATTAAATAATATACTTGGAAATGTTAGCGGAAAAGTTGATGCTGAAGAAGTAATTAATGAGATATTTGCTAACTTTTGTATAGGTAAGTAATATATTTAAATAATATCATATTATATAAAATAAATAATTATTTACGATAATATATATAATCATATTTGATAAATTTTGAAAAAAATGTATATTTAAATTGATGATAATATTGTAATGAAGAGTATATAAGGAGTTTAGTTGCCAATATGAAAAAATTATTATTATTAATTATAAGTATATTTATATCGATTAACTTATCACTTTTGGCAGCAAGCGGATTTGAAGGAATAATAAATATACCTGCTGGGCTCGCTGTAGGAATACCTATGGGAAGATCAGAACATGAAGTAGGTTTGGGTTTTGATATGGGGATTACAGCACAGTTTGGATATGTAATAGATTTTAAAAATAATATAGGGCTTAGTGTATTGGCTGAAACAGGATATAGTTATGATACTTATTCATATTCTATAGCTTCTGACAAAACAAAATCAGCTGTTTCTACTTCTGCTTTTCATAGCTTTCAAATAGGTATTTTGCCAAAGGTAAATATTTATGATTTTTCTATAGGTATCGGAGGCGGATTAAAAATACCTGTAGCAGGAATTGAAGAGGAAAGACTAGTTAGTAATGGCACAAATTATATAGCAGCAGGCAGTACTGTAAATATGGTGGATATAGTCAATAAATATGATAAAATGAATGTAATACCTTATATTAAATTAACATTGGATTATTCTGTATTCAATAATTATAATGTAGGTGCCAATTTTGGATTATATTTTGATTATGAGTTTGGCGTTAGAAAAAAAATTAATGAAACAAAATATACATCTACAGATGCATTTGGTATTGGTTTGCAGGTTGGTTTAAGATTCAGTCCTTTTAATAGCCGTCAAATTACTATAGATAATAAAGAGAAAGATAAAATTTAATTAGTTAATATAGTATAAATTGTTTATATAATCTTATTTTTTATAATTAATTTATAAATTATATTATATAATCATCAGCAATTTTTCTAAGCCTTTTGTTTCCAAGTACATGGAAATGTCTTAACTTTCTTAGAGTCTCGCTTGAAAAAGTAGCGAGCGGAACATAAACTATTTCAACAGAATTCTTCTTTGCAAATTCTTTTAATATATTTGATGGAGGATTAGGAGCAACATAACCCAAATACTTATCAACAGAATATATTATAGCAGTGTATAGAAGTAAATCAGCATAATTTCTAACTATTCCGTCTTTTTTCAAACGCTTATACATTCTCCAAACATCATGCGGAGCCTGAGGAGGCATTAAAGAAGCGTAACCTCCAAAATAGCATTTAGATATTCCAGGCCCTACTAAAGTATTTCCGGGTTCAGTAGAATATAATATTAAATCGCTGTCATCATGTGCTTCGCTATACCAAACTATATTCCAATCATAATCTTCATCATGCTCATCATCGAATATTACAACCATATGTCCTATATTTCCTTTGATTTTTGGAATCTCTCTGACATATATTTCATTTTTATAATAGTTCCTTATAGTTTCACGCATATCAATACCGTCTTTAATGCTAACAGTGAAAGGTTCTATTCTTGCTTTGTCCTCAGTAAGCATATTTCTTATTTTATCTCTAAGTATATTCATATGCTTTTCCATAAGTATATCTTCAGGCACATGGGAAAGCAGATTAGTTCTTTTATTCCAAACATCTTCCCATTCTCCTTCATATTTTTCACTAGGACGGGTTGTAACATTAACTTTCTTGAAAGATGTTTTCCATACATTGTCATATTTATGAAGTTTGATTTTTTTATCTTTGAGCATTCCTTCCATACCGTTTGTGCTTGGATCTCTATTTAATTTTATGGTAGGGTAATTTTCATCTTCTTCAGTGTAATGCGGATAATATTCCATACCTTCCATTACTTCTAAAGCATAATCATTATTTATCATGCATTTTGCAGCCGTTAGCATATCTATATAATCCGGTATGATATAATTATCAAGAAGACATAAATTCCTTAAATACTTCATCATATTTTTTTGCTGAAGTAATGAGATTGGAAGTTTATATCTCATCTTTGCTTCTTTAAAAATTGTTTCTATTATATGTATCTTGTCAAAAGTTTCTAATTCTCCGTTTCTGTATAGTTCGTACATATAAGTTGTGAAAGGAAACTCACCAAGCATTTTATTTAATGATTTTCTATGTACATTATATATTTTAGGTTCTGAATATATATATTCTTCATCATCTTCTGAAAATTTTTTATTTATTATTTCTTCTTTTGATTTATTATCCAATTTTTCATTATCAAGCTTTTGTAATATTGACACAATATTTTCCCAATGCGACATTCCTATAACAAGAAGTATTTTATTATATTTTTTAGAAAGTTCATAAAGATTTTTAGCCATGAATATTTCTCTCTCTTCATCTGATTCATCTTTATGAAATATATAATTATTTTTAACTTCATTATAGAATTTCTCAAGCCCAATATTTTTCATCACATAATCATCAGGCATAAGATAATGAGAATTAGTGTTTATTGAAGTTATGTCTTTGTCTATAGGAAAAAACGGTATTTCCTCATCAATAGCAAGACGAACAGCCTCTATTATAGAATCGCAAGGGTCTATAGGTATATAAACGGCTTCATTTTCAATTTCTCTTATGATTAAACTTACAAATGGAAGTCTGCTTACAGCCTCTCTTAAAGAATCAGCAAAATTTGCAGGATGCTCTACTGCTACAATATCCGGTTTAAATTTTTCAAAAGCCTCTCTTACAGCTAATGAAAAATAAACTCTAGAATGTATTGAAGGTACAGCAAATATATTTTTATACCTTAATACTTTAGAATCTATATTATCTATTATTTTAGTATCCATTCATTTTCCTTTAATAATTAAGGAATGAATCTATTATATTATCAAGTTCATTAGAATCTTCCAAATAATGAGAACATACATTACAAGTATCAGTAGGTACTTTATTGCTCACAAACAAATCAGTTTGGAAAGAATAACATGAAGGACCTGGTAATTGTCCGCTTATAGCACAAACCTGCATACTTATAACATTTTCAGGTCTTGTATACCAAGTAGGTTTAACTTCTTTCAATGCTTCTACCATATACTTACCCCATATAGGAGCAGCAACTCTACCGCCAACCTGATTATTTCCTAAAGAATATTTGAATGAATCGAATCCAATCCATATACCTGTAGCAAGTTCAGGAGTATATCCTACAAACCAAGCATCTTTCCAGTCATTAGAAGTACCTGTTTTTCCAGCACCTCTTCTTGTGAATTTAGCCTCATACATAGCACTTGTAGCAGTACCGCCTCTTAATACCCCCATTAATATGTCGCTTATCATATATGCAACTTCCTTGCTTATAACTTGTTTAGGACCGCCTCTTAATGTTATTTTTTTCTTTAAATCATCTTCAAAGTTGTCCATTACTATTCCATATCTGTCAGTAACATATCTTATAAGTATAGGATTAACTTCTTTTCCTTCATTGGCAAATTCAGCAAAACCTGTTGTAAGTTCTAATGGTGTAAATAATCCTGTACCTAAACTCAATGTTAAATCATGGTTAAACATTCTTTTAGATTTATCAGAATCAGGTTCAGCTTTAAATATAGGCTCTACATATCTTATAGTGTTTGTAATTCCTACATAATTGAGTACATTAACAGTAGCTATATTTAATGATGCTGACAATGCATATCTTAAACTTACATCACCTTTGAAATTTCCTGAATAGTTCTTAGGTATCCAAACTTCTCCGTCTTCTCCTTCTTCAGGTACAAAACCTATAGGAGCATCACTAACAATAGTTGAAGGACTATAATTAGTAACATCCATTGAAGCAGCATATACGAAAGGCTTGAAAGCACTTCCTGCCTGTCTTCTTGCCTGAGTAGCTCTGTTGAATTGGTTTCTAGCTGTAAATCCTGAACCTCCAACCATTGAAACAATATATCCGTTTCTAGGATCTATTGAAACCAAAGCACCTTCAATCTGTCTTGAAAGTTCTGCCTCATCGGCTTTCATTACTTCCATAGTTATATCATTAACTTCTTCCATTCCGAATATATCAGACATTAAAGCCAAAGGCAAAGTAGTATATTTATTTAAAGTATCTCTTACAGCAATGTTAAATTTATTATAAGCTGTATTTTCAGGAAGATTAAATAATATGGAAAGCATTTTCATTTTATCTATAGTTTCTCTATTATATAGATTAACTATATCCATAGAACCGCCTTCATATTTATTGTTATATTCTGTAAGTGCTTCTGTTAATAATTTCTGAGCAGCTTCCTGTTTTTCTATATCTATAGTAGTATATATTTTTAATCCGTCTTCTTTTAATGCTTTTTCACCATATCTATTTACTAATTGTCTTCTAACATATTCAGTAACATAAGGAGCTCTGTCTATTGATGCACTATAAGCAGTAGATCCTCTTCTTCCGATTTTTCCTGTATATGATTCCCAGAATTCTTTATGTGCTTGTTTAGCTTCATCTCTAGTTATGAAATTTAAATCAGCCATTCTATTAAGAACAACTTTATGTCTTGCTATTGATATATTAGGATTATTGATAGGTGAGTATGCATTAGGAGCTGGCGGAAGTGTGGCAAGCATTGCACATTCTGCTAAATCTAAATTTTGTACATCTTTGTTAAAATAAAATCTGCTTGCTGCCTGAACTCCGTATACAGAGTGCCCGAAATATATTTGATTGAAATATAGAGTAACTATTTCTTCTTTAGTGAGTCTTTTTTCTATTTGGAAAGTAACCCATATTTCTTTTAATTTTCTTGTTATTGTTCTTTCTGTAGATTTTAATACAATGTTTCTAGCAACCTGCTGAGTTAATGTACTTGCACCTCTTGCTCTTCTTCCGGTTAATATGTTTCCTATTGTACCTCTGAATATTCCTATAATATCTATTCCGAAATGCGACATAAAATTATTATCTTCCATAGATATTATTGCTTCTATTAATTGAGGAGGTAAATCTTTATATTCAACTAATGCTCTTTGTTCTGTGAAAAATTCAGATATTACTTCACCTTTTATATCATATATTTTTGTAGGTATTGTAGGCTTGTATAATTCTACTGCTTGAACATCAGGCTGCAAAACTATGTCAGCAACCAAAATAGAGAATATTACAGTTATTACTAAAAATATTAATGTAATAGAAACTATGTAGAATTTTTTGAATTGTTCTATATTTATGCTATTGTATTTATCAGATATTTTTTTTAATAGTTCTTTCAATTTAGTTATCCTAATATATATATTTATGATATTATACAAATAATTATTCAATTAATCAACATATTTTTTTATCATATTTTGTTTAAGAGCCATAGATATTGCACACTTTTAGTTTAAAAAAAAGATGGTATTCCTTATAATTTATAATTGCTACAA
>NZ_CALXYQ010000074.1 GCF_944393015.1 uncultured Brachyspira sp.
ATTTCTAGCAATTTAAATTATAAGGGATACCTACTTTTTTTAAACTAAAAGTGTGCAATATCTGTGGCTCTTAAACAATTTTTATGCTTGACAAAATTACTTTAATATAGTATTATAATGTACTCATAGTATTGTATAAAATAAAAATATATATAAATTGGAGATAAGCAATAATGTATGCAATCGTAGAAGTAAAAGGTAAGCAATACAAGGTGGAAAAAGGTCAGGATATTTTAGTAGAATATCTAGGCGATGATGCTAAAGAAGCTCCTGAAATTAAAACTCTTCTTCTTAAAAAAGATGATGAAAGTGTTTTAGTAGGTACACCTTATGTTGATGGCGTTAAAGTAAGTTCTAAAATAGTAGAAATGATGAAAGGTGATAAAGTAGTTATCGGTAAACATAAAAGAAGAAAAGACTATAGAAGAAAAACAGGACATAGACATAAATACCATAAAATAACTATTGAAGATATAGCTGTTTAATGTCTTCCTTTGTTAATGTAGTATATGATATAGAATCGATTATACAAAGCATAACAGTTGAAGGACATGCCGGCATTAAAAAATCTGGTGAAGGTTATGAAGTTTGTATAGCTTTGAGTGCATTGACACAGGCTATGTATAAGGCTTTATTATCTATAGTAGGAAATAGATTTTTAAAGTACAAAATAAATGATGGATTTTTGAGTTTAGAACTTGTTAATTTTGATAAACTTGAAAATGATAAAAAAACAGAATATAAAATAGTTAGTAATGGATATTTGATAGGTATAAAATCTTTAATTAAAGAGTATCCTGATTTTATAAAATATAAAGAGGAGTATAAAAATGGCACATAAGAAAGGTGGCGGAAGTTCTAAAAACGGACGCGATAGTCAATCTAAACGTTTAGGTGTTAAAGTTTACGGCGGTCAGAAAGTTATATCTGGCAATATTATAGTTAGACAACGCGGTACTCAATTCCATGCAGGAAGAAATGTTGATATAGGTCGCGATCATACTATATTTGCTACTGCTTCTGGTTATGTGAAGTTCCATACTAATAAATTCGGAAAGAAAACTATCTCTGTTGTAACTGAATAATAAATTGAACTTTTGAAAATATTATATCTCAGCTAATAATGTGTAATTAGCTGAGATATTTTTGTTTTTGATTTTCTATTTAATAAATACTTCTTCAATATTATAATTTATAAAAATAAAATCTATACAAAAATCTTTAATAAGAATTTATATAACAAACATTTTTTATAATATCAGTTTTTTATATATTTTTTGGCATTCTCTAAAATTTCAGCTATATCATCATAACCTTTTGATTTTGCTATATCTAAAGCAGTTCTATTTCTAGCATCTTTAAAGTTAATGTCAGCACCTTTAGAAATTAAAAGCTTTATAATTTCTGCATTATTTTTTTGTACTGCATACATTAAAGGCGTTTGATATTCATAATCGGTTGAATTTACATCGGCACCATTTTCTAATAAGAATTCTACAGATTCCAAATTATTAAAAATTAAAGCATGCATCAAAGCATTAATTCCATAAGCATCTTTAGTATTAATATCAATATAATCCATTAATTCTTTTATTCTTTCAATATCTCCTTTTTCAGCAGCTTTAAAAAATCTATCTTTAGCTAATACTCTATCTAAAGAATTATGTACTTCTTTGTCTTTTTTTAGAATTTTATATCTTTCTATATTATTGGCATACTTAATATAGTTAGCAGCTGAAAATATAAAACTAAATGATAATATAGATAAAAACACTATAATAAATACCTTATAATTCTCTTTTAAAATCAATACTATAGAATTTATTATTAGTAATATAGCAATTGCATTAATTATATAAAATAAATTTTCTCTATTATAAAACATCATCATTGAAAAAGAAGAAATAATAATATTGACAGATGCAACAATTAAAATAATAGCAAATATATTTATTATAGTTTTTAATCTCTTACTCATAATTGATTTATTATAAACTAAAAATCAATTAAATAAATAAGCCAAATAATGATCTTTATTTACACACTCTTTTATATTCTTATTATCAATAAATATTTTTTCGCATTCTTTTTCTTTCATTATTATAATAAAAGAATCTGTTATACCAAAAATCAAATTATCTATGTTAGAATAAAAATCACTAGGAGCATTGCATTCTTTTAGTAATTTTTCAGCATCATTTACTAAATCTTTTAAATATGGAGTAACTAATTTTTGATTATTTAAATCATAAATAAGAAAAACATTATTTATTATAATTTCTTTACCTTCTATTTTTATAAGTCTTTTGTACATACAAATAGTTTTTTCATCAAAGTATAATATATTAAAAGCATATAAATCTTTGATATCAATAAAATATTTTTGTAATTCATAAACAGAAAATTTTTTCAAAAATGAATTAATTTCATCTGAAAGTTCATTCTCTTTTTTATACTGAAAATCTTTTGAAAAACTAGATTCACCGTTAATATCAGAATTTATTTTTTCTTTATTATCTATAAATGCATAATAAAAATTAAATAAATAATTAAGAATTATATTTAATTTTCTATAGTTTTTTAAATATCCAAATTTGTATATATTAAATTTTTTTATATTTATTCTAGGTTCATTTATTAATTCAAAAACACCTTCTATTCTTTTGGAATTAATTTCAATAACGTATTCAGCTTTTGAAATATTATTATTTTTTAAATTGATTTCTGCAATATTTTTTATATTAGAGATTCTAAATTCTTCTTTGCTATCATAATTAAAAACTTCTATTTTACTGCTGTTTCCTCTAATTTCATAAATACCAAACAAATCTGCATTATTTATAAAAATTTTACCCATATATAAATAATGTATGCCATCATTAATATTTTCAAATTTATTGCAGTAAATATATATATTATTAATCTTATCTTTAAGTACGGTAAAAGTTATATCCTTTATTTCAAAATAAGGACGGTATTTATTTTTCATTAATAATTTAAAAATAATAACTAAAATAATAATAGAAATAATCAAAACAAAATATTCATTATAGAAAATACTATATAATAATTCTTTCATAGTTTTTATTTAACTCCAAAAATTATTTTTCATTTATAATTTAATAGTCAATTAATACAAATAGTAAAACTTGAAAACTAAATTTTTTTAGATATAAAAATCAATTAAACAAATAAGCTAAATAATGATCCTTATTTATATACTCTTTTATATTCTTATTATCAATAAATATTTTTCCGTATCCTTTTTCTTTCATTATTATAATAATGAATCTGTTACTCCAAAAATTAAATTATCTATATTAGAATAAAAATCACTAGGGGCATTATATTTTTTTAATAATGCTTCAGTGTCATTTACTAAGTCTTTAAGATAAGGGCTTATTAATTTTTGACTTTCTAACTCAAATGTCATAAACATATTATCTATTTCAGTAAGTTTCAAATCTTCTAACTTTGAAACTCTTTTATATAAAGATACTGTTTTGTCATCATAGTATAATATATTAAAACTTTTAAACTCTTTAAGTTCATTATAATAATCAGCATAATTATCAATATAATTTAATATACTCTCATCCATTAATGATTTCCAATGTCTGTTTTTAGACTCTTTTACATAAGATGCAACTATATCTTTATTTTCATTTATTTTATTTTTCAAAAACTCATCAGAGAACTCTTTAACTCCATTAATAGCTGAATTTATTCTTTCTTTTCCTCTAATAAAATGATAATTGAAATTAAATAAATAATTAGTGAGCATTTTTCTTACTTCATCCATACCAAGATAAGCTGAAAATTTATCATTAGTAAAAGTAGTCTGTTCTACTGGAATATAAAACTCTCTTATTTCCATTTCAGGCTTTCTAATAACTTCAAAAACTCCTTCCACTTTTCCGCCTTTAATATCCATAGTATATTCAATTTCTGATGTTCTTTCATAATCGAATTTACTTTTGAATTTTATCTTTAATAAAATTTCTCTAATTTCTTCTTTTGAACTCCATTTATTAAATTTAATTGATTCTTTCCATGACGTTTCATAAGGAAGATATGATTTAAATTGCTTTTCTTTTAGTCTTTCAAAATAATTCATATCATAATCACGGTAAACATTAATTTGATTATTATTTAATTCATTAGTTTCACGAATCATTAATTTATTTTCGCTGTTTATAAACATTTGCCCTGTAAAAGAAGCAAAATATTCACGTGCGAAATTATCAAATTTTACTTTAATTAAATACTTTATTTTACCGCGATGTTTTCTGTACCATTCATCATAATCATTATCTTTATATTTATAGCAATTAATATATATATTATTTACTCTATCTTTCAGCATGAAAAAACTTTTTTCATATACCAATATTTTATTTTTAGCATACCATTTTTTTGCTCTCTTCTCAAGCATAAAAATTACAGCTAGCAAAATTGCAGGTACTCCCAAAATAACAGGCCAGAAATAGTCACTAATAATAAAAATTCTTAATGGTTCCAATATACCAAATGATATCATAAATAGCTCCTATTGTTGTTAATAAAAATTATTGGCTAATAGTATCTAGCCGTCTTTTGGAATTTGCTAGATGCTTAAAATTTTTATATTTAGCTTTCTAATATTTAAAAATTATAATTTATTATTGTTATGTTGCCCATACGAAGTGTCCTACTCGGTCCGCCGTATATAAGCTAGTGAGTGAACTTACTACTATGTGTGACCTGAATTTCAGCGTATTATACTACATTTAAAATATATTCTCTACATATAGAGTTAAAGTACTTGCGTTTGCCGACAAAGTCCCCTGCGGTGTCGGCAGCAACTTTGGCGAAGCCCACAGAGCGTGTGCGACAAAAAAGTTGAATAAAAAATTAACAAACTTAAAACTTTAAGTGTATATTCGCATTTTATATTTTACACTATACGCTCCGCATTATATAAAAATTACTTATAAAAGCAATTATTGCCTATCAAAAAAACTAAATAAAGAATGACTTCTATTTAAATAATTTTTTAAATCATTAGAAGAAATAAATATTCTACTTGCAATTTTTTCATGTGTATTTTCCAAGTCATAGTCCTCATCGCTAAGAATTAGGTTTGTATATTCAGGCATTACTATAATTCCTGTATCTGTTAAAAGAAATATTAAACTATATATATTGTCATAAAAATAATCAGGAACTATATACTTTGATAATAACTCTTTACTATCAGTAACTAAATCTTTTAAATAGGAATTTATACTTTTTTCTCCGTTCAATTCAAATATAAAAGAATGATTTTTTACTATAGCTTCATCTCTTCTTTCGTCTGCTTCTACAGTTCTTTTATATATACATATTAATTCATCATCATAGTATAATATATCAAAGCATCTAAAGTCTTTAAGTTTCTTATAGTATATAATACCAATTTTATCTGCATAATAGGCTTTGTTTTGGTCATAATGATGGAATTTTTCTATAATAAGTTCTTTATTTTTTAATTCTTTTTCAAGTTCCCTTCCTTTTGCTTCTTTAAAATTTTCATCAAAATTGTAAGCTCCGCTGATAGCTGAATTTATTCTTTCTTTGCCTTTAATAAAAGGATAATTGAAATTAAATAAATAATTAGTGAGCATTTTTCTTACTTCATCCATACCAAGATAAGCTGAAAATTTATCATTAGTAAAAGTAGTCTGTTCTACTGGAATATAAAACTCTCTTATTTCCATTTCAGGCTTTCTAATAACTTCAAAAACTCCTTCCACTTTTCCGCCTTTAATATCCATAGTATATTCAATTTCTGATGTTCTTTCATAATCGAATTCTCTTTTGAATTTTATCTTTAATAAAATTTCTCTATTCTTTTCTTTTGAACTCCAATTAGAAAATTTATGCGGTTCTTTCCAGTATGTTTCATAAGGAATATAGAATTTAAATTGCTTTTCCTTTAGTTTTTCAAAATAACCCAAATCATAATCACGGTAAACATTAATTTCATTATTATTTAATTCATTAGTTTCACGAATCATTAATTTATTTTCGTTATTTATAAACATTTGACCTGTAAAAGAAGCAAAATATTCATGTGCGAAATTATCAAATTTTACTTTAATTAAATACTTTACTTTACCTCGATGTTTTCTGTACCATTCATCATAGTCTTTATCTTTATATTTATAGCAATTAATATATATATTATTTACTCTATCTTTCAGCATGAAAAAACTTTTTTCATATACCAATATTTTATTTTTAGCATACCATTTTTTTGCTCTCTTCTCAAGCATAAAAATTACAGCTAGCAAAATTATAGGTACTCCAAAAATAATAGGCCAGAAATAGTCACTAATAAGAAAAAGTCTTAATGGTTCCAATATTCCAAATGATATCATAAATAACTCCGATTATTGCTATGCTCGCCGCTGCCATATATAAGCTAGTGAGTGAACTTACTGCTATGTGTGACTTCGGCAATGTGTAACCTGAATTTCAGTGTATTTATACTACATTTAATATATATTCTCTACATATAGAGTTAAAGTACTTGCGTTTTTTGCAACTTTTTTGTGCGACAAAAAAGTTGATAATATATCTATAAAAATATAGAAATTTACAAAAATAATTGTTTCAGTATATAAAAATTAATTATCAAAGCAATTATCTCCTATTAAAAAAATTAAATAAATAATGACTTTCATTTAGATAATTTTTTAAATGCTCTGTAGGGATAAATACTCTTTCCGCAATTTCTTCATATTCATATGCAGAGTCATTAATATCTAGATTAGGGTATTCAGGCATTACCATAATTCCTGTATCTGTTAAAAGAAATATTACATTATCTATATTTTTATAAAAATTATCAGTGAGTTCATACTGAAATAATAACTCTTTACTATCAACAACTAAATCTCTCAAATAAGAACTTATACTTCTTTCGCTCTCCAATTCAAATATAAGAGAATGATTCTTTAATATAATTCCTTTAGCTGAATCTACTTCTACAGTTCTTTTGTATACACATATTACTTCATCATCATAGTATAATATATCAAGGCATCTAAAGTTACTAATTTTATTATAATATGCAATACAAGTTTTATCATCAATACAGAATTTATCTTCTAAAAGATCATTTTTATGCTTCAATTTCTCTTCAAGCTCTTTTCCTTTTTCTTGTTTGAATTTTTCATCAAAATTATAAGCTCCGCTGATAGCCATATTTATTTTTTCTTTTCCTTTAATAAAAGGATAATTGAAATTAAATAAATAATTAGTCATCATATTATTCAAGTCAGACCAAACTGTATTATAGGAATCTGTCTGTTCAATCGGAAGATAAAATTGTTTTATTTCTATTTCAGGCTTTATAATTTCAAAAACTCCTTCTATTCTTTTATCTTCGATATCCATAGTATATTCAATTTTAGATGTTCTTTCATAATCTAATTCTTTTCTGAATGTTATAGTTGTCAATTTGTCTCTTACTTCTTCTTTTGACCAAAATTTATCTCTCTTTCGTATAGTTGAATAATTTTGTTTTGAATATATTTCGTTAAAATATTCAACATCATAATTTTGGTAAACCATCATTTTGTTTATATATAATGGACTAGTTTCACGAATCATTAATTTATCTCCATACTGTAGAAGCATTTGCCCTGAAAATGAGTCAAAATATTCATGTGCATACAGATCAAACTCTAATGAAGGAGATACAATTTCCAACTTACGATAGCATGTTCGGTATGAATCATAATGTTCATCATATTCAATTTTATAACAATTAATATATATATTATTTATTTTATCTTTAAGCATAAATAATTTTTTTTCATTTAACCATATTTTATTTTTAGAATACCATTTCTTTGGACCTGGCAGAATTTTGTCAATATTAAAATAAATTGCCAAAGGTGCAACTACAAATAGAAAAAAACATACAATAATAATGATAAGTTCGATATCCATAAATCCTCCTATTTTTGCTAGCAATAAACTTGCTAGATATAAGCTGGCAACTGAAGTTAAGAGCTGCTAGTTTATTTGCTTTAAAAATTATTTTTTGTTGTTATGTTCGCCCACACGAAGTGTGCCTACTCAGTTAGCCATATAATAACCTACTTTGTGGCTTCGGCTCACTTATTTTTATTATACTCGCATTTTATTATTTTTTGTGATACGCGTATAAATCCATTATAAAAAAATAATAAAGTGAATAAAATTTTAAAATACGATTTTTTATACAACTAACTTATTGTATCTAATTATAATTTTATTCACTTAATATATTTTTCAATATCATTTTCCTAATTTACTCAAATTAATTGATTTTACTTGCTGTGTTCCATCATAAACAGATAGTTCAAGTGCTTCATTAGTAAATTTAAATTCTAAGTGAGCATCGTTTGAAGATATAGTTTTATAATGATTATCTGCTGCTTTTGATAATTTACTATTGCCTATATCGCCTTTTATAGCTCTGTCGCTTTCCATTACAATATCCACGCACTTTTTCACAACTTCTATTGTAGATTCATCATTAGGATAGTTAATTTCTATACCATCATAATCTACAATTATAAGAAGCGATTTCATATATGTTTCATCAGGTGACATAAAATATTGACCGTATAGCTCTTCAGGTATATTTGTGTTTTTTTCTGTTTTTTTAAAACATGCAATATTAACAAATAAAAAAGTTGAAATTAATAAAAAGAATGAAAATTTTAAAATTCTACCTTTCATATCATATAACCTCCTATGGTATGGTATTATATAAAAAAATTAGAATTATGTCAATACATACGTAATTTTTAAAATTTACTTGTTTTTTTATTTTTTATTTGTTTCAATTGAAAAATATAGTACTAAATCATACTAAAAATAATATATACCCAAACAACTATACTTTGTCAATTTTCACCTTTTTATAAAATAAAAGATTATCTAATATTAAGAAATATGTTTTACATATAATATAGATTTATTGATTTTGTATAATAATAAGTAATCAGCCGCACGTATAAAGGACATTCATTAAGAATAAGCGATACCGTGCGGGTTGCCACTACGGCTAGTAGTTGACAAACTTAAAAATTCTTAGTATATATAAAAATTAATCAAATAAATAAGACAAATAATGATCTTTGTTAATATTATATTTTATATCATCTAAAGGAATAAATATTTTTTTATGCCCCTTATCTTTCATTAATATAATACCGGCTTCTGTTATAAGAAAAATTAAATTGTCTGTATCATTATAAAAGTTTTTAGGAACATTATATCTTTTTAATATCTCATCAGCATTATTAACAAAATCTTTCAAATAAGGACTTATTAATTTTTCATTATCTAAAT
>NZ_CALXYQ010000075.1 GCF_944393015.1 uncultured Brachyspira sp.
AGCAGAAAGAAAATGACTAACAAAATAGATAAAGAGGATATGATAAAGCAGTATTCTAAGTGGATGAAAATGTTTAAGCAGATTGCATATAAGAAAAAATATTTATAAGGCATAAGGAGGAATTATTTATGTCTGTGATAAAAGTAGATAATATTAGCAAAGATTATGGAAGCAAAAGAGGAGTATTTAATTTATCTTTTGAAGTGAATAGAGGAGAAATATTTGGAATGCTTGGTCCTAATGGAGCAGGTAAGACAACAACTATAAGGCAATTAATGGGTTTTATAAAGTCTGATAAAGGAAGTGCCAAAATATTAGATATGGACTGTTTTGTAAATAGAGAGAATATACAATTGAAGTTAGGATATTTGCCTGGAGAGATTGCTTTTATGGACGAGATGAAGGGGAGTGATTTTATAAGATTTATTGCTGAGATGAAATCAATAAAGAGTAAAAAAAGAATTAATGAGCTTACAGATTTATTTGAACTTGATGCTAATAGAAAAATAAAAAATATGTCAAAAGGTACAAAACAAAAAATAGCTATAGTATGTGCTTTTATGAATGAGCCTGAAGTTGTTATACTAGATGAGCCTACAAGCGGACTTGACCCTTTGATGCAAAAAAAGTTTATTGAATTGATTTTAGAAGAGAAGAAAAAAGGCACTACTATTTTTATGTCATCGCATATATTTGAAGAAGTTGAAAAAACATGCGACAGAACTGCTATATTAAAAGACGGCAAACTTATAGCTATAGAAAATATGGAAGAATTAAAATCTAAAAAGAATAAAAATTTTGAAGTGGTTTTTAAAACAAATGAAGAAGCGTTAAATTTTAAAAATAAAATTAGTTTTAAATCAGAGCTAAATAATAATATTGTAAAGCTTTCTATTATCAATAATGAAATTAATAATTTCATAAAAGAACTTAGCAATTATGATATATTAGATATTAATTCTTCAACTCAGACATTGGAGGAGTTATTTTTGCATTTTTATAATAAATGATGAAAAAAATTATACTATGCTAATTTTTATTAATGTAGATTAATGGTGAATATTTTAGATTAAATTTAATAATTTATATTAGCCGTAAAATAAAGTTAGTGTTATTTAATAATGATTTTTATATTTGCACTTTTTGGTTCTTTGACGAAGTCCGCACAGCGAAGGCGGGAAAAAGAACAATAAAAGAATTAATATATACTAGTAAATAATTTTTATTAGCAATAATAAGTTTATCAATAATAGGAGTTTGTATGTTTAATTTAGTTTTATTAAAAAAAGAATTCAAATCAAATTTAAAAATATTATTAATATTTGCTTTAGTATTAACTATGTATGGAGCAATTATAGTTTCTATGTTTGACCCTAAACTTGTTGATAGTTTAAACTCTATGGTTGAGAGTATGCCTCAGATGTTTGCATTATTTGGAATGAATAATTTTTCAAGTAATTTAACCGACTTTTTAATTGATTATTTATATTCATTTTTGCTTATTATTTTTCCGTTGGTTTTTATTGTATTATTAGTTAATAGACTAGTAATAAGATACATTGATAAAGGAAGCATTGCATATTTATTTTCTACACCAAATTCAAGAATCAAAATAATATCTACTCAAATATTGAGTACTGTTATAGAAATATTTATATTAAACTTATATATAACTATACTGCTTATAATTACAAGTGAGATTATGTTTAAAGGAGAACTTGATATATCAAAACTCATAGTTATAAATATTGGACTTTATGGTTTGTGGTTTTCTTTTTTAGGAATATGTTTCTTAAGTTCTGTAAGTTTTTCTTCTGCAACAATTTCTCTTTGGGCAGGTGCGGGTATTTGTATACTATTTATGCTTTTTCAAATGATATCAAGGGTAGGTGAGAAGGCAGAGTTTTTTAAATATTTAAGTATTATATCATTGTTTAATCCTTCCAAATATAGCGATGATTTTAATATATTTTTAATTGGCACTATATGCTTATTAGTTATTGGAATAGTAACTAATGTACTTACTGTGATTATCTTTAATAAAAGAGATATATCAGCATAATTTTTTATTATATACCTAAACAAATATATTTTGTCAAAAATAATTTTTTTAAATTTTAAATATCTGCAGGGCTTTGCCCCGCACCCCACTTCTTTTATTGCCACAAAGAAGCAGGCACAGCCCGCCTTCGGCGAAAGGCTATATTTGAACTTAAATGTAATAAATTATTTTACATGTAAGATGATTTTAGTATGATTTAGTACTAATTTTATACTTGCATTTTTTGCAACTTTTTGCGGCGGGAAAAAGTTGAATAAAAAAATGACAAACTCAAAAATTTTTAGTATATATAAACCTGCTTTATAATACTAAAAAATCATTATAAAGCAGGTCTATTATCTTTATCCTAAACACTCGCAAAGTATCGAAACGGCTTTTTCTAATTCTTTGTCACTTATTGTAAGAGGAGGTAATAGTCTTATTTTGTTTTTAGCAGTTAATGGAATAGCTCCTTTTGATATGCATTTCTCTACTATTTCTCTTGCATTTAAACCTTCTTTCAAACCTATTCCAAGCATTAAACCTATTCCATCTACACTTACAACATTATCAAGTTTCATCAATTTACTTTTTATATATTTGGATTTCTTTTCAACTTCTTTTAATAAGTTTTTATCTATTATATTTAATACTTCCAAAGCACCTGCAGCAACAACAGGATTAGCACCGAATGTAGAAGCATGATCTCCCGGAACAAATACATCAGAACATTTTTTACTCATAAGCATTGCTCCTATAGGAAGTCCTCCTCCTAAGCCTTTAGCTAATGTTGTAATATCAGGTTTGATTCCAAAATGCTCAGAACATAAGAATTTTCCTGTTCTTCCTGCACCTGTCTGTACTTCATCAACTATAAAAAGTATATCATTTTCTTCGCAGTATTTTTGTACTTTTTGCACATATTCTTTATCAAGAGGTATAACTCCACCTTCGCCTTGTATAAGCTCTATCATCATAGCACAGGCATTGTCTTTTAATTTTTCTACAGTGTCTTCATAATTGTTCGCCTCTGCAAATGAAAAGCCTTCCAAGAATGGGAAAAAGTAATTATGAAAAACGTCTTGTCCTGTAGCTGAAATTGTAGCCATAGTTCTGCCATGAAAAGAATTTTTTAAAGTTACTATTTTATATCTTTTATAATCTTTATCATTATTAGCATATTTATTGAAAGAATATTTTCTTGCACATTTAATAGCAGCTTCATTTGCTTCAGCACCAGAGTTGCAGAAAAATACTTTATCATATTTAGTAATAGAGCATAATTTTTTAGCTAAATCTATATAAGGTTTTGTATAGTAAAGATTTGATGTATGCTGAAGAGTTTTTAATTGATTGGTTACAGTATTTATATAATTTTTATTTCCATAACCAATGCTATTAACTCCGATACCGCTTCCTAAATCAATATACTCTTTTCCTTCTATATCTTTTAATTTACAATCTTTTCCAGACTCTAAAACTATATCAAATCTAGCATAAGTATTTGCAACATATTTTTTACCATTATTGATATACTCTTTTTTTAATTTTGATTTTTCATTATCTTGATTATTATTTGTTTTCTTACAAGGCATTTTTTACTCCCAATCATAATTTTTTATTTTTATTAATGTTTATTAATCTTTATAGAACATAGTTCCTATACCTTCATCGGTGAACATTTCTATTAATAATGAATGGCATAATCTTCCGTCTATTATAAATACTTTTGATACACCATTATCAACTGCATCTATACAATGCTTAACTTTAGGTATCATTCCTCCTGATATAGTGCCGTCTTTTATAAGGTTATCTATATCTTTAATATTTATCTGACTTATTAAAGTATTTTCATCGTCTTTATCTTTTAAAAGTCCTGGAGTATCTGTCATATATATTAAAGTTTCTGCCTTTAAACTTTCTGCTATTTTGGCAGCGGCAGTATCAGCATTAATATTATAAACATTTCCTTCATCATCGCATCCTACAGTTGCAACTATTGGAATATATTTATTTGATATAATTGTATTAAGCAAATCTGTATCAACATCATCAACATCTCCTACAAATCCCAAATCATCATTACCTTTATATTTGCTTACTTTAAACATCTTTCCGTCAATACCGCATATACCAAGACATTTGCCGCCGCAGTTTTCAAGAGATGCTACTAACTCTTTATTAACTTTACCGGCAAGAACCATTTTTACTATTTCAGCAGTTTCGCTATCAGTGTATCTTAAGCCATTTATAAATTTTGATTCTTTTCCTATTTTATTAAGCATAGCAGTAATATCTTTTCCTCCGCCATGCACAACAATAACATTTATTCCCACAGTAGAAAGCAAAGCAACATCGCTCATAACTTTCTTTTTTAATTCAGGATTTTCCATAGCACTTCCGCCGTATTTTATTACAACGGTTTTTCCTGTGTATTTTTGTATATAAGGCAATGCCTGATTAAGTATAAATGCTTTATCTATATTTGAAATATTATCCATTTTTATTTCCTTAATTATTTAATTAAATTATTTTTATAAATTTTAATATATACTAAAAATTTTTAAGTTTCTCAATTTTTATGTTGTTCTTTTTCCCGCCGCAAAAAGAACCAAAAAGTGCAAGTATAAAATTAGTATTAAATCATACTAATTGTGTTTTACAGGTAAGATAAATTACTAAATTTAAGTCAAAATGTAGCCTTTCGCGAATCGTATCCGAGTTTATCGAGGATATAGCTTATCGCCGCAGGCGGGCTTTGCCTGTGGCAATAGCATACCTAAAGGTACTCCTTTCAGTCGCAGCATTCCCTGCAGTCGCAAAAGAAGTGGGGTTATTCTCACCGTAGGTGGACTTCGTCCGGGTACGCTTCGCGGGGGCAAAGCCCCAAATATCAAAACAAAAATATAAATTTATTATTAATAAAATATAGTTGTTTAGGTATATACTACATTTAAAATATCTTTAACTTATATTCATTAATATTTTATAATATTAATGAATGCTTATACGTTATTAAATAACTATAATTTTATAAAATATAATCATTTTATATATAAAATTTTAACTTCTGTAAGAGCCGTTAATTTTTACATAATCATAAGTTAAATCGCAACCCCAAGCTGTAGCTTTATAATTTCCAGAGTTCATATCTATTGTTATTTTTATTTCATCTTCTTTTAATATCTTTAAAGCTTCATCTTCATCGAACTCTACACCGTATCCATCTTTATAAACATTCATCTCACCATATTTTGAACCAACATTTATAGAAACTTTATTTATATCAAAATCAGCATCAGTATAACCTATAGCACATGAAATACGTCCCCAATTCATATCGCATCCGTACATAGCAGCCTTTACTAAATTTGAAGTTATTACAGATTTAGCTATCTTTCTTGCCAATTTTAAACTTTCAGCATTAATAACTTCGCATTCAATTAATTTTGTAGCACCTTCTCCGTCTTTAGCCATTTGCTTTGATAAATAAGTATTTGTCATATTCAATGCTTTGCAAAATATTTTATAATTATCATCTTCTTTATCAATTAAAGTATTTTTAGCTTCTCCGTTTGCAAGCACAACACACATATCATTTGTAGAAGTATCTCCGTCAACACTGATCATATTGTATGTATATTTAACGTCTTCGCTTAAAGCCTTTTGAAGCATTTCGCTTGATATATTGCAGTCAGTAGTTACAAAAGCAAGCATTGTAGCCATATTAGGGTGAATCATACCGCTTCCTTTTGACATTCCGCCTATATGAACTTTCTTTCCGTCAATTTCAAATTCATAAGCTATTTCTTTCATAAATGTGTCAGTTGTCATTATTGCAGATGCAGCATTTTTGGCATGCTCTGCAGAGTTATTTGCGTTTTCTATAAGTGTCTTTATATTTTTTTGTATAGGCTCTATTGGTAATGGCACGCCTATAACACCAGTAGATGCAACAGCCACATCTTTTTCATCAATACCTAATACATCAGCAGTGAGTTTACACATTTCTTTTGCTTTATCCACGCCGTCTTTATTACAAGTATTAGCATTACCTGAATTGCATATAACAGCTTTTGCCTTTCCGTCTTTTAAATGTTCTTTGCTTACTGTGATATTTGCTCCGCATGCTTTGTTTTGAGTATATACTGCAGCAGCAGAGCATAGACTTTTACTATAAATTATTGCTAAATCTTTTTTTTCGCTATTCTTTTTTATACCAGCATGTACTCCGTTTGCTAAGAAACCTTCAGATGCACATATTCCGCCTTCAATTTGTTTAATATCTGTCATTATAATCTCCTATTTTTTATTGTTATAAAAAAATTATTTATTTCTCACTATATGAAAAGACTTTATCTTTTAATTTAAAATATATGTATTGCCTTACATTTAAGGTATATTATTAAAATATAAAATTGAAGTACTTGCGTTTTTTGCAACTTTGGCGAAGCCCGCAGAGCGTGTGCGACAAAAAAGTTGACAATAAATTTACAAAAATATAAAAATTAATAAAATATAATTATTTATTTTGTAATATCAATTTTATAAATATTATTAGCTGACAACTTCCTTCGTTAGTTATCAGCTGCTCGTTTATTGCTTTAAAAATTACTAGCTATAAACTTATTATATTTTTAGAAAGCTGGAGGAATAAAATTCAATCCTTCAGATTCTTCTAACCCTAAAGCTATATTCATATTTTGTATTGCCTGTCCTGCCGCTCCTTTTACCATATTATCTATTGTTGATACTATTATTAATTTATTAGTTCTTGCATCTATATGCAAAGATATATCACAATAGTTTGAATATTTAACATATTTTAAATTTGCTATCTCTCCTATATTTAATACTCTTACAAATGCTGAATCTTTATAAAACTCTTTATAAGTATTATGTATATCTTCTAATTTAAGATTTTTATTTTCTAATTTGGCATATATTGTTGAAACTATTCCTCTATTTAATGGCAGCAAATGAGGAACAAAAGTAACTTTTATATCTTCACCGTATATATTTGATAATGTTTGTTCTATTTCAGGCGTATGTCTATGCTCTGCAATTTTATAAGGAGCAAATGCTTCATTGCATTCAGTATAATGAGTATTCAATTTCAATTCTCTTCCTGCACCTGTAGCACCTGATTTAGAATCGATTATAATATCATTTTTGATTATCAATTTATTTACCAAAGCAGGTGCCAATGCTAATCCTATAGAAGTAGGGTAGCAGCCGGGATTACCTATAATTTTTGCATTCTTTAATTCTTTTTTATTATATACATTATCATATTTGATTATTTCAGGTATTGAGTATATTGCCTCTTTATGAAGATTTTTGTATTTATATTCTTTACCATACCAATTTTTATAATCTTCTTCATCGTCCAATCTAAAATCAGCACCTAAATCTATAAACAAAATATTTTTTTCAAAACATTTATTTGCAATATCATCACTTAAACCAGCGGGCAATGATGCAAATACAACATCAGTATCTTCAAATATTTCATTTTCATCTAATAATAATTTATCTAAGTTTTTATTTAAATTAGGATATACCTCATTTATATTTTTTCCTACAAAACTTTTTGAAGAAAGATTTTTTAATTCTACTTTACTATGAGATAATAATAATCTTATTAATTCTGCACCTGCATATCCTGTTGCACCTATAACGGATACTTTTATCATATAAAACACTCCTGTAATAATTTAAAATAATATTAATAAAGACTAATATTTAATTGTTTTTATTTTTGAGAAATTTATTTTAAAATGCGATTGAAATAAAATGGAGGCTTAACGCCTTGAAGAATTGTTGAAAAATAAATTGTAATTATTTAATTTGTACATTTTTATTTTTTCCTAAAAACATTTACTATTGACAATAATATTATTATAAATAATAAAAAATGTCAAGGATTTTAATAAAATTTTCTTAATAATTATAAAAGTAAAGTTGAAAAAATTATATTAAGTATTATAATATAAATATGAAATTTTAATTTTTTATAAATATTTTGAATTTTTACGTATTAATATATAAGAGTAAATTTATTTTATAATTAAAAATAATGGTTTAGTATAAATTATGCCTTAACTATTAAGAGATAGTAGGATTGATATATGATAAAGAAATTAATTAACAAAAAATTATATTTTATACTTCTTTTATTGATTTTTATTATAATTTTGATTTTTTTTTTTAAGAAAATAAATATATTAGTTAAAACAAATAAATAGTCTCAA
>NZ_CALXYQ010000076.1 GCF_944393015.1 uncultured Brachyspira sp.
GCGATTTGCGATTTGCGATTTGCGATTTGCGATTTGCGATTTGCGATTTGCGATTTGCGATTTGCGATTTGCGATTTGCGATTTCTAAAATATTCATAACCTTAAAATTATATATCAAAAATAAACTATTGTCAATATTTATAATATACTATCTGCAATATATTTAACTATCTTTTCTCTTACATCTCTGCCGTAATAATCGAATTGTTTTTCTCTCATTTTTACTAAATTCTCTCTATTGTTGGCAATAAGTAAATCTATTTTATTAAATATGTCATCTGTAGAACTAGTATCATATCCTAAACCATTATTATCAATATATATAGGATTCTGCTCTTCCTGTCCAGGTAAAGCTCCCATAGATACAATAGGTATTAAACAGTTAATAGCTTCTATAATAGCTGTAGGACCTGATCTTGTTATTAATATATCATTCTCATGGAATAATTTTGGAAGTTCTTGAGTGTATCCCATTATAATAGGCTTATGCTCTTTTGAAGAATAAACTTTATTTAACTTATTAAATGTTTTTTCATTTCTTCCGCATACCACAGTTACTTCACATTTATATCTTTCATATAAACCGTCTATTATATACATAAGTCTTTTAGTTCTTTCAGAGTTATTAAGTAAAAGTATTTTTAATGTACCATTAATATTTGTATTTTTCATCACCTCTTCTTTACTTTTGTATAAAGCATTGAATCCTTCTCTGACAGGCAAACCAAATGTGATAATTTTTTCTTTATCAACTCCATTTTCCATCATATATTGAGAAGCTTCATAGGAAGGGCTTATAATTTTATCTGCTCTGTTATCAAACCATAATTTGCTTATTGTAATTAAATCAGTTATTATAATGAAAAATTTTATATTTATATTTTTCTTTCTTAAAATACTTAGAAGGCTTCCGCTAAACATTGGGTGTACATTAACTATTATATCAGGCTTATATTCTTTTATAAGTTTTAGAAATTTTCTTTTAACATTAAAAGCATTATTTTTATTTATTATATCTCTATTTTTAAAAGAAAATTTAAAAAGTCTATACCATAATTGCGGAGCATATTTTATACAGCTATTATAAAGTCTTTCAGCAGCCATAAGATCAGGGCCGCCAAGTGTAAAACCATTTACTACCTTACATTCTATTTCTTCCGGATATAATGCTTTGAAACCTTGTAAAAGTGAAGTATGAACACTTTTATGCCCATGCCCAGTATATTCTGATGATATAATAAGAATCTTTTTCATAAGATACCTTCTAAAATTAATATTACTTAGAATAGTTATATGTAAATTATACTTTAATTAGTTCATTTGTCAATAAATATTTAAAAGATTATTACATATAATAATCTTTAATTTATAAAAAAATCCTAATACCATAATGATATTAGGATTTTTTAACTTCAAATAATTATTTATTCAATTAGTTATTAATGTTATCAAAAGGATTATAAGTTAAAGAAGTAGGCTCTGCTTTAGAAATATAATTTTGTGTTTCTTTCTTATTTTGAGCTTCCATATATTCTCTTCTTGATAATGAGATTCTTCTCTTACTTTGATTAACTTCTCTTACAACAAAAGGATAAGTTTCACCTACTTTAAGAACCTCTTCCAAAGTGCTTCCTTTAGGAATTTCAACTTGAGAAACATGCATATAACCTTCTAAATCATCTTCCAAAGAAATAATAGCACCAGAATCAACTATAGCTTTTACAGTACCATCAACTATAGAACCTTGAGGATGTGCTTTTTCAAATAATCTCCAAGGACTGTCTTTAGTATGTTTATAGCTTAATTTAATTCTTTGTTTATCTCTGTCTATAGACATGATAACCATATTAACTTCTTCACCTTCTTTTACATAGTCTTTCATATTAACTATGTTATTTCTCCAGTCAAAATCACTTATATCACATATACCTTCCAAACCATTAGGAAGTTCAAATACAGCAAAGTTTTTAATGATTCTTTTTACTTTACATTTTACAGCAGATTTAACAGGGAAATCTTTTTCAACTGTATCCCAAGGATTTTCTTTAACTTGTTTTAAACCTAAAGTAAGTTTTCTTTCAGCAGCATTCATATCAAGTATTTTACACTCTAAGAAAGCACCTTTTTTAACAAAATCATTAGGATTATTAACATGAGAATTCCAGCTTAAATCAGAAACATGAACAAGTCCCTCTATACCATCAGCAACTTTTACAAAAGCACCGAATTTTTTAACATTAGTAACTTCTCCCTGTATAACATCATCTATATGATATTGTTCTACAAATTTACCCCAAGGGTCTTCATCTAATTGCTTAATACCTAAATCAACTTTACGATTTTCTTTGTCAACATGAAGAACTTTGAACATTCTTTCTTCACCTTTTGAGATTATAGACTTAGGATTTATAACTTTATCCCAAGACATATTAGGTATAGCAAGGAATCCATCAAAACCAGGTGTGATTTCAACAAAAGCACCGAATTTCTCAATATTTTTTACTTTACCATTAATAATATCATTTTCTTGAAGATTATTTAAGAATGTTTCTATTCCGGCATTTTGAGTTTCTTCTAATAAAACTCTTCTTGAAACTACAACATCTCTTCCGTTCTTCTTGATTACTCTAAACTCAAACTCTTTACCTATATAATCAGATTCTTTAATTCCTTTTGCTAAATCTATTTGAGAAAAAGGACAGAATGCCTGATGTCCCATTATAGATACCTTAAATCCAGCTACTTTCGAATCAGATCTAACAACTTCTTTAACAACGCCTGTAATTGCAGTATTATTTTTTACAGCATTATCTATTAATTCTTGAGATTTTCTCTTATCTATTTCACTCTTAGATAATATAACATAACCTTTATCATCTTCGCCTGAAACAATAGCCTCTATTTCTTCTCCAATAGTAGGTTCTTTATCAAATTCGCTTCTTTTTATTTTACCTTCAGATTTAGAATCAAAATCTATAAAAACATCAGTATCATCAAACTGAACTACTTTGCCTTTAACGATTTTTCCTCGGCTTAAAAATGTATTATCACTTTCCTCTAAAGCCTTGCGAAATTCAATTTCATCATTTGATAAATTTTTATTATCTTCCATTGTTCCTTCTCCCTCCTGTACTTTCACAGGTTAAAAAATATCTAATATTTATTTAATTAGACTTTATATTAAAAATCACATTAGCGATTTTTTCAACCACTTCATCAATAGTCATGCTAGTAGTATCTATTATATTAGCATTTTTTGGTACTACTAAAGGACTATCCTCTCTATTTGAGTCAAATTCATCTCTTTTTCTTATGCTTTCCCTAACTTCTTCATAAGTAATATTCTTACCTTTAGATAATTCCTCATTATATCTTCTTTTAGCTCTTTCATCTAAAGAAGCATCCATATAAAACTTGTATTTGGAATCAGGGAACACTACACTACCTATGTCTCTACCATCTACAACATAATTACCGCCTTCTGCTATTTTTCTCTGTAGAGATACCATATTCTGTCTTACAATGCTTATAGAAGAAACTTTAGAAACAAGATTAACAACTTCCATACTTCTTATAGCTTCTGTTACATCTTCATCATCTAAATATATTCTGCCTGCATTATCAAAGTTAATACTTAAATTATTAAGAGCTGATATGACTTCACTATTATTATTTATATCAATATGATGCTTGATCATATAAAGAGTTACGGCCCTGTACATAGCGCCTGTATCTAAATATTTAAAAGATAATTTCTTAGCTAATAATTTAGCTATTGTACTTTTACCTGCCCCTGAAGGACCATCTAAAGTGATTATTTCGTATGTACTTGACACCTATAACCTTTTTTTAATTAATATAATTTCCTATACAGTATATCATAAATAATTATAATTTGCAAATATTTATTTTAATAAAAAACAAACTTTATTACATTTTTTAAATATTTTCTAATAAATAATATATACTATTAGTATAAATAATATTAATACTGATAACTATATATCATAAATTCAGCTAATAATAATTAAAAACAATAAATTTCTAATTACAAATAATTTTTTATATTGTAATATATACATTAAATTAATACAATATAAAAATTCATCATTATTTCACAAATTATATTTAATTAAGCAAAAAATATAGAATTTTACTCAAAAGATTTATATTTTTTTATAGAAAAAGTAGCAACTCTCTTAAATTTAGTTATTATCCTAATGATTCCGTAAAAAAATCCAAGTCCATAGAAAAAATGAGTGATAAAAAACATGAAAGGATATATAAAGATTCCACGAATTTTTGATATAAAGCCTTTATCACAAAAAGAATATACAATACCAGCAAGGAAAGTCATTATTATGTAAACTAATAATGGAAGAAAATAAAATTTTAATAAACTTAATTTAGAAAAATGATAAATACACAAAACTATAGGGCTTAAAAGTATATAGTTAGCAAATAATGAAGGTAAAATAAATATTAAATTTTTAATATTAAAATCTCTAAACAGCTGTTCAAATCTTCCTCTTCCATAATTAAGAAGCATTTTTATATAAGCTTTTAAATTGGCTCTAGGAGGCCTTTGAACTATTATTCTAGGATTATATATCAATTTGTAGCCTAAAGAAAGTATTTTATCTATTAAGGCATTTTCTTCATTTGGATATAAATCCTCATTAAAAAGCCCTGCTTCAAATAAAACATTTCTCCTAACAAACAAATTGCAAAGTATAACATCCCTATCGCTGCCCTCTTTTACATCATTATTATCAAATCTATATCTATTAGCTATAGGTCCTACAGCATAATAAGCTCTCATGCATTTATCTATATACATTTCTATTAAAGAACTAACTTTATGTACGGCAGGACCTCCAACTATAGCTATTTTTTCATCTGATTCAAATATAGCACTAGCTTCTTTAATATTATCAGTACTTACAATAGAATCATTATCTATAAAATATACAATATCGCCTGATGATTGTTTAATACATTCATTTCTCTGAACAGTAGGATGTGTTCCTTCTGCTTGAAAAATTTCAATATTTTCCTTAGGGTAATTAGATAGGTATACCCCTTCTAATGTTTTTTCTATGTTTTCACCAACTCGGTGCGGTATTATAATAGTAAATTTCAGCAAATTCTACATTCCCATATATCTGATATATGCTGTTCTTAATTGAGCAGCCATTTCCTCAGGACTTGTAGGATTGCAAGGTGCCCAAGCTCCTGTTTCTGAAGAAGCATTGAATTTTTGCTTTTCTTTACTTCTCATAGGAGGGAAAAACTCTATATGATAATTCCATATATCGCTGTAATTAAAACCATCATTTACAGGTGCACTATACATACACATCATATAAGGGAATTTCATATCAAATAATAAATCCAATGTAGAAGTAGCTTTTTTCAAGGCATCTGCTAGAGCTAAACTTTCTTCTTTATTAAAATCAGTAATAGAATTTGTCTGTTTTTTAGGCATTATCATTATACCATAAGGATATTCTGATGCAAAAGGCAAGAAACATATAAAATGATTATTTTCAAATATAACTCTTTTATTATATTCAACTTCCTGCTCAATCATATCTAAAAATAGATTTCTGCCATTAACACTGTAATAACTAGAAGCCATTTCAATTTTTCTTTTTACTCTCAAAGGTATCCAACTATAACCGTATATCTGTCCATGAGGATGAGGCATTGTTACACCTACTACCTCGCCTTTATTTTCAAATGGCATAATATATTTTATCTTTTTATTTTCTGCTATAACTTTCATTCTTTCCTGCCATAAAGCTACTAATTTAGCAATATGATCCACAGGAAGTTCTGGTAAAGTAGTATTATGATCTGAAGAATATAAAATAACCTCGCATTTACCTATAGATGGAGCTGTTCTAAATAATTTTCCATTATCAACTTCATCGGGATAAGGAGGTTCAAAGGATAAAGCAGGAAAGTCATTATCATAACAAAGAACCTCATAACTATCTGGTACTTTTCCGCTGCCAGGACAAAATGGACAATAGTCTTTAGGCATCTGAGGACGTGCCTGCCTATGACTAGCTATCATAACATAATCTCCAAGCAATGGATTATAACGCAATTCTGCCATATTAATTCTCCTTAAATTTCATTTAATAAAAATATATTTTTACCTATTAATATATTATATACTTTTTTTTATAATAAACAATACATAAAACAATTATAATTCAAAAATATAAAATTATTTATTTTTTATTATTTTTAATATATAATTAAACAAATATATGTCGGAGATATTTTTATGTTTAGAAATATATTTAATATTGATACAATAAATAGAATAGTATGGTTTATACCATTCAGACAATTGAGAAATGATATAAGAGATTTACTTACAACATTATTTAATACATATAAAAGAACTAATATGATAAAAAATAAACTTAATTTCCCTGAAAATAATGAACCTAAAGATTATATATCAATATTAAGTACTGTAAAAAATGAAGCTCCATACATAAAAGAATGGATAGAATATCATAGGGTTATAGGTGTAGAAAGATTTTATATATATGATAATGAAAGTACAGATAATTTAAAAGAAGTATTAGAACCTTACATAAAAGAAGGAATTGTTACATATAATTTTTTCGGAGGTATAGGCAGACAACTAGACATATATGAAGATGGAATAGATAGATACGGCAAAAATACATTTTGGATGGCAATCATAGATTTAGATGAATTTATAGTACCAGTAGAAACTTATAATTTGAAAGATTTTTTAAAAGACTATGAAAAATATCCTGGAGTAGCTGTAAATTGGATACAATTTGACGGCAATGATCATATAGAAAAACCTAAAGGATTAGTTATAGAAAATTATAAAAGAGCATTTACTTTATCGAACCCTATAAACCAAATTACTAAATCTATAGTGCAGCCTAAATATGTGATGGAATATTTAACAGCACATCATTTTCAATATTTTAATGGATTTGCTGTAAATGAAAATTTTGAATATTCAAAAGAAAGAGATATGCCTAATTCTGTAAAAAAAATAAGAATACATCATTATGCTACGAAGTCTTTAGAAGAATATAAAGCAAAAATTAATAAAAAAGATAATGATGGTGTTATAAAAAATAATATGGGTATATATAAAGCTGAAGATTCATATATAGATAACACAATTGATAAATATATTCCAGAATTGAAAAAAAGATTGAATATGGATTAATCTAAAACTTCTGGAGTATCATTAATTTTAACTTTAAAACTTGATACATTAATAATATCATCTTTGCTATATATATGATATAAAGGCACATCTCCTATATAACTAGCCCATATTGTAAAAGTTGAAGGAGGTCCTATTATATAATCGCATAAGCTCAATAAACTATGGTCCTCAAACCACTGACATTTTGAAATTATATAATCATGATTTGGTTTTAAAGTTATCTCTTCATTAGAAAAAATGATAAACAAAATTTTCTTATTTGGAAATAAATTATAAAACTGATCTATCTTATCATTATAAACTTCATCTTCATAAAAAAATCGTCCTTTATTCCAAACTTTATAATCACCTCTTCTTATATGTATACCAACTTTTAAATCATAATTTGCAAATTTATTTTTTATATTATTATATTCTTCTGAATTAAGATTAATAGGAGTATATCTTTTAGCAAAATAATCTCTATACTGATAAACTAAATTCTCAACTCTAAAATCCCAGCCTGAAACAAATATAGTTTTATTTTTATTGGCAAGTATTTGACTGTCATATAACTCTATATTTTCTCTTAAATTGATATCCATATAATCATATATTAAAAATTTTTTTATATGGAGTTTTTTACAGAAATTAGATATACTTTCAATAATACTATATCTTATATTAATAGGCGGCAAAAGAATATTAGGAAGTTTTTTCAAACTATATTTATCTTTTATACCATAAATATATTCCATATCATAAAACTCTAAATTATGATATTCTATATTATTATGTTTGCAGTAAGCCTCAAAGTGAATATTTTGAAGAAGTCTGTTACTTTTATCACCGAATCTTTTATATAAAATTACCATACTTACACCTTAAAATGGTAATTCCATATAAATAAAATTTGCAATAATTTATACCCCATATTTTTTTTGGTGAAAATATGGCATATATAGGATATAAAATATTGATAAATACTAGACTGTAGACTGTAGACTGTAGACTGTAGACTGTAGACTGTAGACTGTAGACTGTAGACTGTAGACTGTA
>NZ_CALXYQ010000077.1 GCF_944393015.1 uncultured Brachyspira sp.
AAACTCAAAACTCAAAACTCAAAACTCAAAACTCAAAACTCAAAACTCAAAACTCAAAACTCAAAACTCAAAACTCATTAATATACTGTAAAATATATTCTATTTTTTATAATACAAAGCCTCTATTGGCGTTGCAAGATTTTTTTCTAGCTAGTCTAATAATAAAAATATATCTTATTAATTCAATATATTATTTGATAATTAAAAATGAAATAATATATTTTGATATGTATTTTCAAAATACAAAAATAATAACTCTTTTTAATATGTATCTTATTTAATAAATATATCAGTTCTAAAATCAATTTATTTATCAAAAAGTCATATATAAAATTAAAGGAGTTTTTATGAATTTAGCACCTGTAGGATTAGTTGTATATAATAGAATAGAACATACAAAAAGAGTAATTGAAGCATTAAAGAAAAATACTTTAGCAATTGATACGGATTTATATATATTTTCAGATGCTCCTAGCAAAGAAGAAGATAAAAAGTCTGTTTCTGAACTTAGGAAGTATCTTAAAACTGTAAAAGATGGTTTTAAAAATGTATACATATATGAAGCTGAAAAAAATTTAGGTATAAAATATTCTACTGTAAAAGCAGTAAATACTATATTTGAAAATCATGAATATTTTATAGGATTGGAAGATGATATAGAAACTAATAAATATTTTCTTGAGTTTATGAATAATGCTTTGAATTATTATAAAGATGATGAAGATGTTATGGCTATAACAGCATTCTCACATAAACATGCTACTAAAAATCATAAATATGATGTTATATTTACATACGCTTTTCATAGCTGGGGTTGGGGTACTTGGAAGAGTAAATGGAATAATATAAATTGGGATACATGTGATACTTCTTGGTATAATAAAAGTATTAAACATAAAATATTAGGATGAGTATATTCATGGTTTCATTTGCTTGCTATAAAAAAGTCTGTAAAAGATGATTTATATATTCAAAATAATTTATGGGATATTTATTATTCATTTATAATGTATAAAAGAAAAAAATTATGTGTTTGGCCTTCAAAAAAATCTTTTACGAATAATATTGGTTTTGATGGTACAGGGTATCATAAATTTAATTTTCATCATGGATACTTTGAAAAAAATTTAGACAATGATAATATGAGTATAGAGTTTTCATCTGATAAAAAAATGAATTTTTTTAAGTATCTAATTATATCAATAAAGATTGGTATATTTAGTTGGTCTAATGGATTTATTACTATGTTTTTTAGTAAATTTTTAAAAAATAAAAAATAATTATTTATAAAAAATTGCTGATATAATTTTATCAGCAATTTTTTGTATTTTATTTAGCCCATTTTTCTATTTTTATAACCCAAGAATTAGTTTGATTGGCAGCTTCAAGACCAACTTCGCTGTCTTCAAATATAATGCTTTCTTTTTCTTCTACATTGAAATGATTAAAGCATTTAAAAAATATTTCAGGGTGAGGTTTCTTTTTTTCTACATCATTACCTGTTATAACAAAATCAAATAATTTTTCAAGCTGGAATTCTTTTAATATTCCATATACTCCTTTTGGTGATGCTGTTGTTGCTAATGCTGTGTATTTTTTATTTTCTTTTTTATTATAGTTATCTATTAAAGTTTCTAATATGAATGGGTGAATTTGTATTAGATTGAGATTTTCTAAATATATCTTTTCTTTTAAATCATGTACAGATTCTATTAATTCATTATCTTTAATTTCATCGTTTGTAAGTTTATTATTTAATTCTAAAATATTTTTTGTAAATACTTTATAATGAAGTCCAAAGCATTTATTATAATAATAATCTTTGTCTAATTCTATATTGAATTCTTTAAGAGCATTGTAATATGAATAATAATTTAAATATGCACTGTCTATGATAGTGCCGTCCATATCGAATATGAGTAGTTTTATATTATTGTTTAACATTTCTAAACCCTTTTATAAATATTTTTTATTATAACATATAAAATAAGGAATTCCAATTTATACTAAAAATGATATAATATTTTTATAAGTTTACTACTAAAAGTAAGGATAAAGTAATTTTAAGAGAAATATATATTTATGAAAAATACAAAATCTAGAATCGAAAAAATTATTAAACTTCTTTCTGAAGGACTTTATGAAAGGGAAGAAATTGTATCTTTAACTCTTCTTAGTGCTATAGCAGGAAAGCCTATATTTTTATATGGCCCTCCCGGAACTGCAAAAAGTTTTATAGCAAAAAGAGTCTCATCTGCATTTAAAGATTCAAAGTATTTCGGATATTTAATGCAGAGATTTTCTACGCCTGAAGATATATTCGGGCCTATTAGTTTGGAAGAGTTAAAGAATGATAAATATATAAGAAAAATTGACGGATATTTGCCTGATGCTGATTTTGCATTTTTAGATGAAATATGGAAAAGTACGCCTGCGATACTTAATACTCTGTTGACTATAATAAATGAAAGAGTTTTTAAAAATGGAAGCGAAGAAATAAAAGTTCCGTTAAAAGCTTTAATTTCAGCAAGTAATGAAACTCCTCCTGAAGGTCAGGGACTTGAAGCATTATATGATAGATTTATAGTTCGTTTAATAGTAAATAATATAAAAAACAGAGATAATTTTGAAAAGATACTTGAAAATACTCAATTAGATTCCTATGTAAATATAGATGATGAATTAAGAATTTCAACTGATGAATGGGTAAATATAAGGAAAGAAGCAAATAATATAAAACTTTCAAAATCTGTTATTGATATCATTCATAATATAAAACTTTCTATAGAAAAATTTAATGAAGATAATAGAGATATAGCAATATATGTGTCAGATAGAAGATGGCAGCATATTTCTTATTTACTTAAAACAGCAGCATATTTGAATAATAAAAATGAAGTTGATATTTATGAAACTATTTTAATTTATAATTGTTTATGGAGTTTAGAAGAGCATATTGATGTAGTCAAAAAGATAGTGGAGAATGCTATAAGTTTATGCTATGATTTGAATAATCAGAATATCAATGAATGGAAAGAAAGTTTTAAGAGTGTTCAGCAAAATATAGATGATGAGTTTTATAATTTAGAAAAAACTTATGATACAGAAAATATTGATGATAAGCCTCATATAGCTAAAACTTTATCTATTAATATTGATGAATACGGCAATAAAGGCGAAACTATCATTTATATACCAATAAAGCAATTAGGTAAAAAAGGTTATTTTTATCCTTTAGATATAGGAAGAAATCAAACAAGAAAATTCAGATGTAATTTTAATAGCTCTGAAAAATGTACTGTTGAAATAAATTCTGCAACTCTGGCAAATGGTTTTGTTTCCGGTATGCTTTCAAAAAATTATGAGTTTCTTTGTGAGGTAGAGCCTGATTTTTATATGAAAAAGGTTAGTCCTAAAAAACTTGAAAAAGAAAAAAAAGATGCTTATTTGAAATTAATAAAGTCTTTAATATCTAGTATTGAAAATATTATAGCTAATTTTAAAAATGACTTTAATAAAAATAAATATACAAATAAAAGCATATTTATATCAGATGAAAATTTCAATTTTTTCACAGAGATGTTTAATTCTTATATAGAAAATCTTGAAAGTGAAAAATTGGATGCAGAAAGATTAAAAAGTGAAATAGAAGAGCATGAAACAATTTAATAATGATTCTTATAAAGATGAAATAAAAAAAACAGAAGCAATGGCTAAAGGAGTCTTTAATAGTGCTTTTAATAATCTTTATAATGATGAAAGATTAACACAAGAATTAGAAATAAAAATCACTAAATGGAAAAAAGATTTAAATGTATTTTTAAATGATAATAATCCGTATCAGGATAATAAAACCGAATTGGATATTGCATTAAAAAAATTAAAAAATACTAGTAAAGAAGATATATTCAATGATTTAAACAGTTTGAATGCTTTATCTATTGATACTAAATTTTGGAGAGAAAAATTATCAAATTCAGATGATTTAAATATATTAAAAAAGAATATAATTTCAGTATGGGAAAAAACTTATAATAAAAAAAACAATGATTGGCTTGTTTCTACAGTAAAAGAAAGAAGGGATAAATTTATTTCTGATATAGAATCTTGGATTAATTTGCTAAAAAAATTAAAGTATATGTCAAATATATTAAGAATAAAGACAGGCGTATTATGGGATTTTAGAGTAGGGGAGTTGGAAGAGGAAGACATATCCTTGCTTAAAAGATGGGTTGATTTTATAAACGAATATAAAGATATAGAAGTCATTTGCGATAGTATGGGTAGAAGAATTGATATAGAAAAATCATTGAAGAATGTTGAGTTTAAAAACACTTACAGCAATACAAATAAAAAAATAAGTTCCAAAGAAGAGATAGTTGGAATATATTTTGCTAAAGATTTAGAAAATGTTATACCTGAAGAACTTTCTTTGTTATGCAATGAAGAAAGTGAAAAATTATTTAAATTAAAATATATAGAAAATAGACTTATGTGCTTTGATAAAAGTGCTTATGTATTTAATAATGAAATGGAGCATTTAGTGAGAGCCGGATATAGAGAAGGCAGAGGCGATATGATTATATGCATAGATACAAGCGGTTCCATGAAAGGTATTAATGAATATATTGCAAAAGCTACCATGTTTAAAATGGTTATGAAGGCTTTGGCTGAAAATAGAAATGCTTATCTTATTAATTTCAGTACTGAGATATATACATGCAAATTTACTAAAGAGAATGGTATTGAAGATTTAATAAAATTTTTAAAGCTTAGTTATCATGGAGGTTCTGATATATACAAAGCTCTTTATGAGGCAAACAGAATGATGAATACATCTAGTTTTAGAAATGCTGATGTATTGGTTTTATCAGATTTTATAATGGAGGATATGCCTAATAATTTAGTAACTATGTGCAGCAAACAAAAAAATAACGGCAATAAATATTTTGCTGTATCTATAGGTCGATTTCCATTCGGATATTCATATAGAAGAGTATTTAACAAACATTGGATATTCGATATAGACACAGGATTAAAATCTATATATTAAAAATCATTTTATTTGTGTCCAATTAGTTTTTATGAAAATATTATCTTTTACATTATAACTAGCAATATAATTAAAGTTTTTTTCAAAGTTAGCATTAGGATCTCCATCTGCTGTTACAATAACATCAATACCATTAATATTTTTATAATCATTAGTTATAATTTTACCTGTAAATGGATTTTTAGGATTATCTAAATGTTTAACAGCTAAATATGGAACATCTGCTATGGTCATAAATGTATTATTAGATACTATTTCTCCTCTAGAGTTAAAATCTTTAAAATAAAGCATAGCATTAAATATTTTAAATCCTCCCATATCATTTTCGTCAAATACAGATGGAGAAAAATATCCTGAATGATCTGAAACTATTATAATTTTTGTATTATCATATGCATTGTTTTCTTTTAAATATTTGAAAAAGTTTGCAAGCTCTTTAAAAGATGCAACTGTGGCATAATAAGTTCTTGCAGAAAAGTCGCCTCCAAAATATTTCATATCTTCATCTGGAACATTTTCAATCTTTGATGAAGGTATAAAATTGCTATTATAATTGAATGGTTCATGTGTTGTATCGCTATGTATAATATTGAAATAATTACCATTTTCATTTATTTTCGTTAAATTTGTTAAGGCTTGTAATAGAGCATATTCTTGTATACTTTTACCAACAATAGCTAAATTTCTTCCAGAATTAGGTATAAACCAATCATTTTTAGCATATAATTTGTTTCTCAAAAAAACAGGAAGCATTCTAAATAACGAAAATCTTACAGCTCTATTTATATTATTGTTTACTATATAATTTGTATTAAAATTATTACTTGAATTGTTATCGAGTAAATTATTTAACTCTTTTTCCATCATACTATTATTTTGATTATATGCTTTTATATTTGTATAATTTTTAAATATAGTTAAATCCGGAGTCCAGGATAAGTTTGCAAAAGAAGGATCAAATGTTACTGATTCATATCCGGCATTATGAAATAATTGAGGCATCATAATTAACGATTCATTATGCTTATCTTTTAAATTATACTTTCCTTCTAATTCAAATGGTACATATTCATATCCCCCGTATAATGCTTGTATACTTCCGAAAGTATTAGCTCCAAAAGCCGCAGTATTTGGATACCATATAAAACCTTCAAATTCTTTTTTTATATCTTCAAATCTATCAAAGACTAGATTTCCAAATTCAGGATTTCCTCTGTCTAATATTATAATAAATATGTTATTTCCTGTTTTAGAAAAGTTAAATATATCATAATTATCATTAATGTTTTTGCTAATAGAAGTAATTTCTAGTAATTTTTTTTGTTCGCTGCTAATCTTTGTAAAATTGAATATTGATATGGTGAACAAACTTATTATTACAATTATAAATAGATTAAATACCAAATTTATTAATTTCTTTTTTATTATTATTAATGTTAAAAATAAAGCTAATAGTATAAAAATAATATTGATCATTATTTGTTTTAAATTAGGTATTAGTAAATATTCTAATTCAAATTTAAAATTACTAGATATATATCCATAATCCATTACCATTATAAAAGTATTGGCTAATGATATTATTGTTATGAATATAAATATAAATGTTATATTATTTTTAAATTTTTCTGAAAATAGAAAATATAAAAATATTGGATACACAAAAAATATACCAATATATTTAAAAAATACAGTAAATATTATGTTAAATGGATTTTCAAATTCTTGTCCTGAAGATGCTATTAATGAGGTTAAAATAAATAAACCTGATAATATTGTTATAGTTGCTAATGAAGATATGAATATTTTTAATCTTAATTTACTTTCTATTTTTATTGAATCTAATATTTTCTTTTTAGATAAAAATACTAGTAAAACTAAAATTGAAATTATAAACCAAATCAATAATAAATCTCTATAAGTTCTAACATGTATAATAAATATTTTTAAAAATGGATATTCCACTGCTGATTTTTTTATTAATATATTTCTTGAAAAATATAAAATAGTCATTATAAATATAAAAATACTGTATAAATAATATATTATCTTAGTAACTAATATAAATATTTTATTATTTGATATGTTATCTATTATATCTTTTATTTTATCAAAATTTATTAAAACTATATTTTTGAAAAATGAAAATGCACAGTTAATAGTCCAATATAATAAAAGTATAGCAGGAGAATTATATAAAAATACTAAGAAGAATAAACTCATTAAAAATATAGGTATTGATTCTTTAAATGTTAATTTTTTAGAATATACAAATGTTGATGCCAATGAAAAAGCTGTCATTACAAAAGGAAGTAAATTTATATAATAATTTCCAATATGAATGATTTTATCCGGCTCACCTAAACTTTTTATAAGCCAAAAACTTTCAGTATTTGCTCCAGTCAAACTTGTAAAAAAATTGTATCCAGCTAAAAAGAAAGGTATTTGTATTAATAATCCTAATACTCCTCTAAAAGCATAAATTGTTTTATATCCATTAATTCTTTGACATGTTCTTATAAGTAAGTATGCTTGATCTCCTTTATATACAGATTTGATATTATCTATCATTGGCTTCATTTTAGACTGCATATCTCTTTCTTTCTGCTGCCATTTTTCTGCGATATTGTACAAAGGAAGTGATAATATATTAATAATTAAACTTACTAAAATAACACTTACAGTATAGCTGCTTTGTGTTGCTACTTTAAAATAATAGAATATTGTTTCTAAAATAAATTCTATAGGGTATATTGTTAGGCTGTAAAGTATATCAGAAAACATTACAATACTCCCAACAAAATGATTTTTGAGATTTTATAGCAAGAAGTAAATTCGTTAAGGTTTGCGGTTTGCGGTTTGCGGTTTGCGGTTTGCGGTTTGCGGTTTGCGGTTTGCGGTTTGCGGTTTGCGGTTTGCGGTTTGC
>NZ_CALXYQ010000078.1 GCF_944393015.1 uncultured Brachyspira sp.
AGAAGAATTATTTTGATATATTGGCATTAAATGAAGAAAGAATAAAAGGGAGAGAAGAAGGTCTTAAAGAAGGTCTTGAAAAAGGCATAGAACAAGGCGAAAAAATAAAGCAATATCTATGGCAAAAAATATGAAAGCTAGAAATATGGATTTAAATCTCATCAGTGAATTAACAGGTTTGACTATAAAAGAAATAGAAGAACTATAATAAAGCTATAAAAAGGCAAGAGATTTTTTATTAAAACTCCTGCCTTTTAATTTTTTAACTATAAACAATTATTTAAAAACTTAAATAATATATAATTTATATATTATTAGTTTTTATTTAGTTCTTTTAAATATTCTTTTCTAACATTTTCCCAATAATTTTTATATGAAATTTTTCCAATAATAGGAACCCAGCCTATAACATTTTTTCTGTCTTTTTCTACATTTGAATTGTGATACACTTCATTTAATTTCACTCTTACCTTATCTGGGCTCATATTAGATATCTGTCCGATTAATTTTGTAAGATATTGATCTCTTTTTATATCAATATTTTCTATATATAATTTAATATCAAAACTATCAATTTTTTTATAACTAACATCTAATTTATTATATGCAGTTATTTTTTCATTAATAGAATCATAATTTTTCTTATCCATATCTTTTTTGTATAACCACTTTATTTTATTTATAATATCATGTGAAACATTGTTATACATATTATCTATTTTCTCTTTATTTATTGTATCTGATTTTTTAGCTTTTTTTATATGGTCAACAGCCAGAGAATAATTATCATTTCTTAAAGAATTATTAATATTTTTTCTCAACTCATTTAATTCTTTATTATTATCTCTTACAAATAAAATTGAAAATGCAATTAATGCTATACTTATAAAAATAGTCTCTAAATACAACCCCTTTTTTATTTCTTTTTTCCCCATATTACTCATAACACTAATAAATGAAGGCAAATAAATTAATAATATATTGAATACGGTATAAAAAATAAATAATATAGTTACATATACTATAATATCTAAAGTCCCTGTAGCTTGCTCTAATCTACCATTTGTAAAATAATTTGCTAAATTATAAATATTAGTAAATAGCCAACCTAACCCAGAATCTGCTTCCTTTGCATATTGCATATTGCATATTATAAGTAAAATAAATTAGCAATCCCAAAATAACAGCCCAAGTCCATAATTTTAACCAAATAGGTCTTTTAATTTTAGCATAATAGTCCGCTTTATCAAATATAGAAACATTACCTCTTCTCTTTTTTCTCTTTTTATAAGCTAGAACTTCTGCATCAAATTCTTCTATATCCTCTTCTTTATTTTCTATAACTTTTTTTGAATCGTTATTTTCTTCTTTTTTTATATCTTTAAATTCTGCATTACTTATTTCTTTAGAACTTTCATTTACATTTAAATTTTCTAATTTCTTAAAATCTGTATCTATTTTATCTGATGTATTACTATCTTCTTTTTTTATATCATTATATACGACTTTTTCACTATTATTGGCAGACTCAATTTGATGTAACTCAGATTCAAAATTATTATTACCGCTAATTCCTTTTAGACTTTTTATATAATCCTCAAATTCTTTAGCTCTTTCATCTGATATACCGTATTTATCTTTTCTCTTATTTAATAAAGTTCTTTCACTATCGTCTATAATACCATCTTCAAACATATCTTCCAAAAGCTCATAATATTCCTTTTCACCTTCTGTATTAAACTTAGGTTTATTTTTATTTTGTATTTCTTGAAGTGCAAAATCTTCTATCTCTTTCACTCTTTCATCTGATAAACCGTATTTAGATTTTCTTTTATTCAATAAACTTCTTCCGCTTTCATCTATAGCTCCGTCTTCAAGCATATCTACCAAAAGCTCATAATATTCTTCTTCTCCTTCTGTATTAAATTTAGGTTTATTTTTATTTTGTATTTCTTGAAGTGCAAAATCTTCTATCTCTTTTGCTCTTTCATCTGATATTCCGTATTTATCTTTTTTCTTATTCAATAAAATCCTTTCACTATATACTATAGCACCATCATCTAATATATCTAATATAAGTTCATAATAGTCCTGTTCTTGTTCTGTAAAATTCATAATTTACTCCTTTAATTATGATTAATAAAAAATATCCAAAGAAAAGATACTAGTATATTTAAATATTTTGAAATATTGAAACTTTAATTTTGAATTGGAATTATGATTAATAAAGTTTATTAAAATTCTAATTTGATTTGATTTGATTTGATTTTTAGCATAATTAAATAAACCTTGAATTAATGTTTCATTGGATTAGTATATATAATAATATTTATTTGTCAATATTTTATACTTAACCTATAGATAATAGTTATAATTTATATAATATAAAAGACTTAATATAATAAAAATATTAATTATGAAATTATATTAAGTCTTTTATTATATTATTCTATTTCTTTATTAGTAAATCTTGATTCTGCTAATTTATCATATAATCTTTTTGACATTATTTTTAAAGTAGCGAATGTTAAACCGCCTGAAGCAACACCGCCTACTAAAGGTATAACTTTTGCTGCAGTTTTTGCAGCTACATCTTTAGTTAATTTTACTCCTACAATTCTTAATAAACTTTTAAGGGTAGAATATCCAACTACCTTGGTAATTGCAACTTTAGGAATCTGTTTTAATGCTACGCCTGCTAAATGCTTTGCTATTTCTTTTAATGCTATAGCAGCCTGAGCCTCTCCAAACATAACTCCTAAATATATTAATACCATATTAGCTTCATCATCTGTCATCTTATCAACATTAGAAAAACCAGGCATGCCTGATAAATATGCAAGTTTCTGTACTATTCTCATACTATGCCCCATAAACTGTGTTAAATCTGCTGGAATAGTACCTATCATAGCAAAACCTCCAGGTAATCCTGCAGCAAATGATACTGCTGTTGCTTTTCCTGTTTCATAATTAATAGCAGCTTTGGCTTTTTTTTCAATAACTTCTAAAGGCACTCCAGCTTCATAAGGGCCTTTTTCTAAAATTTCTTCTACTAACTTAGGATATAAAGGAGCAAATTCTGCTGCTAAATATTCTTCTCTATTTACTTTTACTAATGGTAAATTTGATGTTGTTTTGATTAATGATAAAACTTGTTCTGGTTTTACTTCCATAAATAAATATCTCCATAAAAATTATAATTAATATATAAAATCTTAAAATATAATAGATTTTGTATAGAAAATAAGTATATATAGTAATATTTATTTGTCAATATCGCATAGTAATATTATATATATTAAGGCATTATTTAACATAAAAAAGCCCGTCATATAAATGACAGGCTATTTAAAAATTTCAAAATATTAATTTTTAATTTCTATAAGGAGAGATATCTCTTAGTCTTTTAACAATCTTCTCTATAGCATCGGCAGTATACATTATCTCTTCCATAGTGTTGTCCAATGATAAAGAAAATCTTGTAGAACTATGTGCATATTCAAAAGGCACGCCCATAGCTTGAAGTACGGGGGAAGGTTCTAATGTACCAGATGAACAGGCACTTCCGCTTGAAGTACAAATTCCATATCCGTCTAATAAAAGAAGTATAGCTTCGCCTTCTATATTTTTGAAACTAATATTCGCTGTATTGCTTACTCTATTAGCTCCTTTACCATTTATTTTAACATCAGTTATTCTCTTTAAAACTTCAGCCTCTAAAGTATCTCTAAGTTTAGCAGTATGCTCTATGAATCTAGGAAGCTCTGCCTTAACCATAGAAGCAGCCTTACCCAAACCAATAATATAAGGCACATTCTCAGTACCGGCACGGCGTCCCCTCTCCTGATGCCCTCCTGTCTGAACAGTTCTTAATTTAGTACCATTCTTGATATACAAAGCTCCAATTCCTTTAGGGGCATGTATTTTATGACCTGCTATTGTAAGCATATCAATATAAGGCTCATCTTTCATATTAAGAGGCAATTTACCGGCAGCCTGAACAGCATCAACATGGAATACTGCTCCTGCATTTTTTACTATCTGACCTATTTCTCTTATAGGATAAATAACACCAGTTTCATTATTAGCATACATTATAGATACTATAGCTGTATTTTCATTGATAGCACTTTTTAATTCGTCAATACTTATATTTCCGTCATTATCAACAGAAAGATAAGTAACTCTATAACCATGTCGCTCTAGAGATTTGCATGTTTCTATAACTGCAGGATGTTCTATTTTTGTAGTTATAATATGATTCTTAGTAGGATATGCTTCTATAGTTCCTCTAATAGCCATATTATCGCCTTCACTTCCGCAAGAAACAAAACATACTTCTATAGGCTCGCATCCAAGAAAATCAGCAACTTGTTCTCTTGCTTTTTCCATCTCTTTATGAACAGCTCCTGCTGGAGTGTACATACTAGAAGGATTAAAGTATTGATCCTTAAAATAAGGAAGCATAGCATCCAATACTTCAGGGTATACTCTAGTTGTGGCATTATTATCCATATATATTATTTTTTTCTCTTCCATATATCAACTCCGTATCAATCAAACACCTACAACTTCTAAATCTTTAGAAACAAGTTCCTGCAATTTAGGCTCAACAAAACCTTTCAAAGTATTTTTTGAAGAAGCACAAGCTGAACAAGCTCCTTTAAACTCTATCATAACTTTATTGCCGTCAACATCTACAAGTCTGCAGCTTCCGCCATCCATTTTTAGCATAGGATTAATAACTCTTTCCAATGCCTCTTCTATTTTCTTAATCTTCTGAACTGTAGTCATTGGAGCATTTTTAGCTTCTCTCTCCATCTCTGCTAACTCTTCATTGAGTATATCTTCGATTTTTACTTTACAAGCTCCGCATCCGCCGCCTGCTTTAGTGTAGAAAGTAACTTCATCTACAGTTTTTAAGTTATTCTCTCTGATTGCTCTTTTTATTTTAGTATCTGTTATACCAAAACATTTACAAATGATAGCTCCCTCATCATGCTCATCATCTTCAGTAGCAATTCCTCTGTAATTATTAATGGCTTTTTCTAAAGTTTCCATTCCCATAACAGAACAATGCATTTTTTCCTCTGGAAGACCGCCTAATTCCAAAGCTATATCTCTGTTAGTGATTTTTGAAGCTTCATCAAGAGTTTTACCCTTAATCATCTCTGTTAATATGCTGCTGCTTGCTATAGCTGAAGCACAGCCGAATGTTTGAAATTTAGCATCTTCTATAACTTCAGTATCTTTATTTATTTTTAATGTTAATTTAAGTGCATCTCCGCACACGATACTTCCTGTCATAGCTTCTGCATCAGGGTTTTGTATTTCCCCTACATTTCTAGGATTTATAAAATGATCCTTTACTTTATCTGTATATTCCCACATGTTCCTACCTCCATCTAAGTTAATTATTAATATATTAAATATATTAAATAATTTTGGGATATAAAAATAATATTTTTTATTTTTTTAAATTATTTATTCATTTCGTCTAATATTTGTTTTATAGCAACCTGACATCCGCCGCATCCAGTACCGGCTTTAGTTGCATTAGAAACTTCTTCTACTGTTTTTAACTTTTTTGATTTGATAGCATCTCTAATTTGATCTTCAGTTACTGCCATACAAAAACATATTGTCTTTTCAGCCATTTTTAGATTCTCCTATTATCTAATTAATTTTAAGAAAATAGAAAAATATGAATATCACATTAATCTATTTTATAACCTTCCATTGTTAGAACATTATAACATTTTTAAAATAAATATCAAGTGTATTTTATATATAATTCATTTTTTAATATACATGTATAGATTATATTAAAAATACAAAAAATAATTATACAAAACTTAAAGTATTAATTAACTGTTTCTATTAAAACTGCTTCGTATTTGTAATTTTCTATATTTTCAATATCTATCATTCTAAAATTATCCCTAACAGCATAGAATCTTATATTGGCATTAGGAGGAGCTTCATTACCACCCTCTGATAAAGTAAGTATCAAGTCGAATATTTGATATGAATAATTTTCTTTAAGTATGTTTTTTAAAGACATAAACATTTTCAATGCAAGATTAAGAACTTCTTTAACATTCAAACTATTTGAAATATATATCTCATTATTTTTCCATTCAAAATCTGTTAAATTTGTACCAACAGAAGAAGTGCTGCATAAAGTGCAGTCTGTTTCATTACTAATAACCCAATATTTTTCATTTTCAGAATTTTCTCTCTCGAATATAGAATAATAATTTTTAATCTCTATAGAAGATAAATCTATATCTGAAAGCAGCTCTTTCATCTTAGAATTACTAATCAATTTACTAAAACCTCTTTATAATAAGTTTTTATTTTATTATAAAAAAATTTTATTTATTTTCAATATCATGAGCAATATATTCAACTATTTTATCTCTTACATCTCTGCCGTAATAATTAAACTGCGACTCTCTAATTTTAAAAAGTTTTTCTCTGCCATTTTCCACAAGCATATCAATCTTATTGAAAATATCATTGGTTGAAATAGTACTGCATCCTAAATTATTTTCTTCTAAATATATAGGTGTTCCTTCTTCCTGACCGGGTAAAGCTCCCATAGATACTATAGGGATAATACAATTAATAGCTTCTGCAACAGATAATGAACCGCATCTAGTTATTAAAATATCATTATTATGAAATAATTTAAACAATTCTTCAGCATAACCTATTAAATTAACATCTTTATTATAATTTTTCAGTTTCTGTTTTATACTTTTATAAATATTTTTATTTCTGCCGCATACAACACTAATATCACAATCATATTTTTCATGAAGCTTTCTTATTATGTAGAATATTCTTGAAGATTTTTCAGAATTATTTAATAAAAGAATTCTTAATTTACCGTCAAAATTTGTATGTTTTCTTAAATCTTCTATATTAGAATAAATAGATGAAAAATTATCTCTAACCGGCATTCCAAATGTTACAACTTTTTCTTTGTTTATACCATTTTCTATTATAAAATTTGTACCTTCATGAGATGGGCTTATAATTTTATCTGTTCTGCTATCCAGCCATATATGACTTATACTTATTATATCTGTTATCAAAGTATAAAATTTTATTTTGTAATCATATTTTTCTAAAATATTTAATACACTTCCATTGAATAATGGATGAACACTTAATATCAAATCAGGATTATAATCATCTAAAAGCTTAACTAGTTCTTTTTCTATACTTTTAGAAATATTTTTATTAAAAAAACGAACATTTTTATCTGAAAGTAAAAACAATTTTGACCACATATCAGGAAAATATTTAACACAAGGATTATATAATTTCTCCAATGATGAAATTTTTTTATCTGCTAATACAAAACCATTTATTACTTTACATTCTATTTTACCTTTATACAACTTTTCAAATCCCTGAATAATAGCTGTATGAACACTTTTATGTCCATGTCCTGTATATTCTGAAGATATTATTAAAATTTTGTTCATAATTTTCTCCTTTTATTTTTTATAAGCATAAAATAATTGAGCATCATAAAATAATATATTTAGAAAAAATTATGCAACACCAAAAAAAATGGTAATGGTATAAAAACAAATGATATAATTATGTTATGATTTGCGATTTGCGATTTGCGATTTGCGATTTGCGATTTGCGATTTGCGATTTGCGATTTGCGATTTGCGATTTGC
>NZ_CALXYQ010000079.1 GCF_944393015.1 uncultured Brachyspira sp.
TCATTATCTAAATCTTCAGGTAGCTCTAAATTATCTATATCAGCAGATACTTTATCATTATCTAAATCTTCAGGTAGCTCTAAATTATCTATGTCAGCAGATACTTTATCATTATCTAAATCTTCAGGTAGCTCTAAATTATCTATGTCAGCAGATACTTTATCATTATCTAAATCTTCAGGTAGTTCTAGATTATCTACATCAGCAGATACTTTATCATTATCTAAGTCTTCAGGAAGTCCTAAATCATCTACATCAGCAGATACTTTATCATTATCTAAGTCTTCAGGAAGTCCTAAATCATCTATATCAGCAGATACTTTATCATTATCTAAGTCTTCAGGAAGCCCTAAATCATCTATATCAGCAGATACTTTATCATTATCTAAATCTTCAGGAAGTCCTAAATCATCTAGATCATCAGATAATGGATTGTTAAAATCTTCAGGAAGCTCTAAATTATCAAGATCATCAGATTCTTTGTTATTATCTGAATCATCTTGAAAATCTAAACTGTCTAAATCATCAATAGAAGGTAAACCATTATCTTCTGCTGGCATAGAACTAGCCATATGTTCATCTGTAAAAACTGACTTAAAACGATCATAGTCGTTTTGTGATATTTCTTTTGGTAATGCTTTATTTCCTATTAAAAAAGCAATACTTCCTAGTCTTTCTAAATCTTCTATTTTAGGCATATTTCAATCATCTAATATAAATTTTTTAGTTAACATATTAATTATAATTAAGCTATAAAAATATGTCAACTAAATTATCGGATAATACTAAAATTACAATAGCATATTATTTAGAAGAAATTTCTATTTGTTTATTAAGTTTGGCTATTTTTTCATGATTTCTTCTTGCTTCTTCAGCATTAATAACCATTTGAGTAGATAATTTATTTATTTCATCTTTTAACATAGCGGCATCTATATCTTTAGGATATAAAGCAGTTTCTACCAATATACCTATAACATTATTGGTAACTTTAGCTATACCATCTTCCACATACATATTTATAAGTTTATTATCTTCATTATATATTTTGAGTTCACCATAACCTATTCTTACTATATATGGGCAATGATCTAGATGTATTGAAACATAACCATCATGAGAAGGTATTTCTACATGATCTATTCTTATAGACCTTAATACAGGACCGCTTCTTGTAATTACAGAGCAAGTTAAAGCTTTTTTATTTTTTTTTACCGCAGTAGTAGTACTAGTAGCCATATAAAATCCTCAAAATTAAATTACTTTTTTATATTTTAAAACAAAAATTATAAATATCAATGAAATGATAAATAAAATTAACAATATTAAAGAAATAAAAAATAGAAATCTTACTACTATTTTTAAAGAATTTATCTCTGAATATATATATTGAAATTCTTTTTTTGTTTTGGATTCTACTTTTTCCATTATTTCTTTTTCTTTTTCATCTAATTTACTATATAGTTTTTTTGTTCTGCTTTCCATAGTTGTTGTTTTAACTAAATCACCAACCATATTAGCAGATGACAAAACAGTTAATATAACATTCAGCCAGCTCATATATTATTTACCTTTAGCCATTATATTGTACAGATATTCATCAGGTTTTACTATTTGACCTTTTTTATTTACAAAAGGGTGAAGAGTATAACCTGTAGAGTATAGTATTTTTTCATCTTCTTTGCTTCTTATTTCATATTTCAGTTTTAATGATACATTTTTTAATTTTTCAACACTAGTATAAACCACTATAACATCATCATATTTTATAGAAATTTTATAATCTACAAAAGCCTCTTTTACAGGAAGCATTATATCATATTTTTCTTCCATATCTCTATAGGAAATGCCTAATTCTCTTAAAAGCTCTGTCCTTCCTATCTCAAAATATCTTAAATAGTTTGAATGATAAACAACCCCCATTTGATCAGTATCTGCATATATCACTCTTATTTCAGTTTTATTAACATGAGCCATAAATAACTCCTAATGAATATTTATTCTTTAAATTATAACATATAATAGAAAAAATATTTATTTTTTTTCTATTTTTTATTCTAAAATAGAAAAACACTATATTTATGTTAAATTGTCGAAGTATTTAAATAAATGTTATTTTTTATATTGATATTATATCAATTTTGTATATACTTTATCATTATGAAAAATGGAAAAGTAATATTTCCGGGTACTTTTGACCCTTTTACATTAGGACATCTCGATGTTCTTTACAGACTTGCTGATATTTTCAATAAGGTTTATATATCTGTAGCTGTTAATTTGGATAAATCTCCTACTTTTAGTATAGAAGAAAGAAAGAATATGATTAAAAAAGTAATAGGAGATAATGATACTATAGAAATTGTATCTGTATCAGGACTTGTAACAGAGTATATGAAGCAGAATGATATAAAAGTATTGGCCAGAGGTATTAGAGACAGTGAAGATTTATACTATGAATTAAGAATGTCTAGAATGAATAAGTTATTATATCCAGAGATGGATACTATATTTTTACATACATCAGAACATTATGCTTATGTAAGTTCTTCTTTAATAAAGGAAATACTTAAATTTAATGGACCTATAGACGGATTAGTGCCGGAAATAATAGTTGAAGACATAAAATCCAAATTCATAAAAAAATAATAATAAAGATTAGAACATGAAGAATTTTTACCTAGAAAATTATGGATGCCAAATGAATAAGGCGGATTCTAATAGTTTAATAAATTCGCTTATGCAGGAAGGTTTTATACAAACAGAAAATCATGAAAATGCTGATAATATCATAATAAATACATGCAGTGTAAGGGCTCATGCTGAAGAGAGAGTATTTTCAAGAGTTAAATTATTCAATGCAAATAGGAAAAAGAACAAAAAGGACACAAAAATAATAATTATGGGCTGTATGGCTCAAACTTCTAAAGAACATCTTGAAAATCTTGGGGTTGATAAGATATTTGATGTATATAATGAAGTTAATATTATAGATTATTTGAAAGATGAGGAAGTTTTTGTAAGAAAATTTAATGATAATTATATATTTAATAAATCTTATGTAGATGAAGATAAGCCTCATAAAGCATTTATACCAATATCTCATGGCTGTAATAATTGGTGTACTTACTGTATAGTGCCTCATACTAGAGGAAAGATGGTAAGTAGAAAATCAGGCGAAATAATAGAAGAACTTAAAAGATTAATAGATGACGGAGCTAAAGAGATAACTTTACTTGGGCAGAATGTTAATTCTTATGGGCTTGATATTGATAATGAGATTAATTTTACAGAATTATTATACAAATTAGACAAAGTTATTGATGAAAAGGCTAAAGATAAGGTTTGGATAAGGTTTTTAACTTCTCACCCTAAAGATTTTGATAAAGATTTGGCTGATGCTATATGGAATTTGAATAGTTTATGCAAACATATACATTTACCTTTTCAAAGCGGTTCAGACAGAATATTAAATTTAATGAATAGAAAATACACAAAAGATGAATATGTAAAAAAAGTATCATATTTAAGAGATTATGCTGATGATTTTCCTATTTCAACAGATATTATAGTTGGTTATGCTGATGAAACAGAAGATGAGTATATGGAAACATTAAATTTGCTTGAAAGTATAGGTTTTGAAGAAGCTTACCTGTATAAATATTCAGAGAGGGAAGGCTCTATAGCATTTAAGAAAAATATACAGTATGATAAAGCGGCAGGAGCAAGAAGACTTACTAATCTTGTAAATTATCAAAGAGAATTGGCACAAAAATTATTATCAAAGCAGGTAGGCAAAAAAACTTCTGTAATGGTAGATGATATAGCTAAAGATAATATGCATTATCTATGCAGAAGCAAGGAAAATAGAATAATTCTAGTGAAAAAAGAAAAAGAACTTAATATGGGCGATATTTTCAATGCTGAAGTTACAGAGATAAAAAGCCATACATTAATAGGGAAATTTATTGACTAAAGTTATTAAAAAGGTTTGTTTATGACTTATTTGGAGTATAGTTTCAATAATAATGAGAATAGGGCAGAGGCAAGAAAAAATTTAGAGAATTTGATTCTTTCTATATCTAAAAATCATTATAATAAAAGTAATTTAATAATAGAAAGAGAAGAAAATAAAAAACCTTACTTCAAAAATGAAAATAATTTATATTTTAATGGAACTCATACATCAGAATTGTTTGCTGCTGTTATGAGCAATGAATATAATGTTGGAATAGATGCTGAAAAGATAAGAGAAAGAGATTATTTTTCTATTGCTAAGGAATATTTTTATAAAAGTGAGATTGAATACCTTAAAAATACTCATAAATTAGAAATAGATTTTTTTACTATATGGACTATCAAAGAAGCGTATATAAAAATGCTTGGAAAAACTATTTTTGATATAAAAAATTCTGTAGAAGTTGATCTTATTGAGAGAGAAGTGAGAAATGCTGATGATATCTTCTTTGCTTCTTTTATTCTTGATGATTTATATATAATAAGTGTATGTTTTGATACAAAAAATGAAGTAGATTTAAATGTTCAAGATTTCAATTTAAATATGTTATTTGCTTATCCTACATTGCCAAATATTGATATAAATATGTAAATTTGAATTTTATTGCTATTGACTTTTTTAATACTAAATTATACACTTATAGTACTTAGTGGTTTTATTTACTAAAACCAAGGAGTATATTTATGCTTAATAGAATATTTTTATCAGCAATATTATTTGCTTTATCTTTCAGCAATATTTTATTGTCACAGGATATATCTTTTAAAGTTACAGGAATATCTGGGTTAGCTTTTATTGAAAGACCTGATATAAATAAATCACTTAGGGCTTTCAGAGGAAGTGAAGTACATAGTGAATATAGATTAAGAACATCAGCTGACAGTCAGGTTGATCTTACTTTAAGCAGGAGAGGTGATAAAATAGGTTCTATTGTAGTTCCTCAAAATACTATAATTCTTGTTAATGAGCCTATTTCAAAAGAAAGCGGTAAAGTTTCTCTATCATTATTAGAAGGTTATATTAAAGTTAATATAAATAAAAATGCCGGTGCTATGGTTGAAATACATACATCAACTACTACTTCTGTAGTAAGAGGTACAAGTTTTGAGGTTGCTTTTGCAGAAGATGGTTCTACTATAGTTGTTCTTGACGATGGTATTGTTGATGTTATCACAGATACTGATAAAGAAGTATTGAATCCAAAAAAGGCTTATATAAATACAATAAATGATCAATCAAAGATTGTAAATCAAAGTTCTGACAGTGATCCTATAGTATTTTTAAATAAGGGAGAGGAAGCTTCAAGAGAAGATTATGTAAGTACTATAGAAAATTTAATGACTGCTATGGAAGGCATATCAGATGTAAATAACAATAATGAGAATTTTGTTTCATTAGTTAATGTGGAAGAAGGCGAGAATAAAATAAATGATCTTGAAATGAAGCATTATAGAATGATAGCAGCAAATGAGGGATATTATAATACTATAATAAAATTAATAAATTTATATCCAGATAAAAGAAATGAATTGATTCAATATGCCAGAAAGTCATTAGCATTATATACAGCTAATCAAAAAGCCATAAGCAAAATGAATTCAGCTGTAACTAAAACAAGAGAAAAATTTGATAGGATAAAGAAGAAATTTGATGAAAGAATGATGACTACTTCAGTATCTCAATGATATATTTATAAATCAAATATATTTTTTATATCTGAATTTTTTCTTAATTTAGATATATAGAAATTTCTTTCATATTCAGCAAGAAGTACTTTAGCTCTATTTATAAATTCTTTTTCATCATAAACTATTAAATCTATATAAATATTGTATACCCCCATAGCTCCGCCAAGCACAATTCCGATATCAGCTTCTTTATCTCCGCTTGCAAGAACTTCTTTTTCCAATCTTTCCTGTATTTCATATCTTTCATTGAGTATTGCTTTTTTTAATTCATCATCATAGTTTTTATAATCATAAGTATAATACAAAAATATTGCTCTTGCTCCGCATTTTGATATTTCTATTATATCGTCTGTATTTTCATTGTAATAATCATTAACAGTTTCATAATATGATGTGGTTCCTGCTATTATATCGTACCTTAATGTATCGGATTGTCTAGGTTCAGAAGTGTAGGCCAGGTATTGATTTATAGGATCTGTTATGATCTTCTTCCTATGGAAAGTTAATGTTTTTTTTATATACTTTTCTAATTCTATAAGAGAGATCATGTTATTTAATTTTCTATTACTTATATCAGTATATCTTATATATACTCTTGATAATCCTTCTCCTATAGAATTTTCCATAATTAAGAAGAATATATTATAAGCTTCTTCTTTATCTAAATCATTTAAATCTTTATTATAAAATACTAAGTCAAATTTATCATTTTCATCATCAAATTCTATCTTGACAAATACATCTTGAGCTTCTATTCTTTTATTATGTATTTCAATAGTAAAATTTACACCATTAGAACTAGGAATATAAGGCATAAAAGTCCATTTTTCTTTTAATTTTTCCGGCATATCAGATATTATTCTTGGCGTAAGATAAAACAAATAATTTTTACCATCTATATTAAAAGTAAAATTATAATTCCTTCCTATATTAAATGCTAAATTGTCAGATATTATTTTTACGCCATGAGAGAGAAAATGAATTATATCTTTATTTTTATATTTGATTATATCATCAATTTCTTTTTCATTATCTTCAAACCATTTCCAAAATAATTTTACTCTTTGAGCAAAACTAAGTTCTTTATCTTCATTTTCAAAGCATAATGAATATAAATTTTTTATATTATTTGATATTTCTTCAAAATTTTCTATATTTTTTTTGTCATAATTTTCAAATAATTTTATAGCCTTACTAAAATATTGTTTAGCAGTGTTTTTTTCATTTTTATGATAATAAGCATATCCAGTTCTGTAATACCATAAAGGATCAAATAATCCTTCTTCCCTTATATACATAAGATTATCTAATGCTTCATCATAATTCTGCACATTATTTAAAGCTCTAGCGAAGAATAAAATTATTTCATAATCTCTTTCTTCTTCATCTATAGAATATATAAGCTCTATTATTTTTTGATGCTTGCTTTGATTATGCAGTTCTTTAATCTTTTCTAAAATTTTTTTACTCATTAATCTATATATTACAATATTTTTATAAAAAAATCTATTTATTTAAAGCAGTAATTTACTTTTACTTAATGATAGTTTTTTATTTTTGCACAGGATCCAGACATATTGCATTAAGTATTCCTTAATTTCTTGAAGTATAACACAGGTGTATAATAATTTAAAG
>NZ_CALXYQ010000080.1 GCF_944393015.1 uncultured Brachyspira sp.
CAGCAAACAGCAAACAGCAAACAGCAAACAGCAAACAGCAAACAGCAAACAGCAAACAGCAAACAGCAAACAGCAAAATTCTAAATTAATCAATAATAATAATTTCTCTCTTACTTTAACAAAAATTCGTTTTATTTTTTCATTGCATTTTTATTTATATAATATTTTTTTTATAGGTGCTACATTATGAAAATAACCATAATAGTACCTTGTTATAATGAAGAGCTTGTTATAGAAATATTATATAAGAGATTGATTAATGTACTTTCTAATTATAATGATTATGAAATAATTTTTATAAATGATGGAAGTAATGATAATACAGAATATATAATAGATAAATATAGAAAAGAAAATAATAATATAAAACTTTTTTCTTTTTCAAGAAATTTCGGTCATCAGGCTGCTGTAAGTTGTGGTATTCTAAATTCTTCTGGTGATATAGCTATAATAATAGATGCTGATTTACAAGATCCTCCAGAACTTATACCTTCTATGATAGATGAATATATAAAATCAAAATCTAACGTTATATATGCCAAAAGAATTTCTAGAGAAGGTGAAAATTTTTTCAAAAAAATAACTGCCAATCTATTTTATAGATTAGTTAATTTATTATCAGATATTAAATTTCCTATAGATACAGGAGATTTTAGACTAATAGATAAGAATGTAATTGATGCCTATAAACAGTTTAAAGAAAATCCAAAATATATCAGAGGATTAATTAGCTGGATGGGATTTAAACAACAGCCATTTTTATATAATAGAAAACCTAGAGAAGCAGGTAAAACTAAATATACTTATAAAAAAATGTTTAATCTAGCTTTAATAGGTATAATATCATTTTCAACAAAACCTTTGAGAATATCTTTAACTTTAGGCATTTTATCTATACTTTGTGGTATTATATTATCTCTATATGTATTTATAAAATATTTCTTTTTTAATGCAGATATTATAAAAGGCTGGGCTTCTATAATGATAACTGTTATTTTTATGGGAGGAGTTCAGCTTTTAAGTTTATCCGTAATTTCTGAATATTTATCAAAAATATATGAACAAATAAAAAATAGACCTGAGTTTATTATAAAAAGTAATAGGGAGACAAATTATGAAAAATAATATTAAAAGATTTATAAATACAATAATAAGTAATAAAATTTTTTTAATTTCATTTGTTTTTATAATATTATCATATATATTAAGAACTATATTATTAATGTTCACTACTTTAATAGATGATGAAGCACATTATGCATTATGGACAAAACATTTACCATTTGGCTTTTTTGACCATGGTGCTGGTATAGCTTTTTTTATGAAGTCAAGTATGATTATATTTGGAAATACTGGATTTGGTGTAAGATTTGGCAGTATTATTATAAGTATATTAGTTTCTGTTTTATTATATTTATTTTTGAAAAAAGAAAAAGATGAAAATACTGCTATTATTTCTGTTATACTTTTTAATACTATCCCATTCTTTGCTGGGCTTTCTTTGATTGTTACCATAGATACCCCTATGTTTTATTTTTTATTATTAGCTATAATGGCTTATTATAAAGCAATTTATTCTAACAAAAATTATTTTTATTTGGCTGGTTTTTTATTTGGTTTTAGCTTACTTTCTAAAGAGGGTGCTATATTTGTAGGTGCTTCTATATCTTTTTTTACACTAATTTCAAAAAATAGAAAATCTATATTTTCATCTAAAGAATTTTATTTATCATTTATTGTTGCTGCTATAGTTTACAGCCCTTTTATTATATATAATTTTCAAACTGATTTTACATTTATAAAATATGCATTAGACAGACAGCTTCAAAAACCAGGAAGTATTAATAGAACTTTAGATTTTTGGGGAGCACAAATAGGATTATATAGTCCTTTATTTTTTATATTATTTTGTTATTTAATAGTAAAAGTGTCTATAGATTTTTTTAAGAAAAAAGAAATAGAAAATAATTTCTATTTTGCTCTCATATCACTATTACCATTCATTTATATACTGCAGAAATCTTTCAAAAATAAATTAGAAGCAAATTGGGCTTTATTTATATATGGAGGAGGGATATTTTTAGCATCATATTATATATCTAAAAATTGGAATAAAAAATATATTAGGAATTTATTTTTAGCTAATATATTATTTTGTAATATAGCAATATTAATAATAATATGTCAGTATTTTTTTGCAATCATACCAATAAAAGGTGATCCTACTGATAGATATTATAAATACAATGCTATAAGATATGATTTAAAAGACTATTATGATTCTTATATGGATAAAGATATAAGAATTTTTGGTTTAAATTATCAAATACCTTCAATGATTAATTTTTATATACATCCTGAAAAAGAGTCTGTATGTTTAAATTGGGGTACATATCATCCTACTGTATTTGATTTTTGGTATAATGATAAAGATTTTTTAGGAAACGATTTTTATCATATAACTACATCATCTGATACGAATTTTATTTCTAAATATTTTGATAATGTTGAATATATTACAAACTTTCAATCATACAGAAAAAAAATAAATGGTGAGATTATATATTTAGATAATTTTTATTTATTTTTATGCAAGAATTATCATGGTAAAGGTATAGACTATATTTATAAAAGTGAAAAAATACAATTTTAATATTTTATATCTGCTCATTATATTATTTTTCTAATAAAATGAGCAGATTTTTTATTTTATTAGAAATCTGTACAGAAACCTTTATACTTCTCTATATATCCTACAGGATTATATGACATTTTTGCTTTTCTAAGTCCTAAATCTCCAACGTCCTGCTCTCTATTAACGAATTTAAATCTTTCATAATCACTTACATAATTTTTTAAATTTTCTAAGAACATTCTGTTTATAGCTTGATATGTTCCTTTGTAATTCCTATCTCCTCTTTCAGAGTGAACTACAATAGTATCTCTCATAGTTAAATCAGCTATTGTGTATGCTACTATTTTATTGTCTATATAAATAGCTCCGCCTATTATGTTATTTATTATATCCCAATTACCGAGCAAAGTTTTTATCATTATAGTATCTGCTTCGGCTCTTACTTCATGGGTTAATAGTTTAGTACTGTCAAAAGTTTCGCATTCTTCTGCATTATTTTCATTTAAAGCAGCATTGTTTTTTTTCTCTTCTTCTTCCCATTTAGCCTCAAAGTCAAGTATATCATTTATTACAGTTTTATTATCTATTGGAACGTATTTGAATTCGTTTTTAAGAAATTGATTATATAAATTTTTCTTATTATGAAATTTTTTACCGGGTAATGTTACTAATTCATTAAAGTCGTATAAGTATTCCCATTCATCTCTAGTTTCTTTTACTTTTATTTTAGTTGTTTTCTCCCAAAATAAAGCAAGTTTTTTAGGTATTCTTATTATGGTTTCACCAGAAATTTCACAAGGGCTAAAATCAGTGCAGAAGTTAGTATTAAACCAATCGCCAACAGGTGCCCAATATATGGTATATGGTGATTTCTGTCTTATCCAAACTAGCTTTTCAGTAAATGCCCATTCAAGCATGTATATATCTTTTAATCCAAGCAAATTCATAAATGTATAATCAGCAGATTGCTCCGGAGTCATAGAAAAATATTTATGATAAAGTTCCTGTTTTTCTAATGAAATAGGTTCAAAATTAATCATGTATTAAAAATCCTTATTTTTTAAATTTATTGACTATAAATTATATATTAAAATGAATTAATGTAAATGATTTAAATTATAGCTTTTCCCATTTCAAATGCTTTATTTAAAAATTCATCTTTTCCTTTTATATCTCCTATATTAAATACTCCTCCTGCAATTAAATAACCTAAATCTTTCCAGCCCAAGTAATTCAATAAAGATTGATAATATTCTATAATTGGTTTAGAATTGTTATCATCATTTCCTTCTGCTGCCATGAGCATAAAACATTCTTTATATGGTGTTTTATAATTAGGATCTATTTCAGCAACAGCGAATATTCTATCTATAAATATTTTTAATTGAGCAGAGAAAGACCAATAATACATAGGTGAAGCTAGTACTAATATATCAGCTTCTTTATAATGAGGATATATTTTATCCATATCATCTTTTTGGCTGCATGGACTATCAGGATTTTTACCGCCTTTCAAGCAGCCTTTACAGCAATGTATATTCATTCTGTCCAAATCGAATTTTATTATATCATTTCCATTAAGTTTTGCTCCTTTAGTAAACTCTTCTATCAATGCAGAAGTATTACCATTTAATCTAGGGCTTCCATTTAAAATTAATATTTTTTTCATTTTTTTACTCCTATATAGTAAATTATTATTGATATTATTATTTTAGTATTATATATTATAATTATCAAGTACTAACAAAAATGTTATATACTAACTAAAAGTAAAGTGTAAAATAACTATAAAGGATAATATATGAAAAAAGATAATAGCAAATTGAAAGAAAAATATATGGAAGATACAGGTTTTGCTTATACTATGTCATTGATATCGGGTAAATATAAAATGATAATATTATATATATTGTCAGAATTAAATGTAGTGAGATATAATGAATTAAAGAGAATAATATCTAATATATCTCATAAAACATTGAGTTTAACTTTGAAAGAATTAGAAAAGGATGATTTAGTTGCTAGGAAAGAATATCCTCAAATACCTCCCAAAGTAGAGTATAGCCTATCTAAAAGAGGAAAATCATTAATACCAATATTAGATGCTATATGCGTATGGGGCGAGAAGAACAGAAAATAGTAATTTTTTATTGTTGCTAGCGATAAACTCGCTAAAAAATAGCTGACAACTTCCTTTGTCAGTTATCAGCTGCTCGTTTATCACTCTAAAAAATTAATAGCATAATTAATATATAAAAGCGAGCCGTAGCCAGCTAGTGAGTAAACTCACTAGCTTATTGTGGGCGTAGACGAGCATAACAATAATAAAAAATTATTGTTTATGTTTGTTTATAAAACTTCTTATTCTCCTGAAAAAATCATTCTTACCGTTTTCATCTATAAGTACATATTTAAGCATAAATCTCAAATATGGATGATATACATACATAGTTTCTTTTATTGTGAGTCTTGTTTTGTCATTTTCAGCATCTTCTAATATATATGTCCATAAAGCTGTAAATTCATTTTCTGTTTTTACCATAGATATTTCGCTATTCTCTATTCTTCTTACTTCTATTAATTCCTGATATGTTCTTCTATTTGAATATGTCTGCATTATTTTTATTTTATCATTATCTAGTTTTTCAGTGCGAACTATTGATATATATTTTAACCAAGCAGGGTAGTTTTCATAATCTATAAGCAAATTATATAATTCATTTCTTTTAATATTAAATATTTGAGTTTTTTCTTTTGAGAATGAAGGTGGTATTTTCTTTCCTATAAATGTTGGTAGGAATATCATAATAGCCATTAGAAATAGTGGAAGTATTATAAATATAGGTACTAAGTAAACTAACATTTATTCGCCTCTTTTCGTTAAAGTGTAAAATTTTGAATGATAATATTTATTAAAAAAGTTTTTTATAGTTATAATAATTATTCCGCAGAAAGGAACAGCAAATAATACTCCTAAGAAACCAAAAAGCACTCCTCCTATAATAGTACTGAACATAACAGCTATAGGGTGTATCTTTACTGATTTTCCTAATATTTTAGGAGCCATTATTCCTGAATCCAATATTTGTATGATGCCGTATATTATACACATTTTTAAAGCACCATGCCACCATACAGGTTCTGTAATTATACCTATAAATAATGCTGATAAAAATGCAGCAAATGGACCTATAAATGGTATGTAATTTAAAAGCCCTCTGAGTAAAGCTAACATAAAAGCATATTTAGTATTTGTTAGAGATAGCATTATATAGCTTATTATAAAAAATGATACTGCTAATATTGTCATTCCTACAACATAACTGTTTATTATGTAGTTTGAATTTTTTATTATATTACTTACAGAGCTTTGCCATCTCATAGGAATTATTTTAATGATTCTTTCTTTAATATTTTGAAAGTCCAGCATTAAATAAAAAGTAACAAACGGAAGTATTACAAAATATGAAAATATTATACTGAATATTGTTGTTATACTATTAATGTTTTGAAATCTAAAATCTATAATTTTTTTATACATTAATGTTATAACACCGCTATTTCCGAATAAAAAATCATTTATGGCTTTTGAATCTATTTCCAAATTTATGTCAAAACTTTTTCCTATAGTTCTATTTAATTTTTCGGATAAATTTATAAGCATATCAGAGATAGAACTATATATTTTGTCTACATATTGAGGTAATGTTTTGAATATTATTTCAACTTGTTCTATAGTTCTAGGAAGTATAAATATAACGAATATTATAGCTAATATTAGTAATGGTATATATATTAATAATACGCCTGCTATTCTAGGAATTTTTTTCTGCATCTTTGTTATTAAAGGATCAAACATATATGCAATGAATATACCCCAAATAAATGGTGCAACTAAGTATCCAGCCTCTTTAATGACCCATAACGTGAATAGGGCTAATATTAATACTATTGATGTTTTAGCCCATATATATTTCCAAAAAGGTATTAGAGCTGCTATAAGTATAAGGAATAATATAATAGGATTTATTATATTCCTAATCAAATAACAAAAATAGAAAAATGCAGTAAATACTATTGTAATTAATAGTATTTCTCCGCCAATAACGAAGATTTTATTATGTGTTAAAGAATTATTATCTCTAGAAAAAAAATTATTTTTATTAATCATATCTTTATAGTATAATATAAAACCGTTTTTTTACAATATATTTTATAAAGTTTTATTAATTATATAAAAATTATATAAAAAAATTCAAAAAAGCACTTGCTATTTTTTTAAAGTGTGCTATAATCTAATACATATCGTTGATGAATAAATAAAAGGGCCTGTAGCTCAGATGGCTAGAGCGTTCGACTGATAATCGAAAGGTCGGTGGTTCAATTCCTCCCAGGCCCACACGCTCAGGTTCTTTAAAATATATACTCGGGGGTTTAGCTCAGTTTGGGAGAGCGACTGCCTTGCACGCAGTAGGTCGTGGGTTCGATCCCCATAACCTCCACATC
>NZ_CALXYQ010000081.1 GCF_944393015.1 uncultured Brachyspira sp.
TCCGAGATAGCTCAGTCGGTAGAGCAGGTGACTGTTAATCACCGGGTCGCAGGTTCGAGCCCTGTTCTCGGAGCATTTTTAAGCCCCTATTAAAGGGGCTTTTTTATTGCTTATATATCACTTAATCTAATTATTTTTCTTCACATACTTCTTTATAAATCTGCTTATAATCATAATGAATCCCATTATAGCTGATATACCAAATCCTATCATTCCTATAACAGATGTTCCATGGAATAGGGGAGGCATTTTGCTTGTGATAATTAAGGCACTTGCTAATATTAAAGAAGCCAAAACTATAGAGTAACTTAATCTATCTGCTAAACCATCTAAAGTAGAAGCTAATGATTCAAGTTTTTTATGTTCCAACTGAATTTTTACACTTCCTTGCTTTATAACCGATACTAAATGCTCTAAGTCAGATGGAAATTCTTTTATGATATAACTATAATCATAGAATAACTTTTTGAATTGCTTAAATAAATTATCCGGCTTCATCTGCTCTTTAACATATCTGAAGGCAAAAGGTTTAATATGTTCTATTAATTTTACTTCTTTATCTAAATTTCTAGCAACTCCCTCAAGAACTATCAAAGATTTTATTAAAAGCATAATATTACTAGGCAAAGTTAAACGGAATTCTCTTATTATACCTATAAGTTCATTAAATACATCTTCTATATTGATATTGTCTAAAGGCATGTCCACATATTTGCTTACTAATATAAATATAGCCATATTGAATTCATCTATATTACTTATTTCCCCATGATAGCATAAATCGAGTATAGATTTAGATAATTCCAAATAATCAGCTGAGCTTATACTCATAATTAAAGAAGAAAAAGCATCTTTAGAGTTCGGCGGAATAAACCCTATCATGCCAAAATCTAAGAAACATAGTACATTATTTTCTAAAGCCATCAAATTACCAGGATGCGGATCTGCATGGAAGAAACCAAGCATAAATATCTGCTCTAATACAGCATCTATACCTATGGAAACCAGTTTTTTTCTATCATATCTAGTGTCATCTTTTGCTATATCAGAGATTTTTATTCCTTCTATATATTCCATAGTTAATATATTTTTTGTGCTGTACTCATCATATACTTTTGCTATTTTTATATTTTTATTATTTTTAAAGAATTTTGCAAATTTTAAAGTGTTATTTTTTTCAAAATTAAAATCTAATTCCTGTATAAGCTGAGCTTTAAATGCTGCTATCAATTTTTGAGGCTGCATCAATGCAAATTCTTCATTGTATTTTTCTATGATATTTGAAAGCCACACTATAATTTCAATGTCTGTAAGTATATTTTCTTCTATATTAGGTCTTTTTACCTTTATAGCTACTTTTTCACCGTTTTTTAATACGGCAGTATGTACCTGAGAAATAGAGGCACTTGCTTTAGGAGTCAATTCAAAGGATTCAAAAATATCCTCTATTTTAGCTCCTAATTCTGTTTCAATAATACTTTTTGCTGTATTTTCATCGAAAGGTTTTACATGGTTTTGAAGTTTGCTTAATTCTTCTGTAATATCTTTTGGAAGTATATCATTTCTGTTTGAAAGTATTTGTCCCAATTTGATAAATGTTGTACCCAATTCTTCGCAAGCCATTTTGATTCTTTCTGCTTTGCTGTATTTTCTTAAATCAACTCCATTATATTTGATGTTAATTTTATCTATTGGATTTTTTATTATTTTTAATATTGGAGTTATAGCTATAATATCTCTGAATCCGTAAGCTATTATTATAGATATAATTTCTCTTGCCCTGTTTATAGATTTCATGTTATTCATATTATTTAATCACCCGCACTTTAATATAACTCATATTATTTATAAAATAAGGAGTTTAATTATTATTTATAAATAAAAAAACTCCTTTATAGTTAATGAACTTGTAATTATTGTTCATCTTTTTTCATTGATTGCTTTAATTCATCCAATTCTTTTCTCATAGCATCATATTCTTCTTTTTTTACATATCCCATTTTATCAACAACTTTTTTTACTCTTTCGTCTATAAATTGGGAAACATCTTCTTTAGTTTCATTGGCTTTATTAACCATTTCTTTTACAAACTTTTCTCCCTCTTCAGCACTAACATTCTTATCTTTTATGAATTCGCGTGCTGCCTCTTCTAATTTTTCTTTTCCTTTTAGCATCATACCAATGCTTGAATAAAATCCTGATTTGATATCATCTGATAATGACATAATATCCTCCTATATTATTTAATAATTAATTTTTATCATTGTAAAATAAAAAGTCAATATGAAAAAATATACTTTTATAAAATAAAAACCATTTATAATGTATTTGATAAAATTATTTACTTTTTATGATATTACTAATACAAATTATTTTATTATTAATATAAGCAATAAAATACATCAAATTTTCCAATTACTCATCTCAAGAAGTGTACTTCTTAAAAGTTGAAAAAACAGAATATAAAGGACTTACATACAATAATATAAAATGTTAATTTTTTAATATTATAAAGTAAATATAAAAATGAGCCGAGTTTACTCACTAGCTTATTATAGGCGAATGCAAGTATAACAATAATAAAAAATTATTATTGCTTATCTATGGCTTCAAAATAGCATGCCATAAAATCTCCTTCTCCATTTTCAAAGTCATTAACCATATCAGAAACTTTTTTATTAAGTTCTTTTATCATAATATATGCTATTTCCTGTGCTTTGCTTTCAGTTATATCAGTATTATTTTTTTGAATATTTTTAATAACTTTATTTACATTGACTCTTTTATATACACCATCTCTATCCACTTTAATATCTCCTTTTAAACGTATCCGTCTTTTTTTAACCCTGCTTTAAGTACATCTATATCGCTTGTTATATCAATAATATCATCTCTTTGTATGTTTTCTAATACTTTATTTAAATATATGATTACTGATTCTATAGATTCTATTATATCTGCTTTAACATTATTTAAATTTGATGTATTTGATGATGATAAATCTATATATGAATTAATAAGCTTTAATGTTGTAGGTATATTATATTGAAGCATTTTATCAAGTTCTTTTATAGCTTTTTCATTTCTTTTAAAGCTGCTTGATTTATCAATAATACTTTTAAATAAATGATTCAATTTTTTTACTTTTTCTGAAAAATTATAATCTTTTATAGAAATAACTGCTTCATCAATTAATCTATAATATTCTAATGCTTTATCAATACTAATATTTTCTTCTGTATTCTCTTGATTATTATAATTTTCTTCTTCTTTTTTATTGTCATCATTTTCATTTACATAACTGTATTCAGCTTCTATAGCATCATCAAATTTATTATTGTGATTTTTATTATCATTTTTATAACTTATATTTTCTATGTATTCTTTATTATATGTGAGATTAAAGTCTTTTTCAGTCATAAATATAAATCTTATTAAATCTACAATACAAAGCAAATAGGGTATACCAGTCCAACAAAATAGAACATATAATATACCTCTTTTAGTCTGACCTAAATAAAATTTTTGTATCCCTATTCCTCCGAATATCAGAGAAAGAGCAGAACATATTATAGCTTTAATTCTTTTTCTCATTTATAATAACCCAATGATATTTACTATTATATAATATCAAAGTATTTATTTTTAACAAGTAATTTTTTTATTCAATACTTGCTAATAAATAGTTATAGTATATTATTTATAAAAATTTTATAAAGCGAATAAAGATATGAAAAAAAAATTAGAATTGCAAACTACAACCTTATGGGATTATCCTTCACAGCAGTATTTAAAAAGTGAAGAAGAAAAGCATAAACATTATATAGGAGCAACACCTTCATATATAATTTGGAATCTTCTAAATAGATATACAAAAGAAAAAGATTTAGTGGTTGATCCTATGGCAGGAAGCGGCACTACTGTTGACGTAGCAAGAGAATTAGGAAGGCGTGCTTTGGGATATGATATAAATCCAAAAGCATTACAAAGAAAAGATATTTTTAAGGCCGATGCTAGAAAAATACCAATAGAGGATGAAAAAGTGGATTTTGTTTTTATAGATCCGCCTTACAGCACTCATATAAATTATTCTGATGAGAAGAACTGTATTGGGAAATTAACAGCGAGAGAAAATGAATATTATGAGGCTATGGAGAAAGTTATTAATGAAATATTTAGAATAATGAAAAAAGATAGGTATATGGCTTTATATGTTTCTGATTCTTATGAAAAGGGATTTCCTTTCATGCCTATTGGTTTTAAACTTTTTGAGATTATGAGTAAATATTTTATGCCTATAGATATAGTATCTGTCGTTCGTCATAATAAAACACTTAATAAAGGTAATTATCATATAGCAGCAGCTGAAAATAATTTTTATTTGAGGGGATTTAATTATTTATTTATAATGTATAAGAAAGGAAATAAAACTATAGATATAAATGGAAAAGTTCATTTAAGAAATTTATAGTAAATATTTAATTTATATAAAAAATAAAAAGCAGAGATTTAACTCTCTGCTTTTTTATTGATATTTATTTATCTAACATAATACATATCTTTAGGTATGTAATCATCTATAACAGTAGCCTGCTTCAAATTTCTTTTTCCTTGTACAGACATTATATTGTAAGTAGCTGCCCCTATATTTTGATTATCAACAAGTATAGTTCTTTTTTCCATTCTCTCCAAATCTATATTTGAAGTTCTTATTTGATCAAAATATTCGCTTGCCAATACAAAATATTTAAATGCTTGCTGCTCATTAACTATAGTATTTGTAATAGTAGAGTTATAAGCATAAGAAACACCTATATTATTATAAAGGCTTGCTAAATAACTTACTAATATAAAATCGCTTTCTGTACGCATTTCTAATCTTCCTAATCTATCTCTCTTAGATAATACCTGACTTAAAGCATTTCTATAGAAACCATTAGCTAAATTAGCTTTATCCAAATGTAAAAGCGAATTACCTAAAGCATAAGAAACAACACTGTTGCTAGGATTCTTTTGAAATAATGCATTAAATCCTTCAAATGCTCTGTCATATTCTCCATCTGAATAATATATCCAAGATAAATTATATAGAAGTTTATCGCTTCTAAGATTAGGTGCTAAATTATCATAAGCAGTTTGATAATGCTGTTTAGCTTTCTCATAATCTTTTTCTCTATAGAAATAAACATTAGCTAAATTATAATTAGCATCAGGATATACTGAATTTATAGCTAAAGCTTCAGTAAAGTTTTTAACTGCATTTCCATATTCACCTAAATTATAATATATCTGACCTAACATATTATATACAAATTCTTTTCCTCTATAGAAAGGATTAGATTCATATAAAGGCAATGCTGCTGTATTAAGTATTTCCATAGCTCTATCATAATGTTTTAATCTTGCTTCATAATCAGCATAACCTACTATAGATTCTAAATTATCAGGATATGCCGCTAGAAGATTTTCAAACAATATTCTTGAACCATAAAAATCATCTTTATCAAGTAAATACTTAGCTAATTTAGGATAAACCTCATCATCTATATAATCTTTTTTCAATAAGTTTATATGATTTTGAAGTGCTTTAACCTGCTCATAATTATCCTGATAAATTTTTATAAGCATAGCTCTTTTTCTAGGTACAACTCCATCTCCAAAGAAATTAACCATATCTCTATAATTATTATAAGCTATATCATAATAATTAGGTTCTGCTAAGGTTCTAGCCCTGCTTATCATAAGAAGACCGCGTTCATCATATATAGTTTCTTTTTCTTTTTTCTTGTCAGTATAAACTAACATATCATTATATAATTCTTCGCCTAATGTATAATCTTCTACTGATAATTCTTTTTCACCTTTCTTTCTATAATAGTATCCGAAAGTTATTCTAGTTTCAAAATCTCTAGGCTTAATATCTAAAGCACCCTGTATCTTTTTAAGAGCATAACTGAAAGTTTCTCTGTCAATATAAGCTCTTGCATATTTATTATACCATTTTATCTGTTTTGGTTTTAATCTTTCACCTTCAGCAAAGTTTCTTTCAGCATCATCATAAGCTCCTTTTGATATGCTTACTAAACCTTGATTATAATATTTATTAGCCATTACAGGTTTATAAATGAATTGGAAAGATAAAATTACCACCGCTACAAATAATATTAAGAATACAGCTGCAACTCTTATTATCTTAGCATAATCTTTTAATGAATTAGGTATAGGTATAAGCTCTAATACATTTTTACCGCTTTCTTCTCTAATGCTTAAACCTAATTCTTTATTTAATAATTCTGTAATGTTTTCATTAGACTCACCTCGCTCTAAGGCATTAAGTAAAGCCTCCATAGAAATTCTGTCTAATTTTTCATTAAGTATTGCATCTAAAACATGATACTGTGTAAGAGAAGGAAGATATTTTATTGCATTAATAACTTTATCATGATCTACATCTTTGTCCACATCTTCATATTTAGAAGCAGGTAAATTATTAGCAGTTTCAGGTGCAGGAAGAGTAGTGCCTCCTTCAACTATATTATTAGATATGCTTTTATTATTCTCTTTATCTCCATCTTCTATGTCTTCTATCTCATCATCTAAGTTTAAATCGTCTTTTATTTCATCTTTAGGTGATTGTTCATATTCTTCTACGGCATCATCTAAAGATAAATCATCTAAATCTATATCATCATGAGGAGCTTCTTTATTTTCTTCTGCTTTATCTTCTTCTTTCACCTCATCTTTAGGTTTTTCTTCCTCTTTATCTTCATCCATAATGCTGTCTAAAGATAAGTCGTCTAAATCTATATCGTCATGAGGAGCTTCTT
>NZ_CALXYQ010000082.1 GCF_944393015.1 uncultured Brachyspira sp.
AGAGAAATTACCCATATTAATAGCTAAAGAAAAATTAAGTTCAGAATTAAAATAAGCCATATTTTCGTTTTCAGGCACATCTCCAAAAGTATTTACAAGCTTAACGTCTCCAGTCCATACAAGCTCATTATAATTATATATTTTTACATTGAGAGTGTCTCCCGTATTAATTCCATTATCAATCATTAATTTACGAGGAAGTGATGACCATACATTACCATATTGAATATCAAGCACAGGTATATTAGCATAAAAAACTCCATTCTCATATTTAGCTTTTTGATATTCAATTTTTGTTATATTAGTTCCTAAAGATTGACCAACCTCTTCAAAAGTAATTTGCTTAGAAGCAAGTTTAGCCCCAGTATAAACATAAACATCTCTTCCATGGAAAGTGTATGATTCTTGTGAGTTTGTAAGTCTATTTTTTACTTCATCAATTTCTCTTACTTCTTCTACTCCTAAAGACTCTGCAACAAAAGTTAAAGTACCATTATCTGGAGTAACAAAGTAATAATTATTTTTAGTCTTCATAACAACCGATTTTCTATCAGTACCAACACCAGGGTCTACCACACTAACAAACACAGTACCTTCAGGCCAATACCTAGCAGTTTGGTCAAGTCTTAAAGCAGCCTCCCATATATTGTATGCAGGTATTTCATGTGTAAGGTCATAAACTTTTAAATCTTTATCTACACTAAGAGCAACACCATACATACTTGCTACAGCATTATCCTTTCTTCCAAAATCTGTTTGAATTGCAAGAGGGGATTTATTATTTACATTGTTTTGATTAGTACAAGAGATTACAAAAAATATTACTAATATTGATATAATAATCTTTTTCATTTTTCTACCTTAAATAAAATAATTTTAAATGTTGTTTAAAAATAAAATGTTTTAATTATATTGAATTATTTATTAAATATATTTATTTATTTTACTAATGATTTATTATCAAATTACTAACAAAAAATTAAGGGTATAAGAAAAAACTTACACCCTTAAAAAATCTTGTTTATTTAGCTTTAGCATTAAGAGCATCTTTTTGTCTTTTGATTCTTCTTAAAGCTCTTTTGCGTTTCACTACTTTTCTATGTTGTTTTCCCACAGTATATATCTCCTTTAATTTTTATTATATTTTACCATTTGAACCTAATACATTCATTATTTTATGAATATAAAGTTTTTTCATTTCATCACGAGCAGGTCCTAAATATTTACGAGGGTCAAATTCTTTAGGGTTATCATGGAATACTTTTCTAATAGCAGCAGTCATAGCAAGTCTTGAATCGCTGTCGATGTTGATTTTACAAACTGCACTCTTAGAAGCTTCTCTTAATTGCTCTTCAGGAATACCTATAGCATCATCTAATTTACCGCCGTTTTCATTTATCATTTTAACATACTCTTGAGGTACGCTTGAAGAACCATGAAGTACGATAGGGAATCCAGGGATTTTTTTCTCAATTTCTTTAAGAATATCTAATCTTATTTGAGGATTTTGACCAGGTTTAAATTTATAAGCACCATGGCTAGTACCTATAGAAATAGCAAGAGAGTCAACTCCTGTTTTTTTAACAAAATCTTCTACTTCTTCAGGCTGAGTATAAGTGTGATGTTCAGCTACAACATCATCTTCAACACCAGCAAGTACGCCTAATTCACCTTCAACAGTAACATCATATTTATGAGCATATTCAACAACGCTTCTAGTTAATTCAACGTTTTTGTTATAGTCATAATGGCTTCCATCTATCATAACAGAAGAAAAACCATATTCAATACAGCTTTTGCAAAGTTCTAAACTGTCGCCATGATCCAAGTGTAAAACTATAGGTACATTAACACCTAATTCTTTAGCATATTCAACAGCACCTTGAGCCATATATCTTAATAATGTTTGATTAGCATATTTTCTAGCACCTGAAGAAACCTGAATTATAACAGGGCTTTTAGTTTCCACACATGCTTGTACTATAGCTTGAAGTTGTTCCATATTATTAAAGTTAAATGCTGGTATAGCATAACCGCCGCCTATAGCTTTTTTAAAAAGTTCTCTACTATTAACAAGACCTAAGTCTGAGAATTTAACCATATTTTTCTCCTTATTCTTTTTTTTATTATAAAAAGTACTTCATAATAATATAGTAAAAATAATAAATTTTCAATAAAAATAGTAACTTTTTATATATATAAATTAAAATTTAAAGAAACTAATCTGTTCATGTAATTCTTTAGATTTATCAAGTAACTCGCTAGATAAATTTGAAGTCTCGCTTGCAAGCACGGCATTCTGCTGAGTTACATTATCCATTTGAGAAACAGCCTTATTAACCTGTTCTATTCCAATAAATTGTTCCTGTATAGTATGGCTTATTTCATTTATTAAATTAGCAGAGTTAATTATTCTATCTTTTAATTCTTCAAATATTTTATGAGATTCTCTTACGGAATTGGTTGCAGTATTTATTTTGTTTACAGATTCATCTATAAGAGAAGTAATTTCTTTAACGGATGCCTGAGAATTTTGCGCCAAGTTTCTAACTTCAGAAGCAACAACAGCAAATCCTCTGCCTTGTTCCCCGGCACGTGCAGCTTCTACGGCAGCATTTAAAGCCAGTATATTAGTCTGAAAAGCAATATCTTCTATCATCTTTGTAATGTTTTTTATTTTAGAACTGGATTCATTGACATCTTCTATATTTGATGTAGTCTGCGATATCATTATGCCGACTTGTTCTATTGAATCAGTGGCTTCTGTCATTATATCTCTAATTTCTATAGAACGTTCTGTTGAATTCTTTAATCCGGATGCAAACTCTTCCATTGAAGAAGAAGTTTCTTCCAAACTTGCAGCCTGATCTTCAACTCTTTTTGCTAAATTAGCATTTTCATAAAATATTTTATTTGATTTTTCGGATATAATATAAGACATATCATTAATACTATGAATCATATCAGCAAGATATTCCTGCATTTTGCTGAAATATTGAGACATTTGTCCTAACTCATCTTTCCTAGATTTAATCTTTTGAGGTATATTAGAATTTAAGTTGCCGTTATTCATATTTTTGGATTCTTCTAATATGTAATTTAAAGGTGTTGTTATAGATTTTGCAAATATATATACAAATATAAATATTATGATTATTCCAAAACATACAACAGATGTATTTATAATTATCATTTTATATGTTTCAGCATTTGCTATTTTTTGAGGTATTGATATTACAGTATACCAAGCCTGAGTCTTTAATTTATTGAAAAAAGTTTCTATATTGTTATTGTTTATATTTATTCTTGTGTATCCGTTTTGTATAGATATTATTTCTTTATACTTTTCATCTATTTGAGTTTTTATAAGTTTAGGGTCTTTATTTGCAATAATTTCTAAAGTATCGCTTATTATTGATAAATCAGCACCTGCTGGGAGTTTTACATTAGCCATAACTTCTTCTATTAATTTATTCCAATCAAGCATTGTATATAAAACAGCTATTGATTTATTATTTTCATCTTTTATGCCGACAATTACTATTGTGCTTGGTTTTCCAGTCGTTAAAGATATACTGATATCATTTGCCAAAGCATTATCATAACCTGAATCTACAAATCTTTTCCAAGTACCCGGCTGTAAATCTTTTATTAATAGATTATATACACTTTCATCAAGAGATGTATCGAATTTTATAGAGCCGTCTATAGTGCTTATACCTACGTCTATTACATATGGATTTTCTTTCATAACTCCTCTTAATGTATTTAATGATTCCTGATAGTTTTGCCAGTTAGAAGTTTTTGACATTTCAATTACAGACGGTATTGAAGCATAGAATTTAGCATTTGCTATTTGATTATTAACCCAGCTGTCAACAGAAAAAGTATATCCTGATAAAGTTCCTTCAAAACCTTCTTTGATTTTATTGTTCATAATATTATTTGAAAGACTGCCTGATACTATAATTATTGCTGTCATTACAATGATTACTATCAGTATTATAGTAAACGGCATTTTGAATGTTAGATTATTAAAGCTCTTTTTCATAAAAAGTCCTGTTTATATATTTTTTTATTGCAATACCAAAAGAAAATGCACTGGTATTTTTATGCTGATTTGGAATTTATAAAAGAGATATAATAATGCGATGCGATGCGATGCGATGCGATGCGATGCGATGCGATGCGATGCGATGCGATGCGATGCGATGCGATGCGATGCAATTCATATTAATAAAACCCTAATCAATGTACTTTTAATTAAGTATATACAATAATACATGTTTGTCAATATTTTATATTTATTTTGCATTTGTATACTAAAAAATTTTAAAGTTTTTTAACTACTTGCCTATATCCATTGGGTACACTTCGCCAGTATATCATAATATTATGGATAGTTCTTTATAGCTGCGGCTGATTACTTAATTATTATACAAAAATTAATAATTTATTTTGCGGTCAAAACATATTTTACTAATATTAGAAATAATATTTGATATTATAAAAAATTATAATTTAGATTTACAAAATATAAAAATTGACAAAATATAGTTGTTTAGGTATATACTAATTTCTATTATATTTTTAAAGATTTAGAAATATTTTATGAATAGTATACCGCTATGCAATAATTATATATACAATTTGTTGACTATTATTCGTATGTATGTTATAATATTTCAAAATATTTGTAAGTTTTTACTTCAAATAAAAGTATCAATTCAAGAGGTGTTATAATGTCAAAAATTAATTATTTAGGACAGTCTTATGATTTGTCCAATGGAGAGTCTTTATTAGACTTCCTTAAACAAAATGCTAAAAAAGATTCCAAAGATGCAGTAGCAGCTAAGTTTAATGGAACACAAGTTGACCTTACATATACGCCTGAAACAGACGGCGATTTAGAATTGATACTTACCACCTCAGATGACGGACTTGAAATATTAAGACACTCTACAAGCCACTTAATGGCTCAGGCTGTTAGAAGACTTTATCCTAATACTCAAGTTACTATAGGACCAGCTATTAAAGATGGTTTCTATTATGATTTTGATGCTGAAAAGCCTTTCACTGAAGAAGATTTACCAAAAATCGAAGATGAAATGAAAAAAATCATCAAAGAAAATATTCCTGTAGTAAGAAAAGTAATGAATAAAAATGAGGCTATAGAATATTTCAAGAAAGCTAATGAACCTTATAAAGTTGAAATTATAGAAGGTATAGATGCTGATACAGTATCTTTCTATGAGCAAGGCGATTTTATAGACCTTTGCCGCGGACCTCATGTTCCTTCAACAGGTTATTTAAAAGCATATAAACTTATGTCTGTTGCAGGAAGCTATTGGAGAGGGGACTCTAATAATAAAATGCTTTCACGTATATATGGTACTGCTTTTGAAAGTAAAGAATCATTGGATAAATACCTTAAAAAACTCAAAGAAGCTAAAGAAAGAGATCATAGAAAGTTAGGTAAAGAATTAAATTTATTTAGTTTCCATGAAGAAGGTCCGGGTTTCCCTTTCTGGCATCCTAGAGGAATGATTATATATAAGGCAGTTGAATCATATATAAGAAATGAAAATGATAAACGCGGATACGTTGAAATAAAAACTCCTGCTATACTTAATGAAGAATTATGGCATAGAAGCGGACACTGGGATAACTATAAAGAGAATATGTATTTTACAGAAATTGATGAAACTAAATATGCTGTAAAACCAATGAACTGCCCAGGCGGTTTGATTGTTTATAATTCTAACATACATAGTTATAGAGATTTGCCTTTAAGAGTTGCTGAATTAGGTTTCGTTCATAGACATGAGCTTTCAGGAGCTTTGCATGGACTTTTCAGAGTAAGAGCTTTCACTCAAGATGATGCTCATATATTCTGTACTGAAGAGCAATTAGGCGATGAAATTATTAATACTATTGAATACTATTTATCTGTATATAAAGACTTTGGTTTCGAGAACTTTGAAATATTTGTTTCTACTAGACCAGCAAAATCAATCGGAAGCGATGAAATTTGGGAGCTTGCTACTAAATCATTAATCAATGCTTTAGACAAATTAAAAATAAGCTATAAAATTAATGAAGGTGATGGAGCTTTCTATGGTCCTAAGATAGACTTCAATATTAAAGATGTTCTTGACAGAAACTGGCAATGCGGTACTTTACAAGTTGACTTCTCGCTTCCTATGAGATTTGAGATTAGCTATGAAGGTAAAGACGGTAAAAAACATACTCCTGTAATGCTTCACAGAGCTATACTTGGTTCTATGGAACGTTTTATAGGTATATTGGTTGAACATTATAATGGTAAATTCCCGTTATGGTTATCTCCTTTACAAGTGGCTGTAGTTAATGTACTTAATGAAAAATCTCAAATTGATAGAGTTAATGAAGTAGCTAAAGCATTGAAAGATGCTGGCTTCAGAGTGGAAGTTGATGAAGGCGATGATAATTTAGGTACTAAGATTAAGAAATATCGCTTGCAAAGAACTCCATATACAGTTATAATAGGAGCTGAAGAAGTTTCTAGCGGAAAATTATCTATTAGAACACGTTCTTCACAAGAAATTAAAGATATGGATTTGAATGAGTTCATTGAGAAACTCAAAAAAGAATCTAAGGAGAGAATGAATGATTCTATATTTACTACTAAATGAGGTAGATAAATAATGGCAACAGTAAAAAAAGAAGGAGAGAGAATTAATCAATTTATTACTGCACCAGAAGTTAGGGT
>NZ_CALXYQ010000083.1 GCF_944393015.1 uncultured Brachyspira sp.
AATTGATAAAAAATCTTTTATAAATGCAGTTAAAACAATATATACAAGTACCAATAAAGAAACTTCTCTTATTATGTATGGAATATATGGAGGAGACGAGGCATTAAGAGAGATTTACAAAAAAGAAAAAGATTCAAAATTATGTTTACTTGTATTTTCTATCAATAAAAACAGTAAATATGCTATTAATATGCTTTATAATGTGTTTAAGAAAAGTAAAAAATATGAAGTAAAAGAGATGGCAGAAAAAATTATTGAAGATATAGCAAAAGAAAATAATTTGAGCGTTTATGAATTTGGATTAAAAGCTATACCAAATTTTGGATTTGATATAAACGGAGAGAAAATAATAAATAATAATCGATATAAAATGATTTTAAAACATGATTATACTATAGAATTTTTTGATATCAAAGAAAATAAAATATTAAAACAAATACCTAAAGACTTTGATGATACTACAAAAGAAGAAATTAAATACATAAAAAAAGAAATTCCAAATATTATAAAAAATCAAAGCAGAAATTTAATAAAAATTCTATTAACAGGCAAAAAGTACGATTTTAATTTTTTCAAAGAAATATTTATTGATAATCCAATAATGAATAAATTTGCAATTAATTTAGTTTGGAATTTATTTGATGAAAATGGTAATTTTATAACAACATTCAGATATTCAGGCGATGGAAGTTATACCAACTGCGATGATAATACAGTGAATATAAATAATAATTATTTTGTAAGTTTATTAAGCCCTATAGAAATGGAAGAAGAAATTATAGTAAAATGGAAAAAACAGCTTGAAGACTATGAATTATCACAGCCAATAATGCAGTTTACAAATATAAAAATAAATAATTTAGAAGAAGCATTAAAAAAATTACAAAATATGGAAATAAGTTACGGCATGGTAAAAGCATTTTCTCAAAAATATGATATGAATACCGAACGTAAAAGCTATTATGAAATTAACGGATATTCATTTAAAGACTCATACAATAATCAAGAATTTTATATAAGAACAAAAATTATCAATACTGAAACCAATTATAATGATAAAATAAAAATTAATATAGAGTTTAATAATGCTAGCAACAGATTCATATATACTTGGCTTATACTTTTAATATGGGATTTTAGATTGACAGAAATATACTGAAACAAATAAATTTTTACAAATTTAAAAATTTTCAGTGTATAGCTAAACAACTACATTTTGTCAAAAATAATTTTTTTAAATTTGAAATATTTACATGGCTTTGCCCTTATGAAGTACACAGAGGGCAGTCCCCTAGTTCTTTTGCAACTGAAAGGAGTGCCTGTGTATTGCCACATACGAAGTACGCCTGCGACGAGAAGCAAAAGGCTATATTTTAGATTAAATTTAATATTTTATATTACATGTAAAACAAAATTAGTATCATTTAGCACTAATTATATCCTTGCACTTTTTGGTTCTTTTTGCGGCGGGAAAAAGAACAACATAAAAATTAACAAAATTAAAAATTGGGGGTATATACTAATTTGTATATTAGCTTAATAATCAATATTATTATTTTTTAAGAACTCTATTGCAGGCTCTATATTTTCAGCTGCTAATTCTTTCATATTATCCATAATCGCATTCATTTCATATTCATCATTATTTTTTAAAGCCGTTTGATAAGATTTATTAAAATACTCTAATGCTTCACTATTTAATTTATTATAATTTTCTATATTGTTTTTTTCTTTTAAAGCCAATCTTGATTTCACTTCACCTATATTATTATAAGGCAGAGAAAGTGCAGAGTTTATTTCTAATGCTTTATAAAAATTTTCTAATGCTTTATCGTACTCTTTTAACCTCACATAGCACCCGCCCAAATTATTAAAAGCATAATCATGTTCTTTATTTAATTTTATAGTAGTTTGATAATCTCTAAAAGCTTCATCATAATTTTTCAATGCTTCATTAGCAATACCCCTATTATAATATGCTTCGTCGTAATTGGGATTTAATTCTATAGACTTATGAAAATCTTTTACAGCCTCTTCATACAAAGATAAATCAAGTTCAGCAATCCCTTTATCATAATATATTTTATAATTATCAGCTTCTAACTCTATAGCCTTTTCATAATCATTAATAGATTCTTTTATTAACCCGAAATTATGTTTGACAATAGCTCTTTCATAATAACATTCATATCCAAGTTCTATCGCTTTAGTATAATTTTCTATAGCTTCATCATAGTTTTGTGATCTTTCATTTAAAGTGCCTCTCAAATTATATAAATAAGCTTTATCAGAATCTGACTTTGCATTATATAAAGCTTTATCAAAATCTTTCATTGCCTCATCATATAAATTCAAATTAATCTTTGCCATAGCTATTTCATAATAAGCCTCTATATAATCATTATCTAATTCCAAAACTTTATTATAATCTTCAATAGCTTCTTCATAAAGTTTTAAATTAGTCTTAGCATTTCCTCTATAATAATATGCATCAGCATAACAAGGATTAAGTTTTATAAATATATCAAAATAATCAATAGCTTCCTCAAATAAATCTAAATTCTGTTTACATAAAGCCTTATTATAAAGGGCGCCTATGTTATCAGGATTTAATTCCAAAACTTTATTATAATCTTCTATAGCTTTATTATATTCTTCTAATTCAGAGTACATTAAAGCTCTGTTATAATAATAACCAGTATCTGTTTCATTAAGCTCTATAGCCTTATTATAATCATTTATAGCCTTTTCAAACATATTCAAATTAGAATAAGCTAAAGCTCTATCATGATATATATAACTTTCATCAGGCAAATAATCTGCAGCAATAGTAAAATCTTCAATGGCTTCTTCAAATAAATTTAAATCAAATTTGGATAAACCTCTATAATAATAATATATATAATTAATTTCATTATACTCTATTAATAATCTATTAAAATCATCAATAGCCTCTTTATGTTTATCTATCTTAGCATAAGATAAAGCCCTAACAAAATAAGCATCTTTAAAATCAGAATCTAATTCTAAAGTTTTATTAAAATCTTTTATAGCATCTTCATATGAGCCTAAACTATATTTGGCAACTCCTCTGCTATAGTATGCATTGCAATATTCATTGTTAAGTTCTAAAGTTTTATCAAAATATTTTATAGACTCTTCGTACTCTTTTAAATTGCATTTAGAAGTACCTATATTATAATAAGCACTTATCAAAATATTATGCATATTATTAATATCTTCAGCATTTGTTTCATCGCCATCATCATTATTATCACTATAAATAATAAACTCATCATCAGAATAAAAAACTAAATCCTTATTATAAATATCAATTATCTTCTCTAAGTTAAAAATAGCTTCTTCATATCTTTTTTCTTTAAAAGCATTCTTTCCTAATTCAAATAATTGCTGTATTTCTTTTTTTATCATTTATTTATCCTGAATAAAAAATTATAATTCACATATTAGAATATTTTTATAATTTTTCAAGTAAAACTATAATTAAAAAATATTATTGATATATAAATTCTTTCTGTTATACTAATTAACATAATAATTAGGAGTAAAAAATGAGCAAAAAAGAGTTAAATAATAATGAGGAAATAAATACTGCAGGTTTTGATGCTATAACAGAAACTTTTGAGAAAATATACACTGAACAAAAAGAACCTCTGCATTACAGACCTATAATAAGTTACATGCTTGGAGGGAAAGATCCTCTTGATGGAATCAGTATTTACAGAGGAAACGGATATTATCATTTTGTTACTTACGGATTCAGTGAGCTTTATGAAAAAGAATCAGATAATAAAGAATACAGCGGATTTGGTTTTGAACTTACTTTTAAATTAAAAATGAATGAAAAACAGATTAATAATACTAAAGATGATGATACTGCTGATAATGAAATAAAAACTGTTGTAGGATTTTTACAGCAATTAGCAAGATATGTATTTGAAAGCGGTGCCGTTTTCAATCCTTATGAATATATATGGACTAAACAAAAAGAAGGAATAGATGCTGAACAAAAATCTAAAATAACAGGATTTATTACTGTACCAGATGAAGCAGCTGAAATCAATACTCCTAATGGAAAAGTTATTTTTGTTGAACTTTTAGGAGCAACAGATTCAGAACTTAATGCTGTATACGATAAAAAAATCACAGTAAAAGAATTGGCTCAAAAAATAGGAACCGATATAACAGATTATAACAGAGAATCTTTATTGTAATTATTTAATTATTAATATAAATTCTATTTATTATAGTTTTATTATTTTCTCTTTTTATATGAAGCTTATAAATTTTATCTGATGAATCTCTAAAATCATCTCTGTAATGTGCTCCTCTGCTTTCATCTCTCTCAAGCATACTCAAAGCGATCATCTTAACACTTTCAATAATCAAATAAATTTCTATAGAACCGTTTTTAATATTTTCTTTTATACTGTAATTGCTTCTAAGCTCATCAATATTTTTAAAAAAACTTTCTATTTTTTCTCTGCTTCTTATAACGGATAAATTTTCACTTACTAATTCTCTTATTTTTTCAAGCACTTCATTTTTTTTAAGATTGTTTTCTTTATCATCTTTTGAAATATCATTTATCCAATCATTAAACTCTTTTTCTATATCTTTTAATTTTTTATTATCATGAAATTTATTATTTTTAATATATTCATAAGCATCTTTCACAGCATTATTTGCAAATACCAAAGCACCGCCAACAGAATTTCCGCCTAGCCTATTAGCACCCTCTATAGCAGATGATAATTCACCAACAGCATAAAGCCCATTAACACCGGTAAATCCATTGCTGTCTATTTTTATTCCTCCATTACAGCTATGAGCAAAATGAGTTATTAAAGTTTCATCTTTAAGTAAATCAATATTCATTTCTTTTTTAAGCCAATCCAAATAAACAGTATAAAATTCTTCTTTGTCTTTATATAAATCTTCAGAATATTTTAATTTTACTCCGCTGTAAGGTATTTTCAAATCTATTTCACTGCTTTCAAAATCTATACTAAAAGGAGCATAAGCACTTCTTTCAATCCATAATTTTTTATTTTTATCATCGTTTATTCCGTCCAAAATTAATTTATTATCTTCATCATACATGCCAATACAATATTTAAGAGTATGCTCTCCAAACAAAACATTATATTTAGGCTTTAAATATGCAGGTATAAATTGAATAAACTCCATATTTTGTGCATAAGCTCCAGCATCTAATGCCGTTATATGACAAGTACCATTAATTTTTTTGGGATACAAGCTATTTTTATAATTTCCTGCAATTCCTCCTGCAGCTAAGATTATAACTTTAGATTTTATAAAGAAAAATTTATCTTTATTTTGAAATACTGCTCCATAAACTTGATCATTATTTTTTATGATTCTTATTAAAGAACTTTCTTCAAATATTTTCAGTCTTTTATTTTTTCTGAAAATTTTATTAGCTCTTTTTCTAGCACCATTCCAATCATTAATCAAAAAAATATTTCTTGAGTATTTAGCAAAACATGCAGGTCTTGAATCTTTTCTAATCCAAGGTTTAAAACCAATTCTTTTTAGTAGATAAACATCTCTTTTAATATTCTTAATATAAGTTTTTATAAGCTCTGGATTTTCAACACCTTTACCCATATTAGTTATATCTTCATAATATTTATCATAATCATTTTCATCTTTTGTTGCCTGTATACCTAATGTAGCTTTCAAAGGAAAATAAGAAGCTCCAGAACAAATTTTAGAAGAATCAGCAATGCATACTCTTTTAAAAACTTTCAATGCTCTTTCAGCAGCAATAAGTCCAGCTATTCCTCCGCCTACAATTAATACATCACAATCAAATTCTTTGTTTATATTCATAATTATCACTCTTAGATAATTTTTATAATTGAATATACTGAAATTTTTTAACTTTGTCAATGTTTTCATTATTATTTTTCCTGAGACTTCATCGAAGAACAATACGAAGTACCACTACGAAGTGTGCCTACGGCAGGTGAAAATGCAGGTATAAAATTAGTACTAAATAATACTAATTTCATTTTAATTGTAATATATACTAAAAAATTTTAAGTTTGTCAATTGATGCACTTTATTATAGATATTATATACTTTTTTCCTGCTAATAGAATTTTTATTAAATTATTACTCTGATTTTTTATAATATTTGGAATTTCTTTTTTTATGTATTTAATTTCTTCTTTTGTACTATCATCAAAATTTTTAGGTATTTGTTTTAATGTTTTATTTTCTTTGATATCAAACAATTCTATAGTATAATTATTTTTTAAAATTATTTTATATTGATTATTATTTATTATTTTCTCTGCATTTCTATCAAATCCGAAATTTTCTACAGCTTTTAATCCGAATTCATAAACACTCAAATTATTTTCTTTTGCCATATCCTCAATTATTATTTCTGTCATCTCTCTTATTTCAGATTTTTTACTTTTTCTAAATACATTATAAAGCATATTAACAGCATATTTACTGTTTTTATTGATAGAAAATACAAGCAAACATAATTTTGAATCTTTTTCTTTTTTATAAATATTTCTTAATGCTTCATCGCCTCCATATATTGCATACATAATGAGAGAAGTTTCTTTATTGGTACTTGTGTATATTGTTTTAATTGCATTTATAAAAGACTTTTCATCAAGC
>NZ_CALXYQ010000084.1 GCF_944393015.1 uncultured Brachyspira sp.
TGTATGGGCGGAGAGATTCCTATTGCTATAAGAAAAAAAGATTATAAACAGGCTTCAAAATTAGCTGAATATTATAAATCTATTTTCGGAGAAGATTTTTATATAGAACTTCAGGATCATAATATACCTGAAGAGAAATCTTTAAATAGTGCATTATATAAACTTGCTAATCATCATAATATAGAATTGGTTGTAACTAATGATGTGCATTATGTATCAAAAGAAGATGCTAAAGCTCATGAGATACTTTTAGCTATACAAACTAAAGCTACTTTGGATTCTCCAAGAAGATATAAATTCCCAAGCAATGAATTCCATCTAAAAACAGAAGAAGAGATGATGAAGTCATTTGCTAAACTTCCTAAAGCATTTGAAAATACTGTGAAGATAGCAGAGCAATGCCAAGATTTAAATATAATGACTAAGACTTATTATATGCCTAATTACGAGCTTCCTAATGGTGAAACAGAAACAACCGCATTAAGAAATATGTGTATAGATGGGCTTAATAAGTATTATAATAATAATATTCCAAAAGAGGCTATGGATAGACTTGAAATGGAATTAGGTGTTATAGGAAAGATGGGATTTGAAGGATATTTCCTTGTAGTTCAGGATTTCATTAACTATGCAAGAAATCATGATGTTGCAGTAGGACCTGGAAGGGGAAGTGCTGCCGGTTCAATAGTTGCATTTGCTACTGGAATTACAAAAGTTAATCCTCTTGATTATGATTTGCTTTTTGAAAGATTTTTAAATCCTGAAAGAAAAAGCATGCCCGATATAGACGTTGACTTCCAGGATGATAAAAGGGAAGTAATAATAGATTATGTAAAAGAAAAATATGGTAAAGATAATGTTTCTCAAATAGCCACTTTCGGAGCTTTGGGAGGACGCTCTGTTATAAGAGATGTTTGCCGTGTTATGGGTATAGATTTAGCTACTGCTGATAGACTTGCTAAAAGCATACCTGATGATGTTAAAAGAGTTGTAGATATATATGATCACCCTGATTGTGCTGCTTTGGTTAAAGAAATAGAGGGTAACAGAGAATTAAAAAACATGTATGAAATATCTACAAGACTTGACGGTTTAGTAAGGAATGTAGGTTTACATGCTGCTGGTGTTATTATATCATCTCATCCTATAGCCGATTTAGCACCGGTTTATCAGGATTCTAAAACAGGTACTAGAGCTTGTCAGTATGAAATGACTTATGTTGAAAGTGCCGGTCTTATAAAAATGGACTTTTTGGGTATTAAGAACTTAAGACTCATAAAAGATGCTATAAAAGATATAAAAGATAGATATGGTATTGAAATAGATATAGATAAAATTCCATTAGATGATGAAGCTGTTTATGAGATATTTAGAAAAGCTGATACAGGCGGGGTTTTCCAGTTTGAAAGTCCTGGTATGCGTCAAATGCTTATAAATATTCAGCCTACAGGTTTTGATGACTTAGTATCAAGCGTAGCATTGTATCGTCCTGGTCCTTTAAACTCTGGAATGGATAAAGACTATGCCGACAGAAAAAATAAAAGAAAAGAGATAGTATATAAGCACCCTGATTTAGAGCCTATACTTAAAGAGAGTCAGGGAGTATTAATATATCAAGAGCAGATTATGGCTATAAGCCGAGTTATAGGCGGATTTACTGCTGCAGAAGCAGATGATTTAAGAAAGGCTATGGGTAAAAAAATCGTAGAGAAAATGAACTCTATGGAGGAGAAATTTATTAAAGGCGGACTTGAAAGAGGTTATGATAAAGAGTTATTAACTTATTTATTTGATACAATGAAAGGTTTCGCTGAATACGGATTCAATAAATCTCACTCTGTTTGTTATGCATTAATAGCCTATCAAGAAGCTTATATTAAAGCTCATTATCCTATGGAATATTATGTGGCTTTACTCAATACTGTTATAGCTGATACTGATAAAATAGCTTTATATCTTAATGAAATTAAACAGAAAAATATAGAGATAGTTACAGCAAGCGTATTTGAAAGTGATGCTTTATTCTCTCAAAAAGATGGTAAGATAGTTTATGCTTTACATGCCGTTAAAGGTGTAGGTCTTCATGCTGCTTTAGCTATTCAGGAAGAGAGAGAAAAGAATGGACAATTCAAGAATTTAGAAGATTTTGTAAAACGTGTTGATGTTCATTTAGTTAATAGAAAAGTTTATGAAATTCTCATAAAATGCGGAGCTTTCTCTGAATTCGGACATACTGAAAGTGCATTGCTTAGTTCACTTGATGCAATACTTGCTCATGCTTCTAATTATCAAAAGGAAACTTTATCAGGTCAAACTATGTTATTTGATTCTATGTCTGAAGATGACAGCGGAAGTGCTTCTTTGGTAATAGAAAAACAAGTGGAATATGCTTCTAATATTTTAATGGAAAATGAAAAAGAAGTTTTAGGTTTTTCATTAAGATATCATCCTTTTGCAAGATATATTACTAAAATTGATTATAAATATTTCCACAATACTTTGGATATTGATAATCTTAAAGATAAAGATGAGTTTTTGCTTCCTTGCGTTGTTATGTCAGCTATTGAAACAACTACAAAGAAAAATACTCCTATGATTACATTAAAGGTTATGGATATATTTACTGAATATGTATTTTATATTACAGCTAATAGTCAGATAGAGAAATACAAAGATATGCTTGAAGAACAAACAGGAATATTGATAAAAGGACGCAGAGATAAAAATAGATTCTCTGAGAAAATATATAATAATATTGTTGATATCAAATTATTAGATTCTTTCTTAAAAGATAAAAATCTTAAACTCAAAGAAGTAAAAAGAGATAATATAAAAAGAGAGAATAATTCAGAATCAACAACTGAAAATAGACAGGTGCATGTAAATAAAAATGATGCTCCATTTAAAAATACTTCTAATAAAGAGAATGATATTAAAAGATCTGATAATGTTGTTTCCAATGCACCATTTACAAGCAGACCTAATAATAGCATAGCAGTGAAACATACTAACAGCGGTAAGAAGCAATTAGCATTATATATGAATAAAAATATATTTGATGATATGGATTTATTATGTCTTCAAAATGCTATATCTTCAAATCCTGGAGATTATACAATATTCTTAAAATTGAAATCTGAAAGCGGTATGGAAATATTTAAAATAGGTGAGGATTATAAAGTTGATCCTAATCCTAGATTCTTAAATGAAGCTAAAAGTGCATTGAGATCATTAATAGAAATTGAATATGCTTAATTAAAATAATTAAATTATTTTAAAATAATAAAAGGCTTACTGTTAATTTCAGTAAGCCCTTTATTTTATGGAATTAATTATTAAGTTTATTAAATATTATTTTTCAAAAGTTAAACCATCTCCTGATTTTTTCACCTTTATAGTATCTCCTTCTAAATATTTGCCTGCTAGCATTTCTTTAGCTAGAGGATTTTCTATAAAGTTTTGTATAGCTCTTTTTAATGGTCTTGCTCCAAACTGAGGATCATAACCTATATCAGCAATATAGTCTATAGCCTCATCGCTTACATCTAAAGTTATTCTTCTGTCTTTAAGTCTGTTAGCTACTCTTGCTATTTGATTTCTTACTATCTCAGCAATGTATTTTTTGTCAAGTCTAGTAAATGTTATTATCTCATCTATTCTGTTTAAGAACTCTGGTCTAAATGACATTTTTAATAACTCTTGAATTTTTTCTTTGATATCATTAGTATCATTAGCTTCAAGAATTAAGTCAGAGCCTAAATTACTTGTCATTATGATAATAGCATTTTTGAAATCTACTATCCTACCCTGTCCATCAGTAAGTCTTCCATCATCTAACACCTGAAGTAAAACATTAAATACATCAGGGTGAGCTTTTTCTATCTCATCAAACAGTATAACAGAATAAGGTCTTCTTCTCACTGCTTCTGTTAATTGTCCACCTTCATCATAACCCACATATCCCGGAGGAGCTCCTATAAGTCTAGTAACAGAGAATTTCTCCATATACTCACTCATATCTATTCTTGTTAAAGCATGCTCATCACTAAATAAGAAATCAGCAAGTGTTTTAGCAAGTTCTGTTTTACCAACTCCAGTAGGCCCTATGAACAAGAAACTTCCAAGAGGTTTATTTTCATCGGAAAGTCCTGCTCTGTTTCTTCTAATAGCATCAGCAACTGAAGTTATAGCTTCATCTTGTCCTACAACTCTCTTATGTAATACTTCTTCAAGCTGTAAGTATTTTTGTTTTTCACTAGCAAGCATTTTGCTTACAGGTATTCCAGTCCATACAGATATTACTCTAGCTATATCATCTTCAGAAATTTCTTCTCTTAAAAGTCTTTTCTTATCAGAGTTTTTAGCCTCTTCCATAGATTTAGTTGCTTCTTCTAATTTTTTCTGAAGTTCTGGTATTTTACCATATTTTATTTCAGCAGCTTTAGCTAAATTACCTTCTCTTGTATATTGGGTTTCTTTTATATTTAAAGCCTCAAGTTCTTCTTTTAATTTTCTTGTTTCTTCAATTCTTCCTTTTTCATTATCCCATTGAAGTTTCATAGCATTACGTTCTTCAGAAAGTTCAGATAATTCTTTTTCAAGTTTTTCTAATCTTTCTTTAGAAGCGGCATCATTTTCTTTTGAAAGAGCTTGTTTTTCTATATTAAGCTGTAAAATTTTTCTTTCAATTTTATCAAGTTCAGTAGGCTGACTATCTATCTCTATTTTCAATTGGCTTGCAGCTTCATCTACCAAGTCAATAGCTTTATCAGGTAAGAATCTATTAGTTATGTATCTATTAGATAAAACGGCAGCAGCAACTAATGCATCGTCTTTTATTCTGACACCATGATGAACTTCGTATTTATCTTTCAAACCTCTAAGTATTGAAATAGTATCCTCAACACTAGGCTCTTTACAATAAACCTGTTGGAATCTTCTTTCAAGTGCTTTATCTTTTTCAATATATTTTCTGTACTCATCTAAAGTAGTTGCACCTATTGCTCTTAATTCACCTCTAGCTAATGCAGGTTTTAATAGGTTAGAAGCGTCCATTGCACCTTCAGTAGCACCAGCTCCTACAAGAGTATGAAGCTCATCTATAAATAATATTATGTTACCTTCAGATTTTTCTATCTCTGTAATAACAGCTTTTAATCTCTCTTCAAACTCTCCTCTAAATTTAGCACCGGCAACTAATGCACCTAAGTCCAAGGCTAATAATCTTTTGTTTTTAAGTCCGTCCGGTACATCTTGAGAAACTATTCTTCTAGCAAGTCCTTCAACAATAGCAGTCTTACCAACACCAGGTTCACCTATAAGTACAGGGTTGTTTTTTGTTCTTCTCGATAATACCTGCATAACACGTCTTATCTCTTCATCACGTCCTATAACAGGGTCAATTTTTTCAGCCTCTGCTAATGAAGTTAAATCACGGCAGTATTTATCAAGTGCCTGCATTTTAGCTTCTGGGTCTTGGCTATTAACGCTTTGTCCTTTTCTTAAATCTTTTAATGCACTTAAAACTTCTTTCTTACTTATTCCGCTTTTTCTAAGCATGTCGCCTGCTTTGTTATCAGCTTCAACAAGTGCTAAGAATATATGCTCTGTAGATACATATTGGTCTTTCAAAGCATTAGCTTCTTTTTCTGCTTTTGCTAAAACCTTACCAGCATTAGTAGATAGATGTAACTGTACATTTTCACCTGTAACCTTTACGTTTTCATCAACTAATCTTTGAGTTTTATCTATCAATGTATTTATAGGAACACCTATTCTTTCTACTAAAGGCTGAATAAGTCCGTCCTCTTGTTTTAATAATGCTAAAAGTAAATGCTCGCTTTTTATTTCATTATGGTCTTCACCATTAGCTATATTAGCAGCTTCATTTACTGCCTCTTGGGCTTTTATTGTATATTT
>NZ_CALXYQ010000085.1 GCF_944393015.1 uncultured Brachyspira sp.
ATTTTGCTTCTTTTTTCTTGTATATCATAATAAGTTTCTAATACTTTTTTAGCATCAATATTTGGGTGAACGCCTTCAACTGTGAATCCTAATTCTGATAACAATTCCATCGATTTATATTCATTAGTTAAATCAAAATCTTTATAATTGGCAATTTGATAAGCAAAGAATTTTAATCTTCTCTTTTTACTTTCAGCACTGTCTAATTGTCTTAATCCTCCGGAAGCTGCATTTCTAGCATTGGCAAAAGGTATCTCTTCAAGTTCTTCTCTTTCTTTATTTAATGCTTCAAAATCTTTTTTTGTTATTAATGCTTCGCCTCTTACAATGAGCTTCTTTTTCTCTTTTATGCTTTTAGGAACATTATTCATCATCTTAACATTATTAGTAACATTTTCACCAACCTGTCCGTTGCCTCTTGTGCTTGCAACTGTAAGTTTTCCTTTTTCGTAAATAAGCTCTAAAGCAAGACCGTCAAATTTATTTTCAACAGTATATTTTATCTTACTTTGATTAAGTTCCTTTTGCATTCTGTTATCGAATTCCAAAAACTCTTCTTCATTCATAACATTAGAAAGCGAGTACATAGCAATAGGGTGCTCAAATTTCTCGAACTTTTCTAATATAGTGCCTCCCACTTTATTAGTAGGGCTGTCATCTTTTTTTAATTCTGGAAACTCTCTTTCAAGATTTTCTAATTCCCTGAAAAGTTTATCATATTCATAGTCTTCTATTTCAGGATTATCATCTGTATAATAAAGTTTGTTATGGTAATTAATAGTTTCTGTTAATTGTTCAATTTTTTGTTTAGCTTCTTCTTTATTCATAATTTTATTCCTTAAATAAAAATATAGTTTAAACCTAGTATAATATTAATTATCTAAATATATTTTAATTATTTTAATAAAATATTTTTTTATATCAACTTTTTTTTACCTATGCTAAATCAAACTTCGTCAAATTTTCGAAAATACTAATAAAATAATTATATTGACAGTTTCGTTTAATATGCAGTGGTAAAATAATAAAAAAATTGATAAAGTTAAAAATTTTCAGTATATACTTAAACAAATATAATTTGTTAATTTTGATATTTTTTCAGATGTATTATCAACTTTTTTGATGCACATGCTCTGTGGGCTTCGCCAAAGTTGCTGCTTCGTGAAAACGCAATTGCTAAACTTTATATTTTAAAAATATTTATTAAATGTAAAATATAACCTAAATTTAGCCTAAAAATGCAGTTCTTTTGGTTCTTTTATACCAATAAAAGAACTGGGGTGTGGGGCAAAGCCCCGCAAATATTTTAAATTAAAAAAATTATTTTGACAAAATATAATTGTTATGTATATAGGATCAATTTTTCTATACACATAAACTCATTTACTATAATCAATACCATTTTTAGTACAGAACTCTATACCTACACTGTCATTTTCCTTTGCAAGCTTTATCAAGTATTTTTCCATTTTTGTTTTTTATATAGTTGTATTTGTTTTGATTATACTACAAATTTAAAATACCAGAAAAATAAACATTCTAGAGGGTGGGGAGTGTAATTAAATTTAAAAACTTTTATTACATTTCCATATTTTTTATATTTTATAATTTCATTATAACAAATCAATAATTTATATTATTAAACAAGATTGATATGCAAAGTATTAAAATTTATCATTTTTTTTAAAAGCGGTAAATATCTTAATATTCCAATAACTCCCCATCTATTCTTAAAATAATCCGCATAATTATAGCTATTTATAAATCTTATATGACTACTTAATTTTTCTATATCTGATGGTACATCTAATCCCCATCTAAATACAGCATTTGTTTCTTTTACTGTTTCATGATGTTTTGTATTTTTAGCTGCAATTGTAGGTATAATATCAAATATAAAATGACTGTTAATAAAATTCTCAGATAATTTTTCTATTAATTCCCTTATATAAGTTTCTTCTATATACATCAAAACACCTTCAGATATTATTATTACAGTACCTCTTACTTTAATATTTTTTATCCACCTATAATCTAATATAGACGATGATATGCATTCATAATTTTTATTATTTTCAAGTTCTGAAAAAAACTGTTTTCTCAAAGAAATAACATCTTCAAAATCTATATCATACCAATATATGTTATCTTTTATAAATCTAATTGCCCTTGTATCAAGCCCTGCTCCTAAATTAATAATAGTAAAACTTTCTGACATGCTTTTTTCAATAATATCTTTTATTATATCATCAATTATTTTTGTTCTTATACAAGTACCTACTTGACTTCCTTTGGAGTTTTTAAACTTTGAAAAATCATAATCAACTTTATTTAATATATCTATAGATTTAGAATCTACTATAATAGCATCTTTTCTTTTACTCTCCTCTGCTTTTGCCCATAATGTAATTAATAAAGTTTCAGATACACCATTTAAATTAATATTCATAATATAATCCCCTTAAATGTTAGAATGCTATAACTTTTTTAAAAATTATATAACTTTATATGTTTTTTGTCAAATATTATTAATAAAATAACTTACAGCCACACTTTATTCTATAATAAATAAATTTTAAAGTTTAATATAAACTATCTTTATAACTTATTTAGAAATTGCTGCCCCCGCCCAAGCATTAATTAAATTTAAAGTCTATTTAACGCACGCTAAACCAAATTTAAAATATAGAAAAATTATAAATGACAATCAAATTATATTTATAGATTTATTCTCCGTGCGATGAGTAGAGAATAAAATCTATCAACCTAAATCATGAACTAAATATTGTTTATATTTTTGAATTTAGCTATATAATATATTTAAAATATAATAGGATAAAATATGTCTGATAATAACAACACCATAGAAAATACTAATAATAACACAAAAAATAATAAAAGTAATATTGAAAATAAACAAGAAGAATGTTTTTTCAAAAGGCATTCTACTTTTATATTATATTCTATTATATGTATAATATTTTTATTATTTTTGATATGCAAATATTCTAAGTACACAGATGAAAGTAAAACATTAATAGAAAAGAGCATAAAACAATTTGAATTAAACTCACAAATACAATTAAGCAATTATTATGAGTTCTTGAAAGCAACGGTTACAAATGAAAGTTTTGAAAATAAAGAGTTTATAAAAAATACATTAGAAGAAGCATTCAAACCTAATATAGATTTACTTAGAGAAACGCTAAAAGACAGTAAAGACTTTTCAATAAATACAGTAACTTTCTGGCTAGCATTTTTATCTTTAATAATGATAATATTCACCATTTTAGGCATATACGCCAATAATAAAATAATGGAAAGCAATCAAAAGCAGTCGGAACTTATTATAAAAGAAACAAAATTAGAATCAAATAAAACTCTAGAAGAATTAAATAAAAAAGCCCAAGAAATAGAATCAACATTAAATAAAATAGAAGAACAAACAAAACAATCAAAAATAAATGCTGACAGAGCTAAAGTAAGTGAATTATTTGCAAGAGCATTAAATGAACAAATGAATAAAAATTATGATGAAGCCATAAAACTTTATTCTGAAGTATTAAAAATATATTCTGATAATATTATGGCTATAAATAATATGGGAAATATATATTCAAAAAAATATATAGAAACTAATGATGATAATTATTTTGTGTTGGCTAATGATAATTATCAAAAATTATTAAATAAAAACAGTAATGATTTTAGTGTTTTACTAAATAAAGGACTTTTATATTCAAACAAATATTATAAAACTAAAGATGACCAATATTTCAATAAAGCCTTAGAAGATTATGATAAAGTATTAAATATTTATAAAAACAATATTAATGCTTTAAATAATAGAAGTATATTATATTCATATAAATACAGAATAACTAAAGATGACCAATATTTCAATAAAGCCTTAGAAGATTATAATAAAGTATTAAATATTTATAAAAATAATATTGATACTTTAAATAATAGAGCTAATTTATACTCAGATAAATATAGAGAAACTAAAAAAGAAGAAGACTTTAATAAAGCCTTAGAAGATTATAATAAATCTTTAAATATAGACAATAAAAATATTAATGTTTTAACTAATAGAAGTATATTATATTCAAATAAATATAGAGAAACTAAAAAAGAAGAAGACTTTAATAAAGCTTTAGAATATTACAAAAACGCATTAAATATAAATAGTAATTTTTATTTAATATATAATGGTATTTCTTATTTATATTTAAATCATTATGAAATAAATAAAAATAAAGAAAGTTTATCAGAAGCAGAAAAATATTTAAATGAAGGTTTAAAACTATATCCTAATGATTTAGAATTATCAAATAATTATGGTGTACTATTATATTTCAAATATAAAGAAAATAAAAAAATTGATAATTTAAATAATTCTGAAATGTATTTTAATAAATCTATAGGAAATACTAGAACTAAAGAAAACATAGGAGAAACCTACTACTATTTATCTCTTGTATACGATGAATATGCTGAACTTGATGAAAATATAAGCGGATATTCAAAAGAAGAATGTGAAAAGAAAAGTGATGAGTATCTTCAAAAGTCAAAAGATTTAGGATTTAAGCATTTTATGGAGAAATAAAATCATATAACTTTATAATATATATAAAATAGTATATGTTATAAAGTTATATTTAAAGATAGTAAAAACAAATAAATTATAGACTTTCTATTTTATCAATACTTAACCCTGTTAATTCACTAATAAGTTTTATATCCATATTTTTATTTTTCATTCCTTTAGCTATTTCAATAGATTTGTTTATTTCTCCTTCCTCTCTACCTTCTGAAATACCTTGTTCCTTTGCTTTTTTCAAATCTAATTCCAAACTCTTATCAAAAAAATATGAATCTATTTCTCTTTTTTTATATTTATCCATTACAGGACTATCATTAACAAAAGTATTACATTTCTTTTCTACTTCTTCAAAAATAGTATTTTCTTTTATAAGTATTGACATGTCTTCCCCCTTAAAGAACTTTACCCAAGAAATAAATTCTTTATTAAGTTTTTCAAAATCTTTTATTTTAGTTATATCTGTTAAATTAAATTTAGGCAATTCAATGAAATGTAACTGACAATGATCTGTTAATATTCTATTGTTATTTAATTCTTTTAAAACATAGCAGCTATGAACATCATCTGTTAATATAAAGTTTGTAATATTTATACTTATAACGGCTTTTAATTCATCATAAATTCCGCCTCTATTCAAACTGCTTGTGTAATTATAAGCCCAATAAAATAAAGCCCTTTTTACAAAATCTTCATTTCCTCTCGCTTGAATCTCTATTAATACAGTTATTCCTGTTTCAGTTGTAGCCTTTATATCAACTATAGACTCCTTTTCATCATAATTTTCTGCGATGTTAAAAGGATTAAGTATTTCAATTTTTGAAAAAGTTGCAAAGTCTGAATCTTTAAATACAGAATTAATAAAATGCAAAGCTATATGTTCATTTCCAGTATGTGAAAATAGATAACGCACAAAATAATCATTAATCCTATTTAAATTATTTACTGTAATAGGTTCATTTAATATTTTTTTAAGCTTTTCTAAATATTCCATATTTTTATTATAATAAAATGTTTGTATTTTGTCAAAAATTGTTTTTTAACTTCATTGCTTACTAATAAATTTGACATAACAAAGAAAATTAATTATACTATATAAAAATACTATTAACGAGGTGATATATGGAGAATAATATCAGTA
>NZ_CALXYQ010000086.1 GCF_944393015.1 uncultured Brachyspira sp.
TTTGTAGCAATTATAAATTATAAGGAATACCATCTTTTTTTAAACTAAAAGTGTGCAATATCTATGGCTCTTAAACATAAAAATAATAAATTGATTATTGACTTTTTTATCAATAGTGTTATAATTTACAGTAACTATGTGCAGGGCTTCAGTCGCAAGACAGCTTACTCTGCACTTATATATTATGAAACCATATAATAAACCTCCATTATCAATAGATGAACAATTATCCTTGCTTAAAAAAAGAGGATTAATAATAAATAATTATGAATTTGCTAAAAATGTATTGTCAAACTTAAATTATTATAGTTTGAGCGGATATTTATATGTATTTGAAAAACAGTCTAATACTAGAACGCACATCTTTGAAAATGTTACATTTGAAGAAGTTATAAGATTTTTTAATACAGATGTAAAAATAAGACAGCTTATCCTCTCATGTGTTTCTTATGTAGAAGTATATATGAAAAATATTATAGCTAGAACTTTTGTTGAAACTTACAATGATCCATTTTATAATTACAAAACTAATATTTACGATAATATTAATCCAGAAATAAATTCTCTAGCTGAAAATTCTAAAGAAATTTTTATAAAGCATTATAAAAATGAATATTCAAATTTTCCAGAACTTCCTATATGGATAAGTGTAGAAATTATGAGTTTAGGAACTTTATCCAAGTTTTATTCTTATTCTGATAATATTTACAAGAAAAATATTGTCAATAAAATAAATTTGAACCACCATGAGTATTTAAGAAATTTTATGCATTTTTTAACTCTTATAAGAAATAAATCTGCTCATCATTCAAGGATTTTATGCATAAATTTAGATAATAAGATTAAACTTCCAAAACAATTACTTTTAAATAGTAATTATAATATAGGATTATTAAATAGTAATACACTTTTTAATTTTATAGTAAATTTGGAATATATAGTAAAAGTATCATCTATATTTCCATCTTCAACATTATATTTTATATATGAAATATATAAACAGTTATATAAACTAATAAATAATAAATCCATAAAAAATAAAATCTTTATACATAAAAATATAGGTATCATTGATAATTGGAAAGGAAACAACTTCTTCAATCCATAATTGTAAAATATCTGTTGTATTTATTTTTTGCTTTTTACACAAAAACGTATCTTTTATTATTGATATTTACTTTTATTTATATATAATATTAACATATCAATAAAATTAGATAAAATATGTATAAAAGTATAATTAATAGTATTTTGACTAATTTCTTGAACATGGATAAAAATAACATATTAAACTAAATTAGGAGGTATTTGTATGATTATCAATCCTTTAAGATCACCTATTGAATTATCTATATTTAAATTAAATGTAAAAAGAAAAATAATTAGGGATAAAATATTCTTAAAATTATTATATTCAAAAGTTAATAAAATGACAGACAAACAAAAGCAAAGTAAACTTTTCAAATATCAAAAGAATAAATATAAAATAGATGAATGTATTGCCGAAGTAGAAAAAGAGATTAAAAGAAGAGAGGAACAGTTAAAGCTTTTAAATGCTGTACAGTTTGTAACTTGGCTTTAAATTTATAAAACGCACGGTAATCTGAATTTATAATATAATAAAATTTGAATTACAAGCAAAAATATATATTTAATCTCAATTATACGTGCGGTGTGCAAATCATAAATTTAAATAAAACTAGGGCGGGTGCTAGAAAATTCTAAATAAGTCATAAAGATAGTTAATATTAAAATTCAAAAGTTAGTTATAAAGAATAAAGGGCGGGGAATGTAATAAAAGTTTTAAAACTTTATTTACACTTGCCCACCCTTTAGGCTTATAGTCTTTTATGGTATTTAAATTTTATTTTTATTGTTAATTTGTTCTGGTATTATAGCTGCCCACCCAGGATTTTTTTAAATTTATTGTATCCTCACCGCACGTTGAATGGGTATAAATATATAAATTAATTCGAAATACAGATTTTATTATATTTTAAAATTTGCTTACCGTGCGTTAATGGAAATTGCTGTGAAATAGGAAATTAAATAAATGGAGCGGGCGAACGGAATCGAACCGTCATCTTTAGATTGGAAGTCTAAGGTAATAACCATTATACGACGCCCGCAATAAAAAAGAACTTACTTTTAAGTTTTATAAAATATAACATAATAAAATAAAAAAATCAAGAGCTAAATTATTTTTTTTATTTATCAAATATTGAGTAATTTTATGCCATATTTACTAGAAAGCTCTTCGTATTTTTGTTCGCATGCCCTATTATCACCTATAGCACTGCTGCAATTCATCATTATATTAATAGTTTCTGTTACACTTTTATCGTTATTGTATATTTCACAAAACTGCTTCACACTCTCATAAACACAATAATCTTTAGCCTCTCCGCATATATATATTTTATCAGCATTGGCTATATCATAAACCCAAGAAGTATCATAGTTTTTTGTATACTCTGTAGGTACTTCAGGCCTTATTACACCATACATCTCACTGAATGAGTCTTGACCTTTTAGTATTTTATTTATATACACTTTTCTTGAAGTCTCAAAGAATAGAAGAATATTAGCAAGCTGTTTATCTATAAGCCAGCCGTCTGTGGCATATATACAATGATAAGGCCATATCATCAAATTTTGAGCATTCTTTTCTTTTAAGGCCTTCACATAATTAATTTGTATCTCCTCATCATAAACAGGTATTATCTCATCATTCAAAATTTTTTCTAAAGTTATTTCTGTAAACGGAGCAACAGGCTTATCATTAAAATCATTCCACATAATAGAATGAAATATAGAATCATATCTGTGAGTATCTAAAGTAACATATATACTCGAAAGCCTTTCCATATTGTCGTATATGAATCTTATTATATTTTTAATATCATTAATAGCACCTTTCACAGGCAAAGCACCTTTCTCCATATCGATAAAATCTCTTTGAGGATCTACTATAAGAAGATTAATGCTTTCATCTTCAAACTTTTTAATGACTTCATTGCTGTATTCTAAAGCCATTTTATAAATATCCTGCTGATTAATAGGATTAACTTCTTTTCCTATAAAATCCTCATTTACTATTTTCTCATACGGTATTTTAACTGACATAACAAAATCCTCATTTAGTGCTTTAAAAATAGTATATAAAATTTTTATTTAAAGTAAATTATTTTTTTATATTATTTTTTATATAAACTAAATAAAAAAAGAGCCCCAAATAATAGGGACTCTCTTTGCAAAAACAAAAATATGTTTAATAATCTACCATTTCTCGAAGGAAGTTTCCATTTCTATCAATATAAAGTCTCATGTTATTTGCCATTCTCACTTCATAAGTACCTATCTCTTTTACCTCTACATCTAATATCTGAACATTAGGATATTTTGCTGCAGCTGTATCCAAAACTACTTGAGGTACTTTGAAAGGAGTATAAAAATCCTGAACATATAATGGTGCATTTTGAGTATTTGCGGCAGGCTGATTATTATTGTTTAAATTCTGATTGTCAGCAGGAATATTATTTTGCTCTGGCATACCATTTGCTTTTCTAGTTAATTCTTCTGCTGCCTTTATTAAGGCTTCAGCAGCTAACTTGTAAGGATTATCTGACATGTTGTTGTTTGTCTGAGTATAAGCATTATAATCGTATCCAGTATAATATCCATTTTGATCTTGTGCAGTATTGTCATAACCGCCATAATAATTATTTTGATAAGTATTATCATAAGCATTATAGTCATAAGGATTATAATAATTATTTTGTGCAGCATTATCATAACTATTATTATATCCATTTTGATTAGGGCTATAGTACGGACTATTAGGATTTTTGGATTCTCTTTCCAACATTTTCATTAATTCTTCATAAGGATTTACATAACCTGCTGTATTATTATATGCTTGATTATTATAATTATCATAACTGCTTTGATATGGATTTTGTGCAGTATTATCATAACCGCCATAATAATTATTTTGGTATGGATCTTTATAATTATTATCATAGCCATTATAATAATTATTTTGATATTGATTCTGTGCAGTATTATTATAATTAGGCTGAGCATTATAATTTTGAGAAGCCCAATTCATAGCATTCATAGTATCCTGATATGGATTTCCCTGCATAGCATTATAATCATTATATTGTTCATAAAATCCAGGACTATAATAAATACTGTTAGGGTTATTTGCTTCCTCGGATAAAGTTCTCATAAATTCCTGATAATAATTATTATAGTAGTTATTTGCAGGGACATTATTATTCTGATTATTTTGATAGTTATAACCATTCTGATAATTATATGGATCATAATATTGAGCAAACAACATACCTGAAGATATTATCAAGGCAGGTATTGCTTTAAAAATTATTTTTCTCATAAACATATCCTTTGTAAATATATTGTAAATTTATTGTTTACTGTATTTACATTATAATACATTTATGGTTAGATGTCAATTTTTTTTACAAAAATTTTCAAATAAATTTACATTTTTAAATCTATTTAGATTGTATTAATTGACCAGATGTTACCGAACTATCTTCATTTACTATATTAAGATCAAGCATATTATTATTGAATGTAAAAGTATATTTTTTTAATCCTGTAAAATTTATTTCAGCACTATAGCTATTATCAGAATTTTTAATAATCATTTCTTTAGATAATTCTACATCTTCCGGATTAGAACCTCCAAAATATGTTACAGAACCTTTTACAGAACCATCATTATTAATTGTGAATGTAGCTCTCCCATCTTCTATAATGCCGTTTTTATCTTTTCTATTTATTGCCCCAGAATATTTTCCTTCATATTTTGAGTCTATTCCGCCTCCTATTTTTGTAATATCATTAGAACAAGATACAAAAATTATTATCATCAAAGTTAAAGAAATTGTTTTTAAGAAAGTTTTCATTTTTTATCCTTTTATTATTTAATATTTATAAATATAATAAAAAATATATTTTAAGTATGATTAAATATAAAAAATATATGATATTGAAAAAATGTTATATTATTATATGATACTAAAAATTATAATACAAAGGAAATATATAAATGAAAGCATTGATTATTACAGATAATTTTTTTGAGGATTCTGAATTATTTTATCCATACTTCAGACTTGTAGAAGAAGGCATCGAAGTTGATATAGCAGCTTTAAACAAAGGTGAGATTAAAGGTGAATATTTTTTCAAAGTTGAAGCAAAATTAGATTTCTCAGAAGTAAACCCTTCAAATTATAAAGCATTAATAATACCGGGCGGAAGAGCACCTGAAGCTATAAGAGGAAATGAAAATGTAAAGAAAATAATAAAATACTTTGTTGACAATAATCTTACTATAGGAGCTATTTGCTATGGACAGCAAACTTTAATATCAGCAAAAGTTTTGGAAGGAAAAGACGCTACTTGCTATATAGGCATAAGAGATGATTTAATGAATGCCAAAGCTAATTATAAAGATGAAAAAGTTGTGGTATGCGGAAATATTATCACTTCAAGATGTCCTGATGATTTGCCGTATTTCGCTAAAGAGATAATAAAGAAATTAAAATAATATATACTGAAAATTTTTAAGTTTGTCAATTTTTTTATTCAACTTTTTCCCGCCGCAAAAAGTTGCAAAAAGTGCAAATATAAAATTAGTGCTAAATCATACTAAAATTGTCTTACATG
>NZ_CALXYQ010000087.1 GCF_944393015.1 uncultured Brachyspira sp.
AATTTCTATTGGATAGAAAATGATGAAATAACAGACATGCATATAAATATACCACAGTTTTTATATGGCAATAATATATTACATTTATTATCTATAGAAAAAATGCATGCTCCTTTATGGGATAAAATTTATAAAAAAGATCTAATAAATAAATTGGGATACCATTTTATGCCTGAAAAAATTTATAGTCAGGATTTAGTTGCTATTTTTAAAATATTTTCTATTTCAAATTCATTAGAGTATATACCAATTCCATTATATTTTCATTATAGAAGAAATGAATCTGTTACAAATATTATTGATAATAAGTATATATTTGATAAATATGATGCAATAGAAAATATATTCAATTATTCTAAAGAATTAAATATTGATTCAGTAAATTATGAAATGAATAATTTTATTGTAGCTTTATATAGATTAACTTATGTTTTTATAGATATGAAGTTTTATAAGACTAAGCAAACAGAAAAAGATATTGAAATCTATAATGATCAAAGAAAATTATTAAAGCAATTAATTGTAGATAATATAAGAGATGGATATATAACTGAAGAGATTTTTTTAGACATATGTAATAAACGTAATTTATGGTTTTTAATAGATTTGTATAATTTTGTAAAATAAAAAACTGTTTTAATATGATTAGGAATATTTAGATGTATGATAATTTAAAAAGATATATTGATAATATAGTATGGTGGATACCATTTAGAAAGAAAAGAAACTTTTTAAGAAACGAATTATTAAAATTAATAAATGAACAAGAAAATCAATTGATAAATGAAAAAGATAAATCTATATTTTCATCAATAGATAAAATTATAGATTTAACAAATGAAATTACAGATATAAATAAGCAAAAAATAATTTTGAAAGAAAATTTAAAATTAATAGAAATAGAAACTCATTCTTTTTGTAATAGAAAATGTTGGTTTTGTCCCAATTCTATAATAGATAGGAATACAAATAATATAGAATTAGAAGAGGAATTATATTTAAAAATAATTAATAATTTAAAAGATATAAATTATTCAAATACTATAAATTTTCATAGATTTAATGAACCTTTATCATATAAAAATATCATTTTAAAAAGACTTAAACAGGCTAGAGAAGCATTACCTAATGCTAGATTAGGGGTATTCACAAACTCCGACTATTTAACTAAAGACTATTTAGATGAATTAGTAAATAATGGTATGAATTATTTATTAATGTCATATTATTTTTCAAAAGATGAAATTTTTGATAAAGAAAATATAGTTAATAATGGAATGAATAAATTACTAAAAAAATTAAATTTAGATGTAGATGAATTTATTATCAATAATGATGTGATGCTTCAGGTAAAATTAAAATATGATAAGGCAGATATAATTTATAAAGCATCAGATTTTAAAAAAATGGGTAATACCAGAGGCGGGGTTTTAAAAGATGTTCATTCTGTAAATAATAGAGTATTTAGATGTTTTTATCCTTTTACAGATTTGCATATAGATTATAATGGATATGTTATGCCTTGCTGTAACCTAAGAAGCGATGTAGAAGGTCATAAAGTATTTATATTAGGTAATATTAAAGATAATAATTTATTTGAGATATTTACAAATGATAAAATATCTAATTTAAGAAAATATTTATGCTATAACTCAGAAAAACAATACCCATGTAATGAATGCTATTACGAATCTGAATGGAAATTTAGGAGTATTTTATGAATAAAAAAAATGAACAATATAATATGGATTTTTGGAATTATGTTAAAGAAAGAAATTATAATTCTGCGAAAATAATATTAAATATGTTGTTTGAATATTATAAACCAACTTCTATGATCGATATAGGCTGTGGTATAGGTATGTGGTTAAAAGCTGCTCAAGAGTTAAATATATCTAAATTCAAAGGTCTTGATTTTAATGAAATAGAAGAAGATAGTTTAATGTTACCAAGAAAATATATAGATATAGTTGATTTAGAAAAACATAAAAATATTAATAATGATAATTATGATTTAGCTGTATCGCTAGAAGTTGGAGAACATTTAGGTTATGAACATTCAAGTAACTTTGTAAATATGATTACAAGTTATAGCAAAATAGTATTATTTTCTGCGGCAATACCATATCAAGCTGGAATAGACCATATTAATTGTCAGCCACCATTTTTTTGGTCTGAATTATTTAAAAATAATGGTTATATATGTTTTGACCCTTTTAGATATAGGTTAATGGAATTGAGCGAACCAATTATGAGTCCATTTTATTCACAAAATATATTACTTTATGTGCATGAAAGTATGCAAAATATATTTTCTAATAAAGAATTAAAAAAATATGATAAACCAATATTTTTTTATCATCCTGTAGTAATCAATCATTTAGATTTTCAAAAAAATGAATTAATAAATGAATTAAATAAAGAAATAGATGATTATAAACATGCAATAGAAAAATACAGATTAAAAATTAATTGGTTTACATTATTTGGAATATCAAATAATAGTGAATATTTTAGAATTACTTTTTTAGGTATTAAATTTACATTTAAAGTTGATTATAAAAGCATAAATAGAATTGCCTGGTGGATACCAATAAGAAAATGGCGTAATAATTTTAGGTCTAGATTTGCAATAGCAGACCAGACCAGACCAGACCAGACCAGACCAGACCAGACCAGACCAGACCAGACCAGACCAGACCAGACCAGACCAGACCTAATTAATGTATATAGTGATTACATATGCTTTTATCATAATTTAAAATATAAAAAATTACAAGCTTGGTTACAATATGAAATCACTGCATAACTTTTATCATTAAGGAGAAAATATGGACTTAACAAATATTGAAAATTTTGATAGTAATGTATTAGATGAAATAAATGATATTTTAAATGAAAAATCAACTGATAATCAAGAAATAATTAACATGGGATATTATACTATTGTTAGTGAAATGACATATATGGAAAGAAGATTTTTAAATGGTATTATAAGAAAAGTAAAACCTAAGAAAATTTTAGAATTAGGAGTATGTGCTGGAGGCAGTTCTGCAATAATATTAAATGCCATAAAAGATATTGAAAATTCAAGATTATACTCAGTAGATTATAATCCATATTATTGGAAAGATATAAGTAAAAAATGTGGTTTTATTATTGATGAAAAATTCCAACATTTAAAAAATAAATGGAAACTATATACAGGAGGAGTAGCAGCTAAATTTATGGATAATATAGGTGGAGATATAGATTTATGTTTATTAGATACTGCCCATATAAATCCGGGTGAATTTTTAGATTTTCTTATGGTATTACCATATTTGAAAAAAAATGCTATAGTTATATTACATGATACACTATTTCAGTTATACAGGGATGGATATACAAATGCAGCATTATTTTCTTCATTAAAAGGTAAAAAAATAACAATATCTGAAGGTAAATTAAGTAATATAGGTAATATTGGTGCTGTTATATTAGATGAAAATATAATGGATAATGTATTTGATTATTTTTATCTTCTTACACTTAAGTGGCAATATTTACCTAGTGATGAAGATTTTTTATTAATAGAAAAACTATTCTCAAAATTTTATAATAAAGATTTAATTAATATGTATTGGAGTATAGTTTTGATGAATAAAGATTTATTTAAAAATAATATACTAAAAGAAAAGGAAATAGATTTAAATAATAAAATCGAATATTTATTAAATCAAAATAAATCTAATATTTACAATATTAATAGAATAATAAATACATTGGCTTGGTGGATACCGATAAGAAAATGGCGTGATAATTTTAGGTCTAGATTTGCAATAGCAGACCAGACCAGACCAGACCAGACCAGACCAGACCAGACCAGACCAGACCAGACCAGACCAGACCAGACCAGACCAGACATAATTAATAAATGTAAAGATTACATATGTTTTTATAATAATTCAAAATATCAAAAATTACAATATAGAATTGTGGCATAATCTTTTGACTTATTAAGGAGGTTAATTAATGAAATATTCAAATAGTAATTTTAGAATAGAAGATGTAATATTTCAAGGTAATATAGAAGATGATTGTTTATTTGTAGATTGGTGTGTATTATATGAATGTAATTATAAATGTTCTTATTGTTTTGGACAAAATACCTTAGAGAATGCTGTATTTACTCCAATAGAAAAAATGAAACATGCTGTAGACCAATTATTTTCAATAGAAAAAAAACGCTATTGTTTTACTATAACAGGTGGAGAAGTAACATACTATCCATATTTATTCGATTTAATAGATTATATATTTAGTTTTAATAAAAATGTATCTGTTTATATAATAACAAATGGAAGTAGATCAGTATTATTTTTTGATAGTTTATTTAATAAATATTATAATTTAGATTTAACTATAACAATTTCTATACATATTGAATATGCCAAAATTGAACATATAAAAGATATTATTGTAACAGCAAATAAATATAATAAAAGGATAAGATTATCTTTAATGCTACATACAAATATGCATAAAGAAGTACAAATTTTTTTTGAGAGTTTAATGATTTTGAGAAATGAATATGAGTTTGATATGAATTTAGCTGAACTTAGATCTGGTAATTTTTTTGATAAAGTAGATCCAAGATATGATGAAAAATATATAAAATGGATAGATGATACAGTTGATATGATAAATGATAAAAAATTTATAAAAGATAAATTAAAAATAGTTCCTTGGGGACCAAAACCATATTTTAATTTGAATAATGGAGAAACTAATATAAGACTAGATCACTATAAAGCTATGAGAAATTTGCAAAAGAGATTTACAAATTTTTATTGTTGTGGCGGAATTAATGCTATAAGAATTAATACAGATGGTAGTTATGCAGGAGGTGTTTGCAAAGATTTTCCTGTAATAGGAAATATATATGAAGATAAAATAAATTATGAAAAATTATTTAATTTTACCAAATGTACTTTATATGAATGTGGTTGTAGAGCTAATGATTGTATACCTAAATTTAAAAAATTAGAAGATGCTATAGTATATACTGATCATGTTAAAATTAATTATTTATTACAAGCATTTTTATATACAGATAAAAAGTTAGATAATTATATATTAAAAAATAATATTTTTACAAAAGAATTAATAGATTCAATTGCTTGGTGGATACCAATAAGAAAATGGCGTGATAATTTTAGGTCTAGATTTGCAATAGCAGACCAGACCAGACCAGACCAGACCAGACCAGACCAGACCAGACCAGACCAGACCAGACCAGACCAGACCAGACCAGACCTAATTATTATATATGT
>NZ_CALXYQ010000088.1 GCF_944393015.1 uncultured Brachyspira sp.
AAAAAAACTAAAAATTATTACTATATATTGAGTATTATTCCTCCATCCCTCATAATATATTTTTTGTCCGCATAATCTTCTATCAATTCATCATGAGAAATAAAAAATCCTATGCCGTTTCTTTTCTTTATAGTGCTTCTTATATATTCATAAATAAATTTGCTTGTTTCCGTATCCAAATTCGCACTAATCTCATCGCCGAATATATAAGGTGCTTCACTTACCAATGCCCTTGCAATTGCAACTCTCTGTTTCTGCCCTCCTGAAAGCTGTTCCGGTTTCTTCTTTTTTAAATTATCTATTTTTAAGTTTTCTAATATTTCATTAACTTTTTTATTTATATTAGAAGAACTTTCATTTAAAAACTTAAGAGGTAATGCCACATTGTCAAATACACTCTGAGTTTTCAAAAGCTCAAGCGACTGTAAAATAAGTCCTATATTTGAAAGCCTGAAACTGCTTCTTTCTTTATCGCTTAATTTTGAAACCTCATTATCATTCCAATAAACAGAACCTGAAGTCGGAATGTCTATACTCGATAATATATGAAGTAATGTACTTTTACCAGCCCCAGAAACTCCAGCCACCCATACAATTTCTCCGTCTTTTATTTCTAAATTTATATTCCTATTGGCAATTATATTATAATCTTTAGTTTTATATATCTTTGATATGTTTTCACATCTTATCATAATTAGAAGTCAGAACCCTCCGCACTCAAAAATCCGTCCTTACCTTTCTCATAAGAACTCTTTAATAAATATCCGTAAAAGCCTTTAGGATACATTTTTAAAGCTTCATCTAATTCTTTAAAAGCCTTATCTGTTTCATTTACTTTCATATATGCCATAGATCTATAAATATAAGCTCTATAAACCATATAGTCTGGTAAATTGCTTGTATCATTTAAAGAACTTATTACAGAATAATATGCTGCATTATTATAAAAGCCTAAAGTAGCTATCTGCCACATTCCATATACTTGTTTTGCCCTTATATTATTTTTATCTTTTAATAGAGCCATACGAGCATAAGTATACATATCAACTATAACACTATAAGGATATTGGTTATTAAAAAAAGCAAGTGAAGTAAATGAGTTTGCAAAATTAGCGAATGAAGCATAAATATCTGAAGAACCTTTTTTGAAAACTTTATCTTTCTTAAGGTTATTATATATCTCACCTAAAGTCTTATAATCTTCTTCAAAAGTTCCGCTTGCAATGGATACATTAGCCCAAAGAGTGTAGCATTCTATACTTAAATGCATTTTCTCTTCTTCGCTTAAATTGCTGTTCTTAACTCTATTTAAAATATCCTTAGCTTCACTAGTTCTTACAAGTCTTGCTCCTGAATGGTATTCATTATTTTTATTATCTATTTCTTTTAATATAGCATTAGCCTCGCTTGAAATCTCTCCATATAATCCGCATAAAAAGAAAGCGTTAATAAAAATCAAAACAATCACTCTAAACATTTTAATATCCTTATTTTTATTTATTAAACTCAAGCAATTATATATATTAAAATTTTTAAGTTTATAAAAAGTGTTTTTTACATTTTTATTATTTGTGTGGACTAGCCCCACCGCTCTGCGTACTTCGTAACACCCACACTTCTTTTGCCGAATAGGCACCTACTCGGTGGTGACCCAAAGAAGCAAAAGGACTGCATTTATATACAAAATATATGTCTTATTTTATACATATTCCAAATATATAAAGTTAAAAAACTTGCACTTTTTGGTTCTTTGACGAAGTCCGCCTGTGGCGTGCGGCGGGAAAAAGAACAACAAAAAAATTGATAAACTTAAAATTTTTTAGTATATTTAATCATATCCTAATTAAACATTCCTTTTCCTTTGGCATTCATATCAATAATATTTTTTATAAAAGCTCCTTCTGGAAATATATCTTTTGCCATTTTCATGTACTTATCATAATTGGCTTTATCATTATTTTTAAAATAAGCCTGAGAAGTCCATAAATAAACTATATGCTTTTCCCATTTCTCTTTGGCACTATTTTCAGCCTTTTTAAATATTGGAAGCGATTTATCTATTCCTCCGCCTACAAATTCAGGGCTGTATGCTGTGAGTATTGCTTTACCCAAAAGAGAAGGAAAATGATTCGCATTGATTTTTAAAGCATTGTCATATATTTCCCCTGCCTTGCCTGAAAGTTTTATAACATCATTAAATGAAGAATAATTAATAGCTCCGCTCATCACATCAGCAACAGAAGACAAGTAATCAGCATCTTTCTCCGATAAAAGAGGAGTATTCTTTTTTATATTATCATTCAATAATTTATAAGCCTCTCTTTTACTTCTAGGATTCATATATATGTCCATAAGTAAAATAAGATTATCATAAGTTTGTTTTTCTATTTTTCCAACATTTGCTTTTTTCATTTTTTCTATAGCGAGATTTAAATCATCTGCTTTATTTGTATTAGCCATATAATACAAGTTATAAAGTTCATTAAATTCTTTGCTGTATGAAAAAGCTGAAATAGTCAAAACTAAAGATAAAAATAAAACTGTCAAAATCTTTCTCATCATATTAAATCCTCCTTAAAACAAAATACAATAAAAAACTACTCATTAATATTGTTAACATTGTTCTCTTTATTTAAATTATTAGCAAAAAATGCTTTGTCTTTTATCTTCATATAAATGAAATAAGAAATCATCACAGCAATAAAAGTAAATATAACGCTAACAACATTAGCAATAAGCTGCTGTATTATTAAATCATTATTAATAGTTATATTATTTACCATAAAGTAAAAAAAGAATGATGAAAAATTAAATGCACTTACAATAAATTTAATAAACGTAATTATACCAGCTGTTATTAAAGCCATATTTATATTAAAATCAGTACATTTATTTTTAATATATTTTTTAACAAAATAAATAGTCAAGCAAGTTAATACAATACCAACTATATTAATAATAATACCAAAAGCACTTTGAAATATTAAATAAATCAAAGTTACAGGTGTAGAATCTAGTTTAGTAAAAATTTTTATAATTTCAAACATTCTAAAAAATATATAATGTAAAATACCAATAATTATTGAATAAACAGGATAATATAAAAATGCAGGAAGTATAAAAAATACGCTAAATATAGTAATACAAGTTATAGCAATTATATTTAATACTTCTGAATTGAAAGGTATTAAATAAAATGATAAACTCAATGCTGTATAAAAGATTAAGCATAAAAAAGAAAATATTATTTTATTTTTAATACTTCCCATAAATAATAAACTCCAAAATATTAAAACATTATAGTGCTGATTATTAAATTCATAACCAAACTATTATTATTATCAACACCGAAAGTTAATTGTAAAGGTGTTGTACCGTAGAGATTATACCCTATTCCTCCTCCTACAACATACAATAAATTACCTTTATCAATACTGCTTTCAAAATATTTTCCATAACCTACATTACCAAAAGCAACTAAGTATATATCATTAAAACCAGAAGGAAGAAATCTCATAAAAAACTTATATTCAAAATGAGCAAATGTAAGAAAGTCCATGTTTTTAAGATGTGCTTCTAAATTTGATAAAGGCATCATCATGAGAGAGTATAAATATTTAAATCCAATAGAATATTTTTTCTCACTTTTATCAAAATAGGCACTGTATCCTATATAAGGCATAATTCCAAGTTCTCCCCAATAATGAAAGAATGAATAAGGCAGGCTAGCTGAAACATTATAAGAATACTGCTTTTCATTAGGTATAATGCTTGCCCCTACACCAGCATTGAATTTTAATTTATTAACTCCGTCATCAACAAATGTAGAACTTAAACCAATATTCTGATTAATCTTAAATATAGAACTTAATCTGTAAATCTCTCTTTCAGAAGTTAGCATCTTACCTATATTCATACCATAAGAAATACTAACATTATCAAAATAGTATCCTAATCTTAATTGTCCGTAATATTCTAAATCTTTATAATTGAATGTAGCAAATGGAGGTGTGATTCCTTGCTTGTAATTTAAATCTATAAAAAATCTTCTGTATCTGTATTCCATTCCAACATTAGCAAATATTCCAAATGATGATTCTGCACCATAATCAAAACTTATTCCTACACGAGGAACATATACAAAATGCGAATTCTTTTTATATGCATATCCGAAATCAACGGAAAATGGAAATCCGAAATAATTATAACTGTAATGGAAACCTGAGTTTACAAAATCATTCTGAGCAAAAAGGAAACTTGATAATATAAAAAATAGTAATAACAATCTTTTCATAAAAACAATACACCTACTATTTATCTTATACTACTATTATAACACAAGTACTATGTCTGTCAATATACTTTGTGTAAAATATTAAGAAATTCAACTCTTATATAAAAACAAATCATTTTATGAACTGTAAACTATCTGTCAACTAATTAGCTGTATTTAGAAATACTATATACTGAAAATTTTTAAGTTTGTCATTTTTTTAGTCAACTTTTTCCCGCCGCACACGCTCTGCGGACTTCGTCAAAGTTGCAAAAAGTGCAAGTATAAAATAGTACTAAATAATACTAAAATTGTCTTACATGTAATATAATTTATTAATTTAAGCACACCTTGCCAAAGGCACGCTACGAGAAAACGCAATTGCTAGAACTTTATATTAAAAACATTCCTATTAAATATAGGATATACCCTAAAAATGCAGTCTTTTTGGTTCTTTGGGTCACCAAAAGAACTGGGGGTATTACGAAGTACGCAGAGCGGTGGGGCAAAGCCACCACAAACAATAAAATTGAAAAACTAAAATTGACAAAATATAGTTGTTTAGGTATATACTAAAAATTTTTAACTTTGTCAATTTTTTGATGTTCTTTTGCAGAGCAACTGTGGGCTAGTCAAAAAAATAATAACAATATAAAACTAATTTTTTAAAACATATTCAAATATCTTACTTCTAAATAAATGATAATCTGCAATTATAGAAATAGTCCAACTCAATATTCCATTAAAAGCCCAAATAAACCATAAATAATTATTATATTGATATGTAATGATATTTACAATAATCATTATCACAGAATAAATTATAACAGCGATAATAGAATTTTTTAAATTAATTTTATATATATCATAACTGTACTTTCTTATTTTGGGTTTTATATTATCAGAGAAATTCCAAAAAGAATAAATCACTATATAAATAAATAATACCAAATAAAAATAAGGCATAGTAAGTTTATAACCTATTTTAGTAGTTTCATTAAAAAAACTTAAATTATCTA
>NZ_CALXYQ010000089.1 GCF_944393015.1 uncultured Brachyspira sp.
TGCGGTTTGCGGTTTGCGGTTTGCGGTTTGCGGTTTGCGGTTTGCGGTTTGCGGTTTGCGGTTTGCGGTTTGCGGTTACACATATTTTAAATTATATTATAAAAATATAAAAATGTCAATATTTATTATTTAGTTAAATATTATAAATTTAAATGTTTGATTGCGTAATTATTGTAAATTTCTTTTGGTAAAAAGATATTTATTATATTATTTACTTTTGATATATCTTCAGTTGTGTATATTTTTATATATTTGTCATTGCTGTTATTAAGTAAATTATTTTCTTCTAAATATTTTTTTACTGATATTGCAGTATGATATGAAGGATCTATTATATTTTTTATAGAATTTTTTATATTATTTTGAAGCAAGTATTTTATATCATCTGCTATATGAGGGTAATGAGTGCATGCTAATATTAGAGTATCAGAGTTTTTATCTATACTTTCTAAATATTTTGAGAGTACTTCTAATCTATTATCATAACTATGCCAATCATTTTCTATCATAGGGCATAAATCTTTGCATGCTACCTGTGTAACTTTTATTTCTTTTTTGTAATTGTTTATCATCTCTTTATAGGCATTTGAATGAACAGTGAATTCAGTACCCATTATTGATATATTGTTATTTTTTGTGTTATTTAAAGCATCTATTGCACCATTTGATATAACTTCTATTATTGGTATTTCATATTTTTGTTTTAAAATATGATAAGTGCATGCTGATATAGTATTGCATGCAATGATAATCATTTTGCATTTTTGTTTTATTAAGAAGTCTGCCATTTTTAATGTTAGTTCTATAATTTTTTCTTTTGATTTATCGCCATAAGGTATATTAGCATTATCTCCAAGGTATATATAATTTTCATCTGGCAATGTTTTTAGTAATTGCTTTAAAACAGTTAATCCGCCAAATCCGGAATCAAAAACAGCTATCGGCATATCTGATGAAAAAGAGTGAATGTTCATATTTTTTATCCTATTATATTAACTAGCTTTTATTATTATATTAAGTATTTTTATAAAGTCAAATATATTGTGATATTAAAGTTATATTTTGTAGTAAATTTACTTGTATATAAGCAAGAAATAATGTATAATTAAGCAATTAAAATTTATTAAGAATAGGAGTGTTCTGATGAATAGTAGTATTATAGAAGCTCTACAAATAATGCTTATAGGTATGGGTGTTGTTGTATTGTTTTTAATTATATTAGTTTTCGTTATGAAATTTGTAGCTGGTATAGTAGCGCAAGTAGATAAATTAATGCCTCCACCTAAGGAAGAAATATCTGCTGCTCCGCCGGTTGTATCATCAAGTAATGATAAGATGGTAGCTATTGCCATTGCTTTAGCACATGTTCATAGCAGTAAATCTAAATGATTATTCTAATTTTTTATCAAGTAATAAGGAGAAATAATAATGGCTAAAAAAGAAATAAAATTTATGCTAACAGCATTCAGAGACGGTTTCCAATCCGTTTATGGTGCTAGAGTATTATCTAAAGATTTTATGCCGGCTGTAGAAGCATTCGTTAAAGCTGGAGTTACATATTTTGAATCAGGCGGCGGTGCAACATTCCAAAGTGCATTTTTCTATAACAATGAAAACGCTTTTGATGTAATGGACACTTTCAGAAAAACTGTAGGTCCTGATGTAAACTTACAAACTTTGGCAAGAGGTGTTAACGTTGTAGGTTTGGAATCTCAGCCTAGAGAAATGATTAAGCTTCATGCTGATTTATTCAAAAAACATGGTATTACAACTATTAGAAACTTTGACGCTTTAAATGATGTTAATAACCTTATTTTCAGCGGTAAATGTATTAAAGAAGCAGGATTAAAACACCAAGTATGTGTTAGTATGATGGCACTTCCTCCAGGATGTGAAGGTGCACATGATGCTGAATTCTATGGAAAAGTATTAACTCAAATTAAAGATAAAGTAGATTTTGATTCAGTATGTTTCAAAGATGCTTCAGGTACTACAACTCCTCAAGTAGTTTATGATACTATTAAAGAAGCTAGAAGAATATTAGGTAAAGATGTACATATACAAATGCATAGCCATGAAACTGCAGGTATAGGTGCTGTTCAGTACAGAGCTGCTTTAGATGCCGGTGCTGATTGTATAGACCTTTCAGCTGCTCCTGTATCAGGCGGTACTTGTCAAACAGACTTAATAGTTATGTGGCATGCTTTAAGAGGCACTGAATATACTCTTAATGTAGATATAGATAAAATCAGAGAAGCTGAAGAAGTATTCAAGGAATGTATGAAAGATTACTTCTTACCACCTGAAAGTAGAACAGTAGAGCCTATGATTCCATTTGCTCCAATGCCTGGTGGTGCTTTAACAGCTAATACTCAAATGATGAGAGATATTAATGTTATGAACAGATTCCCTGAAGTTATTAAAGCTATGACAGAAGTTGTTAAAAAAGGCGGTTTTGGTACTTCAGTAACTCCTGTATCTCAGTTCTATTTCCAACAAGCATTCAATAATGTAATGCAAGGTGAATGGAAAAAGATTGCTGACGGTTATGGAAAAATGGTATTAGGTTATTTTGGTAAAACTCCTTCTACTCCAGATCCAGAAATCGTAAAAATAGCTAGTGAACAGTTAGGTTTACAGCCTACTACTGAACTCGCTATGGATATAGATGATAAAAACCCTAAAAAAGGCAGAAAAGCTGCTGAACAGGCTTTAAAAGATGCAGGTATCACAGATCTTTCTGATGAGAATGTATTCATTGCAGCTGCTTGTAAAGAAAAAGGTATTCAATTCCTTAAAGGCGAAGCTAAACTTGGTATTAGAAAGAATGCAGGCGGTGCTTCTGAAGGAGTTAAAGCTACAAGCAATGAAGTTACTGTTACAGTTGGCGGATCAAGCTATGGTATAAAAATAGAAAATGGAAAAGCTATAGTTGATGGAGTAAGCTATGATTATACTATTAAAGATGGTATAGTTGCTGGTGCTGCTCAATCTGCTGCTCCTGCTTCTGGCGGTGCTGCTACTCCTGTTACTGCTGGTTTACCTGGTACAGTATTAAAAATAGTTGCTCCTGTTGGAACACAAGTTCAAGACGGAACTACTATATTAATAGTAGAAGCTATGAAAATGGAAGTTGAAATAAAATCTTCTGCAAGCGGAGTAGTTAAAGAAGTAAAAGTTAAACCGGGTGATGCTGTAGTTGCAGGTCAGGAATTGGCTATAGTTGGCTAATAGATAGATGCTGATTTTAAGGAGATAAAAATAATGAGAAAAATATTTTTAGTATTTGCACTTATCTTTATGACAGCATCTGTTGTGTTGCCTCAAGAAAGTGCTCAAGAACCTCTTAATATAAAAGATTCGCTTATTTCTTTGGTGAGAAATACTGCTTTCGGAGGTTTATTTCCTAGAAGCGAAAAAGAAATAGCAGATGCTCAGGTTAAAGCTGAAAAGAGTAAACAAGAAAAATATCAAACTAAATTAAATGATATTAAAGTAAAATCTGCACCATTATGGCAGAATGCTATAATGATTTGTGTTGGTTTGCTTTTGGTTTATCTTGCTATAGCTAAAGGCTTTGAACCGCTTCTTCTTATCCCTATAGGTATGGGAGGAATTTTGGCTAATATTCCTATTGCCAATATTGCAGCTTTACCTGTAGTAGAGATTATGAATGGTATACCTGTTACTATAAGCAGCGGCGGTTTTTTAGGTCAGATATATACTTTTGGTATTGAATCAGGTTTATTCCCATTATTCATATTCATTGGTGTTGGTGCTATGACAGACTTCGGTCCGCTTATTGCTAACCCTAAAACTGCTTTATTAGGTGCTGCTGCTCAAATAGGTATATTCGGTACTTTATTAGGTGCTATGATAATATCTACATACATACCGGTAATTTCTTTCTCATTGAAAGATGCCGCTTCAATAGGTATTATTGGAGGTGCTGATGGTCCTACAGCTATATTTACAGCTTCAAGACTTTCGCCTCATTTATTGGGTGCTATTGCTGTTGCTGCTTATTCATATATGGCTTTAGTTCCTATTATTCAGCCTCCTATTATGAAATGGCTTACTACTGAAAAAGAAAGAAAAATTGAAATGAAACAGTTACGCCCTGTAAGTAAAAGGGAAAAAATTATTTTTCCTCTTAGCGTTATAATACTTGTAGCTTTATTTTTACCTGATGCTGCTCCTCTTATTGGTGCTCTTATGTTTGGTAATTTGCTTAGAGAATCAGGTGTTACTGAAAGACTTTCAAAAACTGCTCAAAATGAATTAATAAATATTGTTACTATTATGTTAGGTTTATCAGTAGGAAGTAAATTAGCTGCTGATAAGTTCTTGCGTTTTGAAACTCTTGGTATATTGGTATTAGGTTTAGCAGCATTCTCTATGGGTACTGCAGGCGGAGTACTTCTTGCTAAATTTATGAATTTATTCAGCAAAGATAAAATCAATCCGCTTATTGGTGCTGCTGGCGTATCTGCTGTTCCTATGGCTGCCAGAGTTGCTAACAAAATAGGACAGGAGGCTAATCCTCATAACTTTTTACTTATGCATGCTATGGGACCAAATGTATCCGGTGTAATTGGTTCTGCAGTTGCTGCTGGAGTTCTTTTGGCTATACTTGGTTAATATTAAATTTTTATAAAAATTAAGGGTGTAAATCTTTAAAACGAGATTTGCACCTTTTTTATTTATTTTATATTGATTTTTTTTTTAATATATATTATAATCTGCAAATATAATCTAAGGAATAATTTTATGTCAGCAAACAGCAAACAGCAAACAGCAAACAGCAAACAGCAAACAGCAAACAGCAAACAGCAAACAGCAAACAGCAAA
>NZ_CALXYQ010000090.1 GCF_944393015.1 uncultured Brachyspira sp.
AGACTGCATTTTTGAGCTAAAAGTATGGTATTATAGTATATTTAATACATATTCTTAAAATATTAAACTGTAGTATATGTGTTTTTCGCTCTGAGTACCTGAGGAAGGTGTGCTTAAATTAATAGTTTATATTACATGTAAAACAATTTTAGTATGATTTAGTGCTAATTTTATACTTGCACTTTTTGCAACTTTTTGCGGCGGGAAAAAGTTGAATAAAAAAATTGACAAACTTAAAAATTTTTAGTATATAAATAAGTATTATTATTTGTAGTTAATTGATTGCTACTATTTACATATATTAAAATTTATAATGAGATTATGAAAAAATATAAACCAACAACAAAAGAAGAATTAAAAAGATTAGTATTCACCAACAACGGTATAAAACTTGGTGATATTGATACAAGTCTTATTACAGATATGAGCGACCTTTTTAATAAAAGTGAAAGAAAAGATTTTGATGGCATAGAAGAGTGGGATACTTCTAATGTTGAGAATATGGCTTATATGTTTGCATATATGGACTACAATGTTTTGGGCCAATACTCAATGACAGAGTTTAATTCTAATTTAAATAATTGGAATGTATCAAAAGTGAAAAACATGATTTATATGTTTGCTTGTTGTACATATTTTAATCAGCCTTTAAATAAATGGGACGTTTCAAATGTGGAAAATATGTCTGGCATGTTTTTTGGTGCTAAAAAGTTTAATCAGCCTTTAAATAATTGGAATGTATCTAAAGTGAAAGATATGAGCGATATGTTTCATAACTGTGAAGCATTTAATAAACCTTTGGACAAATGGGATGTTTCTAATGTTAAAGATATGTCTAATATGTTTAATGTGGCTTTGAAATTTAATCAGAATATAAATAATTGGAATGTATCTAATGTTGAAGATTTATCAAAGACGTTTCGTTATTGTAAAGCTTTTGATCAGCCTCTTAATGATTGGGACGTATCTAATGTGAAAAATATGCAACATATATTTTCGGGCTGTGAAAATTTTAATCAGCCTTTAGATAAATGGGATACTTCTAATGTTGAAAGTATGGAATTTGCATTTAGAGCATGCGGTAAATTTAATCAGCCTTTAAATAGCTGGAATATGTCTAAAGTAACAAATATAGAGCATATGTTTGCTTTTACAGAAGAATTTAATCAGCCTCTTGATAAATGGGATACAAGAAATGTCATTAGTGTAATGTTGTTGTTTGCCTATGCACGCAAGTTTGATCATTATGAATCTTTAGCAAATTGGAATTTAGACAGTTTACAAGCTATAAGTATAATTTGTGATGATAAGGATATGGATAAATTACCTACAAGAATTCAAGTATATAGGCAGGCATTTTTTCCTAAGGCCGATATTATAAGTATAACAAAATTTAATGTTAAAGAAATATATGAACTTATTGCAGATGATAAAAATAAAAAAGTTGTAAGATTGAAAAAAAGACTTGAAAGTGATTTCTCATCAGAGCTTTCATTTGTTACAAATAATTATAATTTCAAAACTATAGAAAAAGCAGAAAAGTATGCTGAAAGAAATTACAATGCTAAAAAATATGATAAGAAACTTGAATTTATAAAGAATTGTCCTGTTCTAGTAAAAGATAAATCAAGAGAAGTGAATATCAATCTTATAAAGTATATATATTCAGAATATTTGTCTTTAAAGAAAACTATTAAAAAATTAGAAAAAATTGATAACATGGTTAATTTGCTTGATTTAAAATCATTTGTAAATTTTACTAAAGAGATTTATTTAAAAAATCAAGATGAAGTTATCACTGCTTTTGTTTATGCTATGTACGGAGGAGATGAAGCTTTAAAGAAAATATCAGAATTAATGAATACTATTGAATCAAAAAATCTCCTTACAATGATAAGCTTCAATATAGAAAGCAGATACGCTCAGAGTTTATTATATAAAATATATCTAAATTCAACTAAAAGTGCAATTCGTAAAGAAGCAGTAGAAATGATTAATGAGTTACTTGAAAAAATGAATATAGGTTATACTGAATTTAGATTAAGATGTACGGCTAATTTAGGATTTAATTCTAAAGGTGAAAAAGAATTAAATAAAGATTATAAATTAATTGTTAATAATGATTATACTTTAAGTTTATTCGATATAAAAAATAATAAAGAATTAAAAAAAGTACCTCAAAATCTTGATAAAAAATTAAAAGATAAAATAAAAGAATTGGGTAAAGAAGCAGATAAGTTTATTAATCATAGCTCACATATTTTAAGTATTATGTTAATAGACGGTGATATATTGAGTTATGACTTGTTTAAAGAAGTTTTTATTGATAATTATTTAATGAATAAATTTAGTTCTAGTTTAATATGGAACTTGTATGATAAAGATAAAAACTTTATAACAACTTTCAGATATACAAACGATGGAAAATATTTAAACACAGAAAATGAAAAAATAAAAATTAATGCTGATAATTTCATGAGTTTGGCAACTCCTATAGAAATGGACGATAAAACTATAGATAAATGGAGAAAACAGCTTGAAGATTGTAAATTATCACAGGCTATAAATCAATTAACATCTATAAAATTAAATAAAGATAATTTGAAAAAAGAAATAAAGAAAATAAAAAATATAGATACAAGCTATGGAGCTTTTAAATTCTTTGCTCAAAAATATGATATGCATACCAATGATGTATTAGGAGATAATGACATTATAACATATACATTCACAGCAAATGACGGAGATATTTTTACTATGTCTGCAAAAGTTGATGAGGAAGTAGAATATGATGATTTAGTAAATATTAGTATTGATTTCAAAAAGGGTGAAAATAAAAAAGATATAAGCAAGAGATTTGTTTATACATTTTTAGTGTTTATGATTTTTGATTTCAGACTAACTGATTTATTTTAATTTTTATATGTTACAGAGTATATAGCTAAACAACTATATTTTGTCAATTTTATTTTTTATATTGTTATTATTTTCGGGGACTAGCCCTGCGAAGCACACAGACGTGCCGAACCCCAACTTCTTTTGCTACCATAGGGAGTGCCTGTGGTAGCAAAAGAAGCAGGCACAGCCCGCCTTCGGCGAAGGGCTATATTTTAGCTTAAATTAGTAAATTACCTTACATGTAGACAATTTTAGTATGATTTAGTACTAATTCTATCCTTGCATTTTTTGGTTCTTTTTGCGGCGGGAAAAAGAACATCAGAAAATTGATAAAATATAGTTGTTTAGAATGTACTATTTATTTGTAAAATATATTTTATCTGAAGCAAACAATAATAAAAATACTAAATTAATTTTGACAAATTCTATTTAATTTAGTATAGTACTATATGATTATATTTAATTTTTTATGATTAGGATATTAGATTATGAAAAAATATAAACCAGAAACAAAAACAGAATTAAAAAAACTAGTATTTACTGACGGTATAAAACTTTATGATGTTGATACAAGTCTTATCACAGATATGAGTAAACTTTTTTATGAAAGTAAAAGAAAAGATTTTGAAGGCATAGAAGATTGGGATGTTTCTAATGTTACAAATATGGATATGATGTTTGCTTATATGTGATATAATTCAATGGTAAGATACTCAAATATAGATTTTGATCATGATTTAAGCAATTGGAATGTATCCAAAGTAAAAAGTATGAATAATATGTTTGCTTATTGTTCTAATTTTGATCAGCCTTTGGATAATTGGGACGTATCTAATGTTGAAGATATGAGATTTATGTTTTGCGGTGCCAAAGAGTTTAATCAGCCTTTAAATAGCTGGAACACATCGAAAGTGAAAAATATGAGAGGCATGTTTGAGGAATGTGAATTTTTTAATCAGCCTTTGGATAAATGGGATACTTCTAATGTTGAAAATATGTGTAGAATGTTTGATGATTGTAAAAAATTTGATCAGCCTTTAAATAGTTGGAATGTGTCTAATGTAAACTATATGAGCTGTATGTTTCTTTCAGCAGAAAGTTTTAATCAGCCCCTTGATAAATGGAATACAAAGAAAGTAACCAATATAGAGTTTATGTTTAAATATGCAGAAAAGTTTGATCATTATGAATCTTTAGAACATTGGAATTTAGATAAATTGAAAGATATAACCTTTATTTGTGATGATGAGGAGAAATTGCATACAAGACTTAAAATATATATGCAGGCATTTTATCCTAAAGAAGATTATATAACTATAACAAAAGATAATGTCAAAGAAATATATGATCTTATTGCAAAAGATAAAAATAGAAGAATTGTAAGATTAAGAAAAAAACTTGAAGAAGATTTTTCATCTTTAATAAAATAGCTTTAATTTTTTACAAATACTATATTATGTTAATATGTTAAGATATATTTAGATAATAGAAGTTATTTTATTCAAACGCAGAAGATTAATAAGTAAAATTAATTCTAATAATTTTATAAATTTAGTATGACGGCGATATTTTTAGTATATACCTAAACAACTATATTTTGTCAAAAATAAATTTATATTTTTGTTTTTATATCTGGGGCTTTGC
>NZ_CALXYQ010000091.1 GCF_944393015.1 uncultured Brachyspira sp.
TGTAGCAATTATAAATTATAAGGAATACCATCTTTTTTTTAAACTAAAAGTGTGCAATATCTATGGCTCTTAAACATTTTTAAATTTTTGATATACTTGAAAAAAAATCAAAATTCATATAAAATAAACATAATATTTTAAAAATTACTTTAATAATTAGGATTAATAAATATGGAATATGAAGCAGTCATAGGATTAGAAGTGCATGTTCAGCTTAATACTAAAACTAAAGCATTCTGTTCATGCCCAAACACTTTCGGTGCTCCTGCAAACACTCTTACTTGTCCAAGATGTCAGGCTCACCCTGGTACTTTGCCTATAGTTAATAAAGAAATGGTGCATAAAACTATCAAAGCAGGACTTGCTACTAACTGCACTATTCAAAAGAAAAGCAGATTTGCTAGAAAACATTATTTCTACCCAGATTTGCCTTCCTACTATCAGATTACTCAAATGGATGAACCAATCTGTACAGAAGGTCATCTTGATATTACTGTACTTAATGATGATGGTTCTTCTTATAATAAAAGCATAAGAATAAACAGAATACACATGGAAGAAGATGCTGGTAAACTTGTGCATGATGATACAGGAAGACCTTTAAGCTATGTAGACTTAAACCGTGCCGGATGCTGTTTGATTGAATGTGTAAGCGAACCGGATATTTCTACTGGTGAAGAAGCTTATCAATATTTAACAGAACTTAAAAAAATCTTCAAATATATTGATGTTTCTGATTGTAACATGGAAGAAGGTTCTTTGAGATGCGATGCTAACGTTTCTATACGTCCTAAAGGAAGTACAGAACTTGGAACTAAAACTGAAGTTAAAAACATGAACAGTTTTAGAAATGTAAGACTTGCTATTGATTATGAGATTAAAAGACAAATTAAAGCTTTAAATAACGGCGAGAAAATCTTACAAGAAACTAGACTTTACGATGCTAAAGAAAACACTACTAAAGGTATGCGTTCAAAAGAGGGTGCTGCAGATTACAGATATTTCCCAGACCCAGATATACCTCTTTTAGTGTTAAAAGATGAAGAGATTGAGCAGGCTAAAAAAGAGCTTCCAGAACTTCCTCAGCAAAAACGCGAAAGACTTAAAAAAGATTATGACTTACCGGATCAGGATATAGTTGTATTAACAGAAGATGCTGCATTAGCTGATTATTATGAGGCAGCAGTTAAAGCTTATCCTAAACAGCCTAAGAAAATAAGCAACTGGATAATGGTTGAAGTTAATGCTTACTTAAACAAAAAACTTCAAACTATAAAAGATTTCAAACCTAAAGCAGAGCATATAGGGGAGATTTTCAAACTTATAGATGAAAATGTTATAAGCGGTAAAATAGCTAAAGAGATTTTTGAAGATATGTGCGAAACAGGAGAAGCTCCTTCTGCTATAGTTGAGAAAAAAGGTATTAAACAAGTTAGCGATACTGGCGAGCTTGAAACAATAATAAGAAAAGTTTTAGAAGAAAATCCTAAATCAGTAGCTGACTTCAAAGCAGGTAAAGAAAAATCATTCGGCTTCTTAGTAGGTCAGACAATGAAAGCTACTAAAGGTCAAGGTAACCCTAAACTTGTTAATGAAGTTTTAAGAAAAATTTTAAGCGAATAATTAATATTTAATATTATAAATAAAGCCTAGCTATTAAATAATAGTTAGGCTTTTTTATATTGAATTTTACTGACTTTTATCTATTTTTTTATACATATATAAATTATATTTTTGATATTCAGTAGGTATGTTTGTGTAATTTTTCTTTACAAATTCATTAAAATTATTTATACATGATATATAATCATTATTAATATAAAAAGGTGGATCATATATTTTTTCTTCAGATAAAAATATATTAGGTTGTTTATCTAAAAATATTTTTATAGCATTACTATAACCAAATGAAGGATTCCACCAATCACTCATATTTGGTAGTATTAAAGAATTAGTCCAATTTAAATTAGCATAACCATATTCAAAATATCCTCCAAATGAAGCTATGCCATTATATCCATATTTTTTCATAAATTCAGTTATGACAACATCTCTTCCATCACTTTTATCTTTATTAATCATATAGCTGTAAAATTTGGTAGACACATTGGTTTCTTTAAAAATATTATTATCTAATTTATTAACTAAATATTTATAAAATATATTATAATTATTTACTGACATAAACATAGTGAATAACATTCCTATTATGAGCAAGGATAGTGTTATATTTTTAATTTGTTTGAAATTTGTATTTTTATATACATTAAAATATAATATATGAAGTCTATATAGTAAAAATGGCATTATTATTAATATCATTGGAAAAATTATTGTGCTGTTAAAAAATGCTGTTCTGTTTATACAATAAGAGAATACTCCTAATGCTGATACTGAAATATATATTATTGTTGGATAATAATTTTTTATATTTTGATGGTAGTGATTTTTAAATATCCTCATTTCTTTTAAATAGAATAAAAATGGTATTAAAAAAAATAAAACAACTATAAGCCAATAATTAAAAAATTTATTAATTTTTATTTCAGTATACTTTACTTGTCCTGTTAATAATGGAAACAATAAATCTTCAATTGTTTGATGTTCACCATGAAGTAAATATACATTAAAAATGTTTAATATAGCATAAGAAAATAAAATAGAAGCTATTAAAAAAATAAATTGTTTTATTATATTAAAATAGAATTCTTTATCTTTCAAAGTATAATCATAACAATAAATATATATATTTGCTATTAATAATGATATTGATAATACAATGCCAGTTTCTGCATTCCATAAAATACTTAAAGATGCCAATAAATATCCTATTATCAAAAATAATATATTCTTTTTAGAGCCAACTACAGTCATATATAATATCATAATACTTGGAAAAAATATTCTTAGAGGTCTTATAGCTATATATTGTACATAAGATATAAAAAATATGCTTGAAAATAATGTTAATAGTAATCCTATAGTAATATAAACTTTATCTTTTACTAATATAAATATACTAAGTATTATAGATATAATTGATATGCCTGATAATATTGTAATTAAAATAGAATATATTTTTACATTAAAACCAAATATATGAAAAAATGGTTTCATCAAGATTGCATAATGACCAAGTATACTGTACATATTTTGCTGATATGGAATATTATTATAAACCATAAATGCTGATGTAAAATGTGCTACATGATGCCATACATCATATACTTTAGGAAAATATTCACAATATATTATAAAAATTGCAAAAATTATTGCTAAAAATATTGTTATAAGTTTATTAGTATTTTTTATTACAAAAAAGAAAAGCAAAAAAGCAAATATTAATTCTATTAAGAATAGATTAATATTTCCATTAATCAATAATTCATACCAGGACTGTAAAAAAGAAGGATATTTCCATTCTCTAAGTTCAATGAATGTATTAAGGATTGATAATGTGAAAGTTGTTATTATTAATAAGACTATTATTTTACCAGAGTAATTAGAAAAAATTTCATTATATATTTTATAAAAATAATTTATTTTTATATTATTTAGAAAATATAATGATAATGTAATTATAATCAAAGAAATTCCATATATTTTGATATCTTCAAAATTTAAAATTTTAAAAATAAATATAGATATTATTGTTATTGTTAATGAAATTAGAAAATTATTTATAAAAGTATGTATAGAATTATAAGTATTTTCATCATTATACTTAGGTAAATTGTAATTATAAATAAAATCTTCAATTACAAATTTCATGTTTAATAGATTAGTATTTATTATAATTCTCAATAATATTAATAATATAAATATTGTCATCAATAATTTTTGTTTAACTTTTAATGTATATATTATATTATCTATTTTTTCATCGTATTTTAATATTTTTTCTGAAATTAAATTACCAAAAGGACTTCCAGGTTTATCCATTTTTATTTCTTTAAGAAAATTATTATCTATTAAAATTTTATTTGTATTAGGATAAACCCCATATAAATCGCTATGTTTAAAAACTTTACTATAATAACCTACTTTATAACCATAACTATAATTTGTAATGGCTTCATTTGTAAATATGTAATTTATTAAGGCTTCATTATTTAATGTATTATCTATAGTGAAAGTTTTTTTTACTTCATCTATGTTTAATCCATTTAATTCTAAAGTTCTATTTATATGATATTCATCAAATTTAAATTCTGTTAAATATCCGATTCTTGTTTTATATCCTAATGCAATAAGAATTATTAAGGCAGCTATAAATATTATTAATATTGATAAAAATAATTTATTATTCTTCATAAATTACTCCATAAAATACATAGATAGTATTTAAATTGATAAATTTTTTTTGTGTATTTAGATAAATTTAGGTTAGAAAATAAATTTAGGCTTGTTGCTTGTTGCTTGTTGCTTGTTGCTTGTTGCTTGTTGCTTGTTGCTTGTTGCTTGTTGCTTGTTGCTTGTT
>NZ_CALXYQ010000092.1 GCF_944393015.1 uncultured Brachyspira sp.
CCGTAGTTTTTATAATTATTTTTTCCAGTAAGCTGAATAATGCCTCTGCCTCTGTATTTATATCCTTCATCTTGGCCATTCCCCAAACGCCCGCCGTAAACAAAATTGCCTATAGACTCAGCTCCCTGAATGCATAACTCTTTAGCTTTTTCTAAACTTCCTACTCTTTTTTTGAATACATCAAAAAGTCTTTGAGGAGTGTATCTGAAGCTCTCTTCAAGTCTTTTATAATCATTGCTTTCATGTGTTGTTTGTGCCAAGAACATAGCAGCTTCTTTTATGTCTGTAATGTTATGTTTTTGAAAAGCATTATTTAATGGTAAAAGCCATTTCTTATTTATACCGATTTTATTTAATATATTTTCATTTAGCATAGATTAAACCTCTTTATTTTCTATATTGCTGTTATGCTCGTATTCGCCTAAAAATCCCGCTATACTCCAGTATAGCGGCGGCTCATACTCGCTTATTATTGCTTATTATTTACTTTCCTATTTTTTTAATTCATATACTTTTATATATTCAGTTTTTTGTTTCTCTTTTGCTATCTGCAGTGTTACTTCTCTTTGCTTTAATACTTTAATCTCTGTTTCCATATTAACTAAGCAGTCGCTGTATTGATATGCTGTATTTTCATGCATTGATATGTTATATCCGTTATGAACTATTTTACCTTGATGTGCTTTTAATAATTTAAGAACATCATCTTTCATAGCCTCAATATTTTCTTCATTCTTTTTTTTATCATTTTTCAGTTTGATATATTTTTCTATCAATGAACTTTCTTTTTTACTTAATTCTGTTATACTCTCTTTTGACATGTTTTATCCTTATATTTATATTCATACACTTATATAAAAAAATATAAGGATAATTCATTGCTTAGAGAAAAAATTATAAAATATACGGCATTATTTGTATCATCGAATCCTGAAGCTCTTTTTTTATATTATTTAATTTTTGAGATACATTACTTTGAGACATTCTTAATTTTTCAGCTATTTCTTTTTGTGTATATCCTTTTGCAAGCAGTTCAAGCATTTCTCTTTGATCTTTTTTAAGTAATGCTATTATTATTCTTTTACTATCCCTATCTTCTACTTTTGAAAGTCCGAAAGTATATATAACTTTAGAGATATCTGTTTCAAATACATTAAATGTAGCATCAGAATAAATATCATTGTTATTTTTTTTATTTCTTATTGCTTTTTTCATATTATCGCATAAGGCTTTGCATTTATCTCTCTTACGGCATAAATTGCAGGTATTAGTATTTTTTTTCATTTGTTATCTCCTAAATTATTTATATACTCTGCTATTTTTAAAGCATCATAAGTATTGCAAATATTTTTAATCTTTAATTTTTTCTTAGCCGAATCTATATCATTTTTCAGCTCAATATACTCAGTGTAATTATTGCTGTATGCTATATCTTCTACCGCCATATTATCTATTGCAATAACTCCTAAACTTGTAATCATAATCTACCCCCTAAAACTATAATTGTCTTAATTTTATAACATTGTCAAATATATTAAGTTTAAGTATCTCGCACTTACAAGGCTTTATGTAGTAAGTGCCGTTTTCTCTTTTATATTCAAACTCTACTATATCAAATAACTTTAGAAAATCTAAAGTTTCATAATATTCAAATGTATAATACTCTTTTAATAAATATCTGCTTCTCATTATTTCATTAGATAAACTGATAGCATCTTCTTTTCTTTTTAATAAAGTTTCAAACTCCTCATGTGCATTTATTCTATGCCTTTTTTTCGCTTCCTCTTCAAAATCAATATTTTTGTATGTAGACTTTAATAAATCATATTTAATGCTGCAGCTTGATAAATATTCACCTTCTTCTACTGTTTTATCAACTCTTCCCATACAGTATTGCTTTATTTTATACTTAGCTTCATTGCTGCGAAACCTTGTACTAATAAAGTCTATTTTATTATTGTATATTTCTAATCTTCCTTGTTCTAAAAAAGAGAGTTCTCCTATCAAATCAAGTGTAGTCTTTTTATTATCATTATCAAGTAAAACTGCTATTTCCCTTGAACGTTCTTCTTCAAGCTGCCAATTTTCTATGTTATAATTTTCTTTAATGTATGCTATGTTTTCATAATCTTCTAAAATCTCCCTCATTAAAGTTAAAGATTTATAAGGTGGAATATCTATTTCCGCATATATTTCATATAAATTATCATTAGTATCTGTTATAGAATGTACCTGTTTATGTCCCCTAAAAATTAACTGACCTTTTTCTTTATCTAATGTCCATACTCTTTGGCTTCCTTTTCCATCATTGTAATCCTTGAACTCAGGAATAAATATTTCTAATTCTCCGCTTATTACAGTTCCTTCACGTTCTATTATTTCATTTTCGCTCTCTGGTGTTTCTATAAAATATATATGCGGCTTCAATTTATTTTCATCAAGAGGATCATTTCTATTAACAATATTTTCTATAGCATGTCTTGATGTATCGCATATTTCAAAAACTACTTCTGGTATTAAATCAGGATTTAATATATCAGGAGTATAATATTTTATAGGCTTTAATTTTACTATAATACCATGTCCTGCCGCAAATGTTCTGCAAGTATCAACAATGTCTTCTCCGCTTTGTACATTCTCTGGGAAGTTTTTTAAATCTGAATATTCTTTTTCACTAAAAACATTTTTAGGAAGTTCAGTAGAAAAAGAAGCTCTTATATCAGATGCTGTTATTGTTACTGTTTCTAAAAAAGCATACTCAGGTTTTTGTATAAAACCAGAGAATATTATTTTTGAATCTTTTATTGTTGTTAAGCTCCCAGCCTCATTATAAGCTCCTGCCGATTTATTAAAATCGGCAGGCATTCGGCTGTCCGCTTGATAGTCAAATACCTGCCTAACTAAAAATCTATTGCCGTATAAATTAATAAAATCATCAAAAAGGCCATCATCATTTCTTAATGTAACAGACATTTCATTTGTTTGAATAGTATCAAAAGAAAGTGAATCGCCTTCTATATCCGCTGTATCTATTTCTTCCACTCTAGGCTCTATATACATATTATTTAATTCAGTAATTAAATTATTATTACTATCAAGCCATTCACGTGTAGAGAATAATCTTTTTATATTTATAATAATATTTTTTTTACTGTAAGGAGTTTCAAAGTTATTAAAATGTATAGCTATATAATTAATATTATCTTTTTTATATTGATAATAAGATTTATTTTGTTTATAAAGAGCTTCTAAAGAAAATACTTCTATATATCCTCTGTCATTGTCTACACTTATAGAGCCTACATTAAACAAATTATACAATTCATTTTCTTTAATATTAAATAATTCATTAAAATAAGAACTGCTGTATAATGAGTATATTTCATTAATACTTGCTCTCCATACACCTCCGAAAGGTGCAAATATTAATCTAGTATCAGGACTAGAAATATCAAGTTCTATAATATTAGCAAAACTTTTCATTACTATTGCCGCCTTGCGTGCCGTAGGCAATGTTCGCCTACGCCAATAATCAGCAAATAAATAAATTTATTTGCTGGCTTCGGCTCACTTTCTCCTATATAAACTATTTCTGCATATATTTATTATTGTTATGCTCGAAAAAGCCTAACAATCCCAAGTTAATAAATTAACTTGGCGGCTTTTTCTCACTACCCATTTAATTTTATTTCTGCATATATTCTATGACTGCTGAGCCGTCTTGTCCTTTTTCTCCATTAGCAGTAACGCCATGATTGTTACTATTAGTACCTCCATTTCCTCCGGCACCAACTATAATTTTTATTTTACCTGCACTGCCAAGCATACTTCTTGTTACATCTACAATAGCTGCACTTCCGCTTCCTCCGCCTGCTGAAGCATAACCATTTATAGAACCATTGCCTCCATTTCCCCCGCTAGCCAAAGTAGTATTATTGCTGAATACTGCACCTGTATTTGGATTCTTTCCACTATATATTGTAGAAGTTCCATTATTTCCATTGATTAATTTACCTTGTCCGCTTGGGACACCTCCTTTTCCTCCATTCAAAGTTATAGTACCTGTTTTTACAGCTATTTGACCTCCCTGACATGTTGTTATTGCTTGATTATTTATTAATATTTGAGAGTTGCCGCCTGCTGTTGGTTCAGTTCCAACTTTATCTAATAAACCATAATAACCTCCCGCACCTCCTGAACATATATGAACTGTGATACTATTAACATCATCAGGAAAATTAAACTCATGAGTACCTACGCCAAAGCTCACTGTTTTTCTTTTTAAGGTTAATCCTTTCCTTTGAAAGTCATTAATATTCCAATATTTTTTATCTACATATCCGCCTAAATTGGCATCATATTTCATTGACAATCTTAAATATTTCTCTATTATGATATTATTATCATTTTTTACATAAAAGCCTCTATT
>NZ_CALXYQ010000093.1 GCF_944393015.1 uncultured Brachyspira sp.
TTCTTATATAAAGCCAATATATCATCTAATGTTACATCTCTAGGATTTCCGCCAGTACATACATCAGCTAAAGCGTCTTTTGCTAATCTAGGAAGATCTTCTTCTTTAATTTTTAATTCTCTTAAATTAGCAGGAATATTAACATCTTTAGAAAGTTTTCTAACAGCTTCTACAGCAAGTTTAGCAGCTTCCTCTTTGCTTAATCCATCAACTTTTTCACCCATTGCCACAGCTATATCAACATATTTATCTATACAAACAGGCATATTAAATTCCATAACAGTAGGAAGAAGTACAGCATTAGCAACACCATGAGGAATATCAAATATAGCTCCAAGAGGGTGAGCCATAGAGTGAACAATACCAAGTCCTACGTTACTGAAACCCATACCAGCAACATACTGAGCAATACTCATTCCGTCCATATCAGTCATATTTTTATCTTTAACAGCACCTCTTAAGTGTTTAGAAATAAGCTGCATAGCTTTGTATTCAAACATATCAGAAATAGTATGAGCACCTTTAGTGATATAGCCTTCAATAGCATGAGTTAAAGCATCCATACCAGTAGCAGCAACAAGACTATTAGGCATAGAAGCCATAAGTTCAGCATCTACAAAAGCAACTATAGGTATATCTTTAGGGTCAACACAAACCATTTTTCTATTTTCTTCTTCATTAATGATTACATAGTTAATAGTAACTTCAGCAGCAGTACCGCAAGTAGTAGGAAGAGCCATAATAGGTACACTTTTGTTTTTAGTAGCTGCAACTCCTTCAAGAGATTTAACATCAGCAAAATCAGGATTATTTTTTGTAATACCTATAGCTTTAGCAACGTCCATTACAGAACCGCCTCCAACAGCAATCAAGAAATCAGCACCTGATTCATTATATTTTGCTAATCCGTCTTTACAGTTCTTAATAGTAGGGTTTTGCTTAATATCTAAAAATGTATCATAAGATATACCAGCACCATCTAAAACATCTTTTACTTTTTTAAGAACTCCGCAAGAATCCAAAACTTTATCACTAACTAATAATGCTTTTTTAAATCCTCTTGCCTTAATTTCAGTAGCAAGCTCGCTTCTTATACCAATACCAAAATAACTTGTTTCATTTAAAATATATCTAGCCATAAAATTCCTCCTATTATATTTTTTATTTTATTATATCTTCTATAGCTTTAAAAGATTTAATTTATTTTTTAGTTTTTGCTTTAGCTTTTGTTTTAGGCTTATCTTTAGTTTTATGCTTAACATTTAATCCATAGTTTTTGAATTTTTCCAAAACTATTTCCATTTCAGCATCAGATAAAACTGAATAATCCCCTATTCCTCTTACTCCCATATATAATCTTGCTAAATTCTCAACTTCCATCATTACATGATATGCTTTAGGCAAAGTTTCATCAGCAGCAAGAAGTCCATGATTTTTTAATATACAAGCTTTATATCCTTTCATAGCTTCAGAAATATTATCACATAGTTCCTGAGTACCATAAGTAGCATATTTAGCACAAGGAATTTTATTTCCTCCGGCAACACCTACCATATAATGTATAGCAGGTATATAATCTATATTTAATATAGAAACCATAGAAGAATAAATAGCATGATTATGTATCACGGCATTAAAATTAGGATTATCTTTAAGTATTGATAAATGGAATCTCCATTCGCTTGAAGGTATTTTATCTTTTTCAGGAGTACCATTTTCATCAACAAAAACAATATCATCTGGAGTCATAATCTCATAAGGCATACCGGAAGGTGTAATAAGCATACCATTTTCATATCTAAGACTTATATTACCAGCAGTTCCCTGATTAACACCATCTTTCCTCATACTTAAACAAGCATCTATTATACTTTTAGCTAAATCTTTTCTACTATTTTTAGACATCTTTTCTCCTTAAAAAATAAATAATTTATAATACTATATCATATTTCACTTATTTCAAAACTGTTTATAACTAATTTTCTCATTTCTTCAACATCTTTTAAAACCCCTAAAGCTTTAAATTGTGATAAAATATTACCTGTAGCTGTACATTCTATAGGTCCTATTGAAACTGTTAAATTAGTTTTTTCTTTAGTAAGCTCGCATATTAATTTATCTCTAGTTCCTCCGCCTACAATACATAATTTTTTAATATCTTTATTCAAAAGTTTTTTAAGACTATTGATATATTTAGCATAACTTTCTGCTAGCGAATTATATACGGAAGCTATTATAACACCTCTTGAATCTTTTGATACATTAGGCTGATTTGTATCTTTATAATAAGATAATATTTCATCTTCTATGTCTTTAGGATTATAGAATCTATTATCATTAATATCTATTCTATGTTCATCTTTAATATTATCTCTTGCTAATTTTTCCATATCATTAAATGAGATTTGACATTTCTTTTGTAATAGCTGTATAGTCCAAAGTCCGTTAATATTTTCTAAGAATCTTATAGTATTATTATAACCCATTTCATTTGTGAAATTATTTTCAAAAGCTTCATCGGTTAATACTGCCTCTTTCAATTCTACTCCAAGCAAAGACCATGAACCTGAAGACAAGTATGCTGTATTATCATCAAAAATAGGTGCTGATAATACAGCAGAAGCAGTATCATGGGAAGCAACAGCTATAATATCGAATGGCTTGCATCCCAGATAATCTGCTATCTCTTGTTTTAATAAACCTTTTTTCGTACCAGCTTCAATTAAAGGAGGAAGCTTATTAATATCAAAATGAATTTTTTTCAAAATTTCTTCAGACCATACCTTTTTTTTCACATCTATTAATTGTGAAGTTGAAGATATAGTATACTCAGATGAAATATTTCCTGTTAAAAAATATCCAAATAAATCAGGAGTAAATAATAATTTTGAAGCATTATTAACAATATCTGCTCTGCCTTGTATATCTTCATATATTTGCATTACAGTGTTAAAAGGCATGCATGATATACCTGTTATATTAAATAATTCTCTAGCACCTAAACCTATTTTTTCCAATTTTTTTATAGTATCTATAGTTCTAGTATCTCTGTAATTTACTGGATTGGATAATAATTCTCCATTTTTATCTATATAGCCATAATCAACACCCCAAGAATTTATACCTAGAGATGAAGGCTGCACTCCCATATCTACAACTTTTTTAATACCTTTTAATAATTCATTATACATATATATAAAATCTGTATAATAATAATTATTAATTTTTATAGGAGTTAAAGAAAATCTGTGAACTTCTTCCAAAGTCATTTTATCGTTTTCAAATTTAGATAAGAATATTTTACCGCCAGATGAACCGAAATCGCAAGCTATAGAATAAACTTTATTACTCATAATAACCTACCATAATAAATATATGTTTATAATATAATACATTTTTGTTTCATATTCAATAAAAAAAGTGTTTTTTTTAACAAAAAATAAAACAAAATAATAAAAAATAAAAAAAATGAAATTTATTTCATTTTTGGTTTAAAAAAAACAATATGATGTTGATTATAGCAGTTTTTTTTACTAGAATATAGAATATAAATAAAAATTTAAAACTTAAGGATTAATTTATTCTTATGAGTGATAATGTAATTTTAAAAATGACAGGTATTGAAAAAAGGTTCAAAGGTGTTTATGCTTTGAAGAATTTCAATTTCTCTTTAGAAAAAGGTGAGATTTTGGCCTTGATAGGAGAAAACGGAGCTGGTAAATCCACACTTATGAAAATTCTATCCGGTATATATAAAAAAGATGCCGGAACTATAGAATATTTCGGAAAACCTTTGGAAGTATCTGGACCTAAAGAAGCTGAAGAAAATGGTATATCAATAGTGCATCAGGAATTAAATTTAATGAATCATTTAACTGTAGCACAGAATATATTCATAGGACATGAGCCTTTAAATAAATTCGGATTGATAGATGATAAATTAATGATAAAAAGAGCAAAAAAAATATTTGAAGGTATGAATGTTGATATAAATCCAGCTGCTAAAATAGGATCTCTAACTGTAGGAAAACAGCAATTGGTAGAAATAGCAAAAGCATTAACTCATAATTCTAAAATATTAATATTAGATGAGCCTACTGCTGCATTAACAGAATCAGAAACCAAAGAACTATTTAGAATAATTAAAGACTTACAAATAACAGGCGTATCAATAGTATATATTTCTCATAGATTAGATGAATTATTTATATTATCTGACAGAATAACTGTAATAAGAGACGGTGAATATATAGATACAAAAATTACTAAAGAAACAAATAAAGATGAAATAGTAAACTTGATGGTTGGACGTGTTATATATGAAACACCTAAAACTGAAAGTAAAGTAGCAAAAGATGCTAA
>NZ_CALXYQ010000094.1 GCF_944393015.1 uncultured Brachyspira sp.
TTTTACTAATAATTTCTACTATCTTTTTTTTCTGTTGTGTATTATACTGTTTCATAGGTATTCCTTTTGGTTTATTTATAGCAATTATAAATTATAAGGAATACCATCTTTTTTTTAAACTAAAAGTGTGCAATATCTATGGCTCTTAAACATTATAATAGTTATTTAGTTATTGAAAATAATATTTTTTATTATAAACTTATAAACGGTAACTTTGTATTTTTTCTATATATTCTATTGTCTTTGGTGTAACATACGGTTACACCTTTTTTATTTATTTTATATTAACTTATTTATTTTTTATAAAGTATAGACAAAAAAATAAATAAGGAATAAAAAATGGAAGAAATAAAGAAAAATAAAACTAAAGATATAATGGAATTAATATTACCACATAATAAAAGTAAAAAAGTGTCATTAGGATTTTATTATTATAAAAATATTATTGATGAAATGAAAGAATATGCTCATAATTATAAGATGTCATTAGGAGAATATATAGAGGAGATACATAATACATGCAAAAATATAAAAAATATATCTAAATTAAAAATGGAAGAAAATACAGAAAAAATTACTTGGGGAGTTTTAGTAGAAAAAAATAATTTTGAGGATATTAGGAATTATGCTAAAAAATATAAAATGAGAATTGGAGAATATATAGGATATATACATAAATTATATATTTACAATATAAAATAAAAAAGGAGGCTGAAACCTTTATAGTTCCAGCCTTTTGACAAGCATCCATTCAGTACAAAATAAATAAAAAACTTTATCTTACTAAAAAGAAATGCTATTTCAATATAAAGATTTTTATTATGGCTTTTGATTTATATATATAATAAAAAATATTAGGGATTATTAATTATTTATCACCTTCGAACTTTGACTGATAACTTTTAAATCCAGCAAGTCCAAGCAAACCACCCATTAAAAATGGAAGAGCTTCTCCAAGCCTAACATCTTTAGAAAAAACTAAGAAAGCTATACAAACAAGCATAATAGCTGAACCTAATAAACTTATTAAACGCATACTAGAAAGATGGCCAGTCTTGGAACAAGATATTAAATCTTTTAATGCCTTCATAATAAGTCCTATGAAATTACAGCTATAAAAAACATAACGCAGCCATAAGTTAATTTAATGAAATAATATATTGATGTTTTTTCTTTAATGAGAGCTTTTAATCTCTCTTTGAATGTTCCTTCTTTCTCATTCATAAACTTGTTATAGTATTTTACTATTTCAATGAAAGTGAAAAACACCATAGCACCTATTAAAAATATTAATATTAACTTAAACATATTTTTTATGTCTCCTTTTAGTTTATTATTAATTTTATGCAATAATTGATTTTTTATAGCTATTAACTATAAAAAATCAATTCATAACATCAAGGGTATAGTTTTTATCAGGTGTAAGATTAAAAGTTATTGTTTCTCCTAACTCTATATCTGTATCATCTTGATATCTTATAAATAGAAGATAAGAAGGAGCTTCTAATTTATCTGAATCTGTTTTTACAAAAGCAAATTTTAATGGCTTTCCTGAACTTGAAGTTATACCATCTGTATTTTTAAAATCAAAATAAGATATATTTGATAAATTAAAGTAATTTTCTATAATGGGACTGTAGAAAGCTATTAGATAACCTACATCTCCCTCTTTTCTAATATATTGCCCTTTTAATTTTACTGTATTATTTTCTTGTTCTAATCTAAGGTGATAAAAATTGATTTTCTTTTGAATATTCATAAAACCATAAGAACTTGCAAATATATTAGTATCCTGATTTTTTAATACTCTATTTTTTATATTAAGAGTTAATAGGCATATAGTATCTGGAGCAATCTCTTCTAAAGTCTCATTTTTTATAACTAAAGTATTCATAGAATTGATACCATTAGTTATTCTAAATCTAGATTTAATTTGTAATGGTTTCGTTTCTATTAAATCAAAATTAATATTACCTTCTTTATCAATTGGAGGATTTTCTTGCAATTCTTTTAGATTAGTTATGGATTCCCAAACTATTTCACCTTCTAATGAATCATAATAAGTTTCTTCAGTATCAGATACCGTTTTAAAAAATTGATTAATGATACTATAAAGTTCATATAAATTAGTATCTTTTTGATATAGATATAAAAGCATCTCTGATTGAAAATGAAGAACTGATTTAAAAATAATAAAATAATTATCATCTATTTTTTTTATAGTTATTGTTTGTTTTTCACCTGCTATAAAATCTATGGTTTCAGGTATTTCTACTTTAAACTTTGGAAAATCATAAATAGGTTTTTCTTCTGGTTCTGTTGGTATTTCTGGTTCAGTAGGCTCTGTAAATTCTGAATCAAAATCTCCGTTATATGAATCGCTTAACGCTTCTATAGCATCTTGCACAGTTTCTATTACTTTTTCTTTTACTTCTACTTCTGCATTTTTATCAGGAGTCAAATTGAAAGTTATTATTTCATTTTCCACTATATTTGAACCGTCCTGATTTGCTATCTTTAAATATTCATTATTATATCTAATAAATCCAAACTTTTTCGCTTTTCCTGAAGTGGAAGTAATACCGCTTGTATTTACTAAGTTGTTTTCATTATCAATGATATTAAAATACTTTTCTAATATTGGGCTGTAGCATATTAATGATGAAGCATTATTGATGTATCTATATGCCCCAACAAATTTTACTTTATTTCCATATCTTATTAATTCTAATCTAAAGAAAGGTTCTTGAAAATTATTGCTAAAAAATATATTTCTGTCTAACTTATTTAATACCCTATTCTTTATATTAAAATAAATATTATAATTCCCTTCCTTCATTGTTTTATTATTTTCATTAACTATAGGATATTCATTAGGGATTACAATAAACATTAATATTTTATTATAAATTGTAATATATAATTCATAATCTTTTTCTCCAATCCGAGATATTATAGTTTCTTCTCCATCTTTTTTCTCACTTTCAGATATTAAAAACTCTTCTTTATGCAGTTTAGAAGTTGTCATATTATCTACAGTAAAAAATTGAGAAAGTACAGCGTGCATTGATGCTATAGTATGAAATCCATTAATATATCCAACAAGCCCTCCAAATCCAGTGTTACAATGATAATTAGATAATGTAGATATAGATTTAAATCTATATGTTCCATCATATTGTTTTTCTATAACTGCAGAATGTGGTTGCTCTCTTTTTTCATTAAAAAATATTATATGATATTCTTCTCCTATATCTAATTTAAACTTCGGAAAGTTATATTTTATATATTTAAGCTGAGCATTTTGATTATCAAAGTATATACTAGATGCATTAAGAGAATTATTTGTTATTATTTTATCTAATATATCTTTTAATTCTTTAATATTGGATACAGGAGCTTCATTAGGTTTTCCGCCTTTTAACTTTTCTATATTTGCTATTGTCTGATTATGATCCTCAGCAAATACAATTTCACCATCCTGCAGGGCTGGCACTTCTTTATAGTTTTCAGGTTTTTCTAAAGACATAATAAAGCTCCTGCTTTTAAGATTTTATTTATACAAATAGTAATTACTAGAAACTTGCACATTATACCAGAGCTGCCACTCTCCAATTTTTATAATACTTTCTTGATATCTTTTCATTAAATCTTGTCTGTTTGTAACAGGTTTTATAATAAATATGTCTGGAGGTGTGGATAGAGGTATTTTTACATATTTTACCTGAGCCTGACATGAAGTTAATATTATTAAAGTACTTATAAAAATTATTAGATATATTATTAAATGTTTCATGCTCTTTCCTTGTCAGTAATTCTTTATCTATATTTTTTATCATAACACTAGAATTACTAAAGCTGTTTTGAAGCTTTTCATTTTCTTTAATAAACAGTATCTCATTTTGAAGCGTTTGAGCCTGAAGTTCTAAGCCCTTAATATCTTCCTGATACTGTGCAATCTCTTTTTCTTTTTTATGTATTTCACTGTCTTTAGCAGCTATTAATACTATAAAAATAGAAACTATTAAAACCATTATGACTGCTATAATGATTTTCTTGTTTATTTTGGATAAAAATCCTGTTATTATTGGTATCATATATACTCCTATTATATTTTTTAATCTTTTTTATTTAGTAAAATAAAGAACAGCTTTTATTATTGCTATGCTCAAAAAAGCCTATAAGTAAATCGATAATAAA
>NZ_CALXYQ010000095.1 GCF_944393015.1 uncultured Brachyspira sp.
CCGTAGTTTTTATAATTATTTTTTCCAGTAAGCTGAATAATGCCTCTGCCTCTGTATTTATATCCTTCATCTTGGCCGTTACCCAAACGTCCGCCGTAAACAAAATTGCCTATAGCCTCAGCTCCTTGAAGACATAATTTTTTAGCATTTTCTAAACTTCCAACTCTTTTTTTGAATACATCAAAAAGCCTTTGAGGAGTGTATCTGAAGCTCTCTTCAAGTCTTTTATAATTATTACTTTCATGTGTTGTTTGTGCCAAGAACATGGCTATCTCTTTTTTGTCTTTTATGTTATATTTATTTAGTGTATTGTTTAATGGGGTAAGCCATTTTGTATTTATATTCAATTTTTCTATAGTTTCTTTATTTATCATTTTGGCTTGCCTCCTTATCTTTTCCCTGAGAGACGTTTCCGTGCAGCTCATATACTTTTATATATTCGCTGCTGCTTTTTTCTTTTGCTATTTGAAGCGTTACTTCTCTTTGTTTTAATACTTTAATCTCTGTTTCCATATTAACTATGCAGTCGCTGTATTGATATGTTGTATTTTCATGCATTGATATGTTATATCCGTTATGAACTATTTTACCTTGATGTGCTTTTAATATATTAAGAACATCATCTTTCATAGCCTCAATATTTTCTTCATTCTTTTTTTTATCATTTTTCAGTTTGATATATTTTTCTATCAATGAACTTTCTTTTTTACTTAATTCTGTAATACTTTCTTTTGCCATATTTTAATCCTTATATATTTCTTATAATATATAATTAAAATATCGCTTTTTATTTTATTCTATAATACGCTCTATAACACAAACTAAACCTTTTTTGATAGTCTTTTTTATATGTTTCAGTTTAGCAGATATATTTGCCTGATTAGTTCCTAATTGTTCAGCTATTTCCTTTTGACTTAAGCCCTCATTATAAAGCTCTAATACCTGTCTTTGCTCTTTAGAAAGTAAAGCTACTATCACTCTTCTGATTTTTTTATGTTCGTACTCAGAACAGCCGTAAATATATATAGTTTGAGATAAGCAGTCATTATATTTTCTATTCATATTTTTATTTGTACTTTCTGCATAGAAATTATTGTTTTTCAAACTGTTCATTAATTTAGCTTCCATGTCTTTACATAATGCTGTGCATTCTTTTTTCTTTGTGCATTTATCGCAAGTCATTAACACCCCCCTAAAACTATAATTGTCTTAATTTTATAACATTGTCAAATATATTAAGTTTAAGTATCTCGCACTTACAAGGCTTTATGTAGTAAGTGCCGTTTTCTCTTTTATATTCAAACTCTACTATATCAAATAACTTTAGAAAATCTAAAGTTTCATAATATTCAAATGTATAATACTCTTTTAATAAATATCTGCTTCTCATTATTTCATTAGATAAACTGATAGCATCTTCTTTTCTTTTTAATAAAGTTTCAAACTCCTCATGTGCATTTATTCTATGCCTTTTTTTCGCTTCCTCTTCAAAATCAATATTTTTGTATGTAGACTTTAATAAATCATATTTAATGCTGCAGCTTGATAAATATTCACCTTCTTCTACTGTTTTATCAACTCTTCCCATACAGTATTGCTTTATTTTATACTTAGCTTCATTGCTGCGAAACCTTGTACTAATAAAGTCTATTTTATTATTGTATATTTCTAATCTTCCTTGTTCTAAAAAGGAAAGTTCTCCTATTACATCAAGTGTAGTCTTTTTATTATCATTATCAAGTAAAACAGCGATTTCTCTTGAACGTTCTTCTTCTATCTGCCAATTTTCTATATTATAATTTTCTTTAATGTATGCTATGTTCTCATAATCTTCTAAAACCTCTCTGATGAGAGTTAAAGATTTATAAGGCGGTATATCTATTTCTGCATATAACTCATATAAATTATCATTAGTATCTGTTATAGAATGTACTTGTTTATGCCCTCTGAAAATTAACTGCCCTTTTTCTTTATCTAAAGTCCATACTCTTTGACTTCCTTTTCCATCATTATAGTCTTTGAACTCTGGAATAAATATTTCTAATTCTCCGCTTATTACAGTTCCTTCACGTTCTATTATTTCATTTTCACTCTCTGGTGTTTCTATAAAATATATATGAGGTTTTAATTTATTTTCATCAAGCGGATCTTTCCTATTAACAATATTTTCTATAGCATGTCTTGATGTATCGCATATTTCAAAAACTACTTCAGGAATCAAATCAGGATTTAGTATGCTTGGAGTATAATATTTTATAGGCTTTAATTTTACTATAATGCCATGTCCAGCTGCTAAAGTTCTGCAGGTGTCAATAGTATCTTCCCCGCTTTGAACATTCTCAGGGAAGTTCTTTAAATCTGGGTATTCTTTTTCATTAAAAACATTTTTAGGAAGTTCAGCAGAAAAAGAAGCTCTTATATCTGAAGCTGTTATTGTTACAGTTTCTAAAAAAGCATAGTCAGGCTTTTGAATAAAACCAGAGAATATAATTTTTGAATCAGAAAAATCACTTATTGCTGCTACGCTCCCAGCCTCATTATAAGCTCCTGCCGATTTATTAAAATCGGCAGGCATTCGGCTGTCCGCTTGATAGTCAAATACCTGCCTAACTAAAAATCTATTGCCGTATAAATTAATAAAATCATCAAAAAGGCCATCATCATTTCTTAATGTAACAGACATTTCATTTGTTTGAATAGTATCAAAAGAAAGTGAATCGCCTTCTATATCCGCTGTATCTATTTCTTCCACTCTAGGCTCTATATACATATTATTTAATTCAGTAATTAAATTATTATTACTATCAAGCCATTCACGTGTAGAGAATAATCTTTTTATATTTATAATAATATTTTTTTTACTGTAAGGAGTTTCAAAGTTATTAAAATGTATAGCTATATAATTAATATTATCTTTTTTATATTGATAATAAGATTTATTTTGTTTATAAAGAGCTTCTAAAGAAAATACTTCTATATATCCTCTGTCATTGTCTACACTTATAGAGCCTACATTAAACAAATTATACAATTCATTTTCTTTAATATTAAATAATTCATTAAAATAAGAACTGCTGTATAATGAGTATATTTCATTAATACTTGCTCTCCATACACCTCCGAAAGGTGCAAATATTAATCTAGTATCAGGACTAGAAATATCAAGTTCTATGATATTAGCAAAACTCTTCATTACTATTGCTATGTTCGCCTACGCTATAATTACATCTATAATAAATTATAGATGTGCTTCGGCTCACTTACTCCTATATAAACTATTTCTGCATATATTCTATGACTGCTGACCCATCTTGTCCTTTTTCTCCATTAGCAGTAACGCCATGATTGTTACTGTTAGTACCTCCATTTCCTCCGGCACCAACTATAATTTTTATTTTACCTGCACTGCCAAGCATACTTCTTGTTACATCTACAATAGCTGCACTTCCGCTTCCTCCGCCTGCTGAACCATAACCCTCTATAGAACCATTGCCTCCATTTCCTCCGCTAGCTAAAGTAGTATTATTGCTGAATACTGCACCTGTATTATGATTTTTATTATTCCACCTTGTAATTGTTCCATTGTTTCCATTTATTAATTTCCCTTGACCGCTTGCTACTCCACCTTTTCCTCCTGCTATCTCTAAAGCACCGCTTCCAGTTTTATATAATATACCACCTCCAGTGCAGGTTGTTATAGCTTTATCGTTTATTAATATTTTAGAGTCGCCTCCTACAGTATGTGCTGTTCCAGCTGTATCCAATATGCCATAATATCCACCGCCCCCACCTGAACATATATGAACTGTAATACTATTAACATCACTTGGGAAATTAAACTCATGAGTACCAACACCAAAGTTTACAGTTTTTCTTTTTAATGTTAATCCTTTTCTTTGAAAGTCATTAATATTCCAATATTTTTTCTCTACATAACCGCCTAAACTAGCATCATATTTCATTGACAATCTTAAATATTTCTCTATTATGATATTATTATCATTTTTTACATAAAAGCCTCTATT
>NZ_CALXYQ010000096.1 GCF_944393015.1 uncultured Brachyspira sp.
AAATACTATGTTACAAAGAAGTATTACATATAAAGTAAGCAGTAATGAAAGGTAATCAGCCGCACCTATAGTGGACTGTCTCAAATGTTTGGTTATGCGGTGCGGGAAGCCCCTGCGGCAAGCAGTTAAACTCATTCACAAAATATTTAAGGCTAATTTTTACAGTACATAAGTTTGGGTAATTAGTGGGTAATCAGCCGCACCTATAGTGGACTGTCTCAAATGTTTGGTTATGCGGTGCGGGAAGCCACGCGGCGAGCGTTTTTAAACTCATTCCCGCTTATTGTCTTTTGGCAATATGAGGGACAAAAACATTAAAACACAAGCACAATTTTCCCATTCTAGTTTATCAACATTTTTTAGTGTCCATTAAATACTATGTTACAAAGAAGTATTACATATAAAGTAAGCAGTAATGAAAGGTAATCAGCCGCACCTATAGTGGACTATATTAAATATTTAGTAATACGGTGCGAGAAGCCCCGAGAAGCGTACCCGAACGAAGATGAGGGTATAGGCGAGCAGTTAAACTCATTCCCCATTGTCAAAATACAAATTGACTTAGGGGACGAAACATTTTCAAAAAATTCGTTAACTACAGTGTGAATGACATATTTTATGATTTAACATTCGTCACAGTCAAATATATAAAATGATATTATTTCTGTTGGAATATATACTAAAAATTTTTAAGTTTGTCATTTTTTAGTCAACTTTTTCCCGCCGCTTACGCTCTGCGGGCTTCGCCAAAGTTGCCAAAAGTGCAAGTATAAAACTAGTACTAAATCATACTAAAATTCTTTTACATGTAAGATAGATTATTAATTTAAGCTAAAATATAGCCCTTCGCTAATCATATCTAAGTTTATCTAGGATATAAGCTTCTTTGGGGCAACAAAAGAACTGTGGGTGTTACGAAGTATGAAGAGCGGTTGGGAAATCCATGCATATATCTAAAATTTAAAAAAATTATTTTTGACAAAATATATTCGTTTAGGTATAAACTAAATATTAACTAATTTAATTATTATTATAATAGAATTAATAAAGAATATTATTGATTTTTATATGCATTTTTATTAACTATTCAATATCAAGCATATTATTTATATGATCTATATTTTTTTTGCTTATACTTCTAATACTTATACTGCTATTAAAATCTTTATTTTTCTTTTTCATATCTCTAATATAATAAGTTTTAAGAAGCCTATTATTTTTTACAAATAAAATTTTTATTTTTTTATTTTTACTTTTTATATAATATTCTATTTTCAAAGCAATATTAATATTTTCAACTTTCCATGCGGATAAGAATTTTAAAGGTTTTCTAAGTTTAGTATAATTGGCTCCCCTAGCCTTTGCATGCTTATTAAATCTATTTACAAGATCATTAGTAATTCCTGTATAGTATGAATTATTTTCACAAAGTATTATATAAACATAATAACTTTTATTATCTTCCATTTCTTATATCGCTTATTATAGTATCAACATCAATATATATATCATTATTATATTTTTCAAAAATCTTGCATACATTATTATAATCTTCAATAGTATCAACTGTAGTTCTAAGTTCAGGCATAGCAAATGCTTCATCTACTTTAGGATTTTCTATTTTGAATTTATTAGGGTTTCTATAATGATACTGTGTGATATGCTCATGCTCAAAACTGTCTTTAGAATTATCATCAGCAATTTTTAAAGCCTCATAATTTATCACTTCAGCACCGCTGCCATAAGGAAGTAAATCATAATGACTAAGATCAGCATTTTTTTCTATATGATAATCTATAATCATATCCAAAGCCTTAACACTCACCAAAGGATTATCACCTGTAGCACGCACGACTATATCGGCATTAAACTTTTCAGCAGCTTTTCTATATCTATTAAGTACATCTTCTTCGCTTCCAATAAAATAACTGCATTTCAAATTATCAAATATATTTTTAAAAGCTTCATAAGATTTTTCTTCAGTAGCCACCACCACATCATTAGCCCTTTTAGAACTTCTTAATCTTTTAATAATAAGTTCAAGCATACTATCACAATTAGCCATTTTTTTTAATGCTTTTTGAGGAAGCCTTGTAGAACCCAATCTTGAAGCAAGTACAATAACTATCTTTTTCATATTTGAAATTCCTATTTTAAATTACTAATTTTATTAAATATAACTCTATTAATTTATATATAAACTATTATATTTTACAATAATACTTTTAAATTTATTCAACTTTTCCCGTGTCCCACCTCAAGAGGTGGACTTCGTCAAAATTGCAAAAATACAAATTACATTATATCTTATTTTGGTTTATTACATTTTAATTATTAAATACATACCTTTAGAAAAGCAATATTTATTTTTTGATACACATCAGCATTCAACATAACAAAATATACATTTTTCTAAATTAATGGTTTATCTTAGAATGAAAATATAATTAACTTAATTTAAAAATATTTTTATTTGCACTTTTTGGTTCTTTGACGAAGTCCGCCTGTGGCGTGCGGCGGGAAAAAGAACAATAAAAAATTACAAAATTATAATCATTTCAATATTTTAATTACAAACTCTTAACTAAATCATTGATCTTTATAACCTGAGTCCACAATTCCTCAACCTTATTCAAATCAAATATAGTGCCTGAATCTGAAGGGCTTTTATCTGGATTAGGATGCACCTCCATAAATACAGCGTCTATTCCCAAAGCAACAGCCGATTTCAATATAGCAGGTATAAACTCTCTAGCTCCTCCTGATTGTCCATTATTAGCAGAAGGCATTTGAAGTGAATGAGTGGCATCATACATAACTGGTGCATAATTTTTCATTATTTCTAAATTCTTCATATCCACAACTAAATTACCATATCCGAACATAGTTCCCCTTTCACATAAAAAAAGTCTGTTCTCATTTATAGCGTCAGTACATTTATCAGCTATATATTTACAATCATAACCGCTTATAAATTGTCCTTTCTTAACATTAACTGCCTTTCCTGTTTCGCATGCCGCTCTTAGCATATCAGTTTGTCTGCATAAAAAAGCTGGTATCTGTAAGAAATCAACATATTTAGCAGCTTCTTCTGCATCTGTAGGAACATGTATATCTGTTAAAGTAAGAAAATTAAATTCTTTAGCAACATTCTGAAGTATTTGAAGTCCCTCTTTCATTCCAAGTCCTCTAAAAGATGAAAGAGATGTTCTGTTTGCCTTATCAAAACTTCCTTTAAAAATTAATTGTATATTTAATTTATCTTTTATTTCTTTTAATTTTTTTGCTATAGTCATTGTCATTTCTTCGCTTTCTATAACGCAAGGACCAGCAACAAATATTAAATCTTTATTTTTATTAGTAATTCCTTTATAATCAAAAATCATATTATATCCTTTAAAAATATAAAAATTATGTTTATATGATACAATATTAAAACTTAAAGTCAATGTACTAGCTAGTATTATACAATGGTATATACCTAAACAACTATAGTTTGTCAAAAAATAGTTTTTATGTTTTTATTATTTTCGGGGACTAGCCCCCGAACCCCCACTTCTTTTG
>NZ_CALXYQ010000097.1 GCF_944393015.1 uncultured Brachyspira sp.
GGTATAGCAGGAGTCATATCAATAGTCTCAGAACCATAACACCAACAAGGTGTAACAGTAAGAGTTAATTTAACATTGTTTTCATCAAATTTTTTCTGACATCTAGCAGCTTCAGCAACTCCGCCTATTGTAGTATCAGATATTACACATTCAACTTTTTCACCGCTAGGATGTTTAATATTTTCTTCTATAAGTTTTGCAGCTATTTTAGCCATATTCATAGTAGTGTCTTCGAGAGATTCTCTAACACCATTTCTTCTACCATCTATAACAGGTCTAATACCTACTTTTGGTAAATTATTTTGCATTCTAAACATAATTAATTAAAAATCCTCCTTAATTTAAATTATTCATATAATAATTTAGCTATTTCTGGATCATCTATATTTGTACTATCATACCATTTAGCACCAGTATCAACATTAGCAACAGATTCACCTTTAGAAGCTTTGTAAGCTAAAGTAACAGCTTGGAAACCAATGCTGTAAGGGTCTTGAGTAACAGAACCTTTTATTATACCGCTTCTTATAGCATCTAATTGAGGTTTTCCAGAGTCAAATCCCATAGCTATTAAATCACCGCCGTCCTGAGCATCGCCAACTATAGTGTTAGCAGCACCAGCTTCAGCACTTTTGTATACTACTAAGAAACCTCTAGCCATAGCTTCATTAGATAAATATACACCTAAGCAGCTTTTTCCTCTTAAAGCATTAACTTCATTAGCTATATCAGCTTCATTTTGAGTAGTAGGAACTATAACTTGTAAAGTGTATTTTCCAGCAGTAGTAGCATCACCGTCAGCTAATTCAGTAAATCTTTTTACGAAACCTTCAGCTCTTCCTATACCAGTATCAGAGTTATCTAATTGAAGTACAGCAATTTTAGCTTTATTAGCAGCAGTGAAAGCAGCTATTCTTGTTTTTAAAGCTTCAAACATTTTCTCAGCAACTATAGCAGCAGCAGCTCTGTTGTCAGTAGAAGCAGTAGCAAGTACAGCACCTTGAGCTTGATCAGGTAATATACCAGAGTCAAAACCGATTAAAGGTATATTTTTTTCTTTTATTCTTTTGATTTGTTCAGTGAAATCTCCAGTTACAGCAGCAAAAGCTATAGCATCAGGTGATTTGTTAATTTCACTATCCAATAAATCCTGTTGTATCTTTGAGTCAGACTCAGTTTCAGGACCTACAAAGCTGATTTTTACACCATTTTGTTTAGCAGCAGCTTCAGCACCGTCTCTAACAGTTACCCAAAACTTATGCTGGAATCCTTTGGAAACAACAGCTATATAAGGCTCTTTGTTGCCGCAGCTTGCCAACATAACTGTTAATCCTATTAAAGTAGTAGCTAGTAATAAAATTCTTTTCATTTTATTCTCCTTTTGTTGTTTTTATTTTAATTTTTTCTTTTCTTCTATTAAGCTATTAATTTTAGATTGTACTTCTGATATCTCTTTAGAATAATCTTTACCGCTGTCTGATATCATATAATCAATTTTTATTCTAAAGGCTTCTATTTCTTCCTCAAGCTGTTCTCGTCTTTCTTTTTTTACATCTACTTTTTTAACTTTATTAGCCATTTTTATTCTGTAAACGTCTATAAGAACAGCTATAATAACAACTATACCTATAGTGAAGTATTGGAAGAACTGTTCAACGCCAACTGAAGGAAGTCCTACTTTTAATACTGACATTATATATACACCAATTATTGTACCTATTATAGAACCAACGCCACCTGAAAGAGAAGTACCTCCTATAACTACAGCAGCAATAGCATCAAATTCATAACCTTGACCTGCTCCAGGGCTTATGCTTGAATAACTAGCAGCAAATGTTAAACCTCCTATACCGCAGAAGAATCCAGCTATAGTATAAGCTATTATTTTCCATTTATTAGTTTTTATACCTGAAAGTCTTGCAGCCTCTTCATTACTACCTAAAGCGAATATATATCTTCCTACTATTGTTTTAGTTAATACCAATACTGATATTATAGTGAATATGGCGAGCATAATAAATCCGGAAGGGAAATTTGATTCTGTTGCATTGAATAATACTCTGAACCAACCATAATCTGGATCTGTTATAGTAGGGTAGTATATAGTTTGAGATTTTGAAACTATACCAGATAAACCTTTAGTAACCATAAGCATACCTAATGTTGCTATAAACGGAGGCAAATTGAAATATGAAATCAAACATCCGTTTATAAATCCTCCTAAAGTACCTACTGCTATAACTATTATAAGTATAGCCCACATTGGAACTTTAAAATTAGTTATAAGCACACCACCAACCATTGCGGCAAACAGAGATAATGAACCAATGGACAAATCTATACCGCCAGTTATTATAACAAATGTTACACCTATAGCTAAAAAACCGATAAAGTATGAGTTTCGTAATATTAATGAAAATGTATCGAATGTAAAGAAGTTCCTTCCTGCTATAACAAAAAATACATATAGTATTAGAAGTGCTACTATAGTAAGAAATTTCTGCAATCCATTCTTCTTTAAATATATCAATGAATTTCTAACTTTTCTCCTCATTTTAGCCTTAAAGCATAGTTTTCCAGTAAAAGTGTTAGTTTCAATATTATACATATACCTCTCCAATTATTATTTTTTATATTTTTATATGATATTATTCTTATCTCATAGTAGCATATTTCATAATATCATCTTGAGTAGTTCCTTTTATGTCTAATTCGCCTGTTTTTTTGCCTTCAGACATAACTAATATTCTATCGCTCATTCTTAATATTTCTACTAAGTCAGAGGAAATCATTATGATAGATTTACCCATAGAAACTAATTTTTCCATAAGGTTATAAATTTCGCTTCTTGCTCCTACATCTATTCCTCTTGTAGGCTCATCGAATATTAATACTTTACATTCTTTTATAAGCCAATTAGCTATTACTACTTTTTGCTGATTACCGCCTGATAGGTTTTTTACTAATTGATCTATGGAAGGAGTTTTGATATTTAAAGATTGTACTTCTTCTTCAGCAATATTTTTTACTTTTGAATTTTGTACCATAAGCATATTTGAAAATTTATCATAGTTACCCATCATCATATTTTCAAATACAGGAAGTCCTAATGCTAAGCCATATCTCTTTCTATCTTCAGAAAGATAACCTATACCGCTTTTTATAGCATCAACTGGTGATTTTATTGAAACTTCTTTTCCTTCAACAAATATTCTTCCGCTTTCAAATTTATCTGCTCCGAAAATAGCCCTTGCAGTTTCAGTTCTTCCAGCTCCCATAAGTCCGGCAAATCCTAAAATTTCTCCATGTTTTAAAGAGAAACTTACATCTTTTACTACACCCGGTACAACTAAATTTTCTACTCTTAATATTTCCTTAGCATCTTTTGCTACTTTACTTTCAGTTTTAGGTGTTTCATATATAACACGTCCAACCATCAAGTTTACTATTTC
>NZ_CALXYQ010000098.1 GCF_944393015.1 uncultured Brachyspira sp.
TGTGATGAAAACGGTATACTTACAGCTATGAAAGCTACTTTAATTACAGATGCCGGTGCTTATGCTTCATTATCCGGTCCTGTACTTCAAAGAGCTTGTACACATGCGGCTGGTCCTTATAATTATCAAGTTATAGATATAGAGGGTAAATCTTTCTATACTAATAACCCTCCAACTGGACCATTCAGAGGATTCGGCGTACCTCAGTCTTGTTTTGCTACTGAAATGAATATAAACTTGCTTGCTGAAATGTGCGGTTTAGATCCTTGGGAAATAAGATATAGAAATGCTATACGTCCTGGTCAAGTACTTCCTAACTATCAGATAGCTGATGAGGCTACAGGACTTGTTGAAACATTGGAAGCTGTTAAAGACATTTATTATAATAATAAAAATGTTGGTATAGCTTGTTCTTTGAAAAACTCTGGTGTAGGTGTTGGTTTGCCTGATACAGGAAGAGTTCGTTTGGTAGTAAAAGACGGAAAAGTTAATGTATACTCTGCTGCTTCTTGTATTGGACAGGGTATTGCTACTGTTCTTTATCAAATAGTAGGTGAAACTCTTGATTTGAATGATGATGAAATAATCATTAATCAGCCTAATACTGCAACTTCTCCTGACTCCGGTACTACTTCAGGTTCAAGACAAACACTTATTACAGGTGAGGCTTGTAAGAGAGCTTGTGAAGACCTTAAGAAAGATTTAGCTGGTAAAACATTAAAAGATTTAGAAGGAAAAGAATATTACGGCGAATGGTTAACTATTACAGATAAAATGGGCGTTGATAAACCTCACCCTGTTTCTCACGTTGCATACAGTTATGCTACACAAGTATGTATACTTAATGATGACGGTACTATAAATAAAATAGTTGCTGCTCATGATATAGGAAAGGCTATTAACCCTATAGCTTTGGAAGGACAAATTGAAGGCGGTGTTGTTATGTCTTTAGGCTATGCTTTGACAGAAAAATTCCCGCTTGAAGATTGTGTTCCTAAAGTGAAATTCGGTACTTTAGGATTATTCAGAGCTGATAAAACTCCAGATGTTGAATCTATTATTATAGAAAAACCTGGTGTTCCTTATGGTTACGGTGCTACTGGTATAGGAGAGATTTCTAGTATACCTACTGCTCCTGCTGTTGCTTTGGCTTATTATAAGTTTAACGGTGAGTTCCAAACAGAACTGCCACTTAAAAATACTCCTTATTCAAGATAATTTATTTTATTTATTATGAGTTTATTTAATGATGAACTTGTAATTGTAAGAGGAGCTGGTGATTTAGCTACAGGTATTGTGTATTCATTATATAAGGCTCATTTCAAAGTCATTGTATTGGAAACACAATACCCCTCTTCTATTAGAAGAAGGGTTGCATTATCCGAAGCTGTTTATGATGGTGAAAGTAAAGTTGAGGATATTGAATCTGTATTGGTAAAAAGCTATGAAGAAGCTCTTAATATAATTGCAAATCAAAATTATAAAAAGATTCCTATTCTTATAGATCCTAATTGTGATATACTAAAAAAGATAAAACCAACGTTTTTAATTGATGCTATAATAGCTAAAAAAAATCTTGGTACTAATAAATCTATGGCTAAATATACTATAGCATTAGGTCCCGGTTTTACTGCTGGTAAAGACTGCGACATTGTTATAGAAACTATGCGAGGTCATAATCTTGGAAGAATGTATTTAGAAGGAGAGGCTATACCTAATACAGGAATTCCTGGTAATATAGGCGGTAAAGAAGCTGAAAGAGTAATACATGCAAGTTCTGACGGTATTATTGAAAATGTAAAAAATATAGGCGACTTTGTCAAAGAAAAAGAAGTTATAGCATACATAAATAACAACAATGAAAAAATAGAAGTGCTTGCTACTTTTGATGGTCTTTTAAGAGGCATTATAAGAGATGGTTTTAAAGTTCATAAGGGTTTGAAAATAGCTGATATTGATCCTAGAAAATCTGAATATGATAATTGCTTTACTATTTCTGATAAGGCTAGAAATTTAGGCGGTTCCGTGCTTACTGCTATGATGTATTTATATAATAGATAATTAATTTTTTATTGATTTTTATATAATTTCACTATAATTTTTATAAAACATGTCGGCAGAATTTTATATTATATTTGAAAACATAGATTGGTATTATTCAAACAAAGATAAAATTAAACAAAAAATTATGTCTTTAAATACTTTTATATATCATACAAATGATGAATTTTGGCTTAAAGAAGACAAACAATTTAATGACTTATATTTTGATATACGCTTATTCTTGGACGATGAATATATTTTACTTGAGATAACTATGCATCCTGCAAATATAGAAAAAGATTTGAAAGAATTTTGCAATTGGCTTAGATTACATACTATTATTAAAATTCAAGATGAAGATTTTAATATATCAAATTGGTAATATTATAATTTTTTATTATATAAAATAAATTATAAAAATATTTGTAAGCAGATTATATTTACGAGAATGTTAATAGATTATTACAAACAAATTTTTTATTATCATCTATATGTAAAAAAAAATTACTCGTAAAAATATATATAAAGTGCCCCTGTATGCTTTTGGCGAACTTGATATATACTAAAAAATTTTTAAGTTTGTCATTTTTTTATTCAACTTTTTCCCGCCGCTTACGCTCTGCGGGCTTCGCCAAAGTTGCTGCCGTAGGCACGCTTCGCGAAAGTGCAAGTGTAAAAAATTAGTACTAAATCATACTAAAATTGTCTTAATGTAATATAGTTTATTAAATTAAAGCCTAAATATAGCCTTTCGCGAAGCGTATCCGAGATTGTCGAGGATATAGCTTCTTTGTGGCAACAAAAGAAGTGGGGGTGTTACGAAGTACGCAGAGCGGTGGGGCTAGTCCCCACAAACAATAAAATAAAAAAACTAAAATTGACAAAATGTAGTTGTTTAGGTATATATAAATTTTATAATGAAGATTTTAATTTATTTAAATATAAAATTTACTTTCCATTTCTTTGAGCTTCTTTTAGAATATCTGCAATTTCTCTAAGTTCAAGATTCTCTGCTATATCTAAAGCAGTATCTCCATAGTCATTTTCTATATTTACATCGGCTCCTTTTTCTACTAGAAATTTAACAAATGATTCATTAGATTTTCTTGTACAAGCCCACA
>NZ_CALXYQ010000099.1 GCF_944393015.1 uncultured Brachyspira sp.
AATTATGATACACCTATGTTATACTTCAAAAAGATAAGGAATACTTAAATGCAATATGTATGGCACCCATGCATATAATTAATAACACTTATATTGAAATAAATACATCTATATAGTATACTTATTTTAATAATATTAAAGGAAAAACTATGAAGAAAATATTTTTACTCATTACAATAATGTCTTTAATTATAATTCAATGCGGTAATAAAACTGATAATCAAACTACTTCTAATAACAATGTTAATACAAATGAAGCTGTACAGTCAAATGAAACTATACCAGCAGCAAAAATATTATCAGAGGAAGATACTGCATTTTTGGATAAGGTAAAAAATAAAATAATTATAAGCGGTATGGCTAAATACACTTTCAAAGATAATGGAGATATAGAATATGTATATGATTCTGGAAGTTATAGAGAGGATAAAAATTATATATTTGAATCTTCAAAAGATGGAACTAATGCTTATTATTATGAACTTTATAATATACAGGATAAGTACGAAAAAGGACCAAGTAATATAGCTACAAATTATAAAGGATTTTCAGTAAAAAATGGAATTCTTTATGAAGATAATTATGAAGGATATGAAAGCGACCCTAATGAAACTATAATTACTAAATGGGAAAAAGAAAATTATTATTCTAACTACTATTACAGAGAAGTAAAAGAAAATCCTAACTTTGATAATTTTCCTTATGAGAATAAAGCTGATGTAACTTTTCAGGAATATAATGAAAGACAGCAAGGTATATTAGTATCAGAATCAGACTATAAACCGGAAGAAGTAGGTAATATTAATACTTATAATTTTAATGGTATATATTCAAATAATAACGCTTCTATAGAATTAAAGAAAAATAATGATGAAAGTTTCTATTTGTATGCTATTAATATAACTACAGATGAAAACGGACAAACAGTAACTAATATTCAAAGTACAGATGTTAGTAAAATGGTATTACAAGAAAATCAGTATGTTGAACCTCATTGCGCTATAGGTTCTCATACTTTAGATTATGAAGAGACTGTAGGAATGGATGGAGGTTATATTATATCTATTCAGCCTATAAGTGCTGATACTATTATGGTAACAGAGCCTAACGGAAGTTATGGATTTACTGGTATATATAAAAAAGCTCCTGAAATGCCGGATGCTGTAGATTCTAATGATAAAAGCACTAAAGAAAAAACATATTATAATGCTTGCAGATGGTATGCTGAAAATTACAGTGAATTAAATGATATTTTTAATAAAATTGTAGATTTTGATTTTGAGGGCGGCGGATATTATGAGATTAATATGGAGAATGTATATCTCTATATAGCTAAATTTAAAAACTCCGGATATTTTTCTGACAATTATATTAAAAATTTAGAAAATAGTTTTGAAGAAATAAAAAAGAATTTGGAAGAAAATAAACAAAGCGATGGAACTGTTGATGGTATGGAAGCAGACTGGTTTTTAGCTACACAAGAGATTGATTATTATATTAGTATTATAAATGAAATGAAGCTTAAAGATATAGTACCTTATGGAGATGAAACCGATTCTTTATGCATAAGTAACGATGAAGGAGAGTTTGTAATTTTAGAGCTTAAAAAATATGGTGATGAATGGCTGATTGAAAAATAAATATTGTATGGAAACTTCATTTATTATAAATGTATGGTAAATTTTATTATGAGTGTCTTATTTATAAAAGGCACTCATAATTTTTTAACAGTTTTATTAATTACTTATTCTTTTTATAAGCATTATACTCTTCATCAGTAACATGTTCTAACCAAGTAACATTATTTCCGTATTTATCTCCAGTGATAGCTATATGCTTCATTCTGCAGTCAGGCGAAGCACCATGCCAATGTTTTTTATCTTTAGGACAATAAAGAGCCTCTCCTGCATGAAACTCTAAAACTTCTCCGCCTTCTTCCTGAGTAAGTCCTATACCTTCAACTACAACTAAATGCTGTCCGCAAGGGTGGGTATGCCATGCAGTTCTGGCACCTGCTTCAAATGTTACATAAGCTACAGAGAAATGAGAATCTTCATTAGGCTCTGTAAGAATTTCTACTTCAACATCTCCTGTAAAATATTCTTTTGCTCCTTTAAATTTTTTTCCTTCTCCGTTTTTTATAAATATAGTTTTTTCTGGTGATTTTGGATATTCATAATTTGACATTTTATTTCTCCTTTTTATTTGAATGATTAAATTATTTTATTTTTACAAATATATCTTTAATCCATTTCTTTATTTCATTTTCAGCACTTGAGGTAGAACTTCCGTATACACTTAATATTTTAGCTGCTTGTTTAGATTTTGATTCTTTTTCTATATCTCTTTTAATGCTTCCAGAACCTCCTCCTCCATGAGTACAGAAAGGCATTATTATTTTATTAGAGAAATCAAAACTATTCAAGAATGTATTTACCGGAGGTGCAATTGTATTCCACCAGTTTGGGCTTCCTATAAATATAACATCATAATCATCTATGCTTTTTATATTGTTTTTTAATTTTGGTTTTATATTACTGTTTATATCTCTTTTAGCTTCGTTTAAAACTGTGTTGTAACTTGGTGAATATGCTTTTTCTGGTTCTGTATAGAAAAAGTCAATTTCAGCATTTGTAAATTCTGATTTTATAACTTTTCCTATAAACTCAGCAAGTTTTTTAGTGTTTGATGAATGTGAATAATATGATATTAATGCTTTCATTTTAAATTCCTATTATTGTTATCAATAAACTCGCTTTAGATTAGCTAATAACTAAAGTTATTAGCTGCTCGTTTATTTTTATTATTGTTATCAATAAACTCGCTTTAGATTAGCTAATAACTAAAGTTATTAGCTGCTCGTTTATTTTTATTGTTGCTTATTTTATTTAATATAATTATTTTTTAACAAATTAATAAGTATTTACTATATTTTATAATTTATACTAGTCATTACAAATAATTAAAATAAGAAACAAATTTTTTGTAAAATATAGTTGTTTATATATACTGAAACAAATATATTTTGTCAAAAATAAAATTATATTTTCTTTTTAATATATGGGGCTTTGCCCCATACCCCAGTTCTTTTATTGGTATAAAAGAAC
>NZ_CALXYQ010000100.1 GCF_944393015.1 uncultured Brachyspira sp.
GTGAAAATCAAATTATCATCTATGAATTTTTTTAGTTCTTCATTTACGAATACTTTCTCTTTAAGCTCATAACAATTCGCACACCAAACAGCAGAGAAATCTATTAGTATTGGTTTGTTGTTTTGTTTTGAAAGTTCTAATGCTTCATTGTATGTTATATGATTTGAAACTTCATTCTTTTGTTTTATGAATCCGTAAGTACAGCCTAATGCTATTGATATAATTACTACAGAAACGAATATTTTTATTTCTAATGCACTTAACATAGCAGATTTATTTTTAATTATGTAAACTAATACTGCAAATACTAATATCGTAGCTGAAGCAAGTATATAACTTATTTTATTAAATCCAATTACACCGAAAAGTATATTAGCATAATAGAAACTTATTATCATCATTAGGAAAGTGAAAATATATTTAACATATACCATCCAAGTTCCAGCCTTAGGCATTTTTGTAAGTATTGAAGCGAATGTACCAAGAATGAATAATACAGAAGCGAAACCCAAAGCATAAACAGCCATGTATAGAGTGGCGAACACAGGATTAAGAAAACCTATTTCCAATATAACCGCTATTATAGGAGCAGCACAAGGAGTGGCAACTATTCCTGCAAGAAGCCCCATTATATATTTATGGAATATTGATTGATTTTTTTTGGCATATGCATTTGTTTTTGCAGACTGTAAGAAACTAGGAGCTTTAATCTCATAAAATCCAGCCATTGAAAATGTAAAGTATAAAAATAATAATACTAATATGGTTAAAACAATAGGATTATATCCAATACTTCCAAATAGAATAGTTTTATGAAAAGCGAATCCAGCCACAGAAACTACAGCACCTAAAAGTGTATAAGTTGTGATTACACCTAATGCAAATAAAAGCGAAGCTAATACGCTTGATTTTTTATTGTTTTTTTCATCTGTTGTGGTTCCTAAAATAGACACTGTAATTGATAGTAGGGGATAGGTACAAGGCAAAAGCACAGATGCAAGTCCTGCTGCAAATATTAAGATTAGTGTTATAAATATATTATCGCTTCCTTTTATATAGTTTTCTATAGAGCTTGCATTCTCTGGTTTTTCATCTGTTATATTAGTATTGGGTATATCAATTTCTTCGCCGTATATTATTTTACTTTGAGGCTGTAAGCATACATTATCTTTCGCTGAACATAATTGATAAGTTGTTTTTATAAAGTTGATTTTATTTATATCAATATTATTTAATATAAACTCTTGTTCGCCTTTTATTATAGTATCATCATGATATTTTTCGCCTTTTGGATAAGTTGTATTTATTTCTTTATTGTCAGCAAAGAATAAAATTTTATTTGCTATTTTTGAATCTAAATATGCATAATAATTATTTGGTATAGTTGCTTTTACTGTTAATTTGTTATTGTTTGTTTCTAAAGTAAAATTAATTTCAGGATTTTTATTTAATGAATCAAGCCTGTTTAAATTAAGCAAATTATTATTTTGAGCAAGCGAAATATATGCTGTAATAAAAATAGTAATTATTATATATCTTAATAGTCTTATATTCATTGATTATCCTTTTTTATCATATCTAGTTTTCTTAATTAAATATAACAAATATATTATATTTTGGTAAATACAGTATATACGTATTTTGTAAAAATTTAAAATAAAAAAACAGTCGTTAGAATATATCATAACGACTGTTTTAATTTATAATTTTAAAAATTAATATCTAGTTTCATAAGGTAAAAGTGCTATATTTCTAGCTCTTTTAATAGCTTTAGTAACTAATCTTTGATGTTTAGAGCAAGTACCGTTTAAGCGTTTAGGTATGATTTTACCGCTGTCTTTAACATATCTTTTTAATAATTTAATATCCTTGTAATCTAAAACATCAATATTGTTTTTGCAGAAGTAGCAAACTTTTTTCTTAAAGAATTTTTTTCTTCCGTCTTTTTCATTTAATTCTTTATTGAAATGAGGCTTTTTTTCGCCTTTAGCTTTTATTTCTTCTTCATTATTGTTATTTTCTACATTTTCTGTATTTTCTAAATCCATTGTTTTTCTCCTAAAAAATTATGCTTTTTATTAATCATTAAAATGGCACTTCATCATCATCTTCAAAACTTCCTAAATCGACATTTCCAGCAGAAGCAGAAGGTGAATATGCTGTATCCATACCAGCAGCAGCGTTACCTGAAGAAGCACCAAGCATCTGCATAGACTGCATAATGATTCTCACTTTAGATCTAGCTGCATTAGTATCTTTATCCTGCCATCTTTCCTGTCTTAAAGTACCCATTATAGCAACTTGCTTACCTTTTGTAAGGTATTTGCTTACAGTTTCCGCCATTTTTCCAAAAGCCACTACATCAAAATAATTAACTTCAGTAGTGTTTTTGCTGCTTACATAGTAGTTATTTGCTATAGAAAACTCTACAACAGCACTTCCGCTAGGTAAATATTTAGATACAGGGTCTGCTGTAAGTCTTCCTATTAAAGTTACGCTGTTAAAATCTGTTGCCATAATAAAACCTGCTTAAGCCTCTTTAGAAGCTTCCTCATTATTAACATTTTCTTTATTATTTTCTTTTTTATTTTTCTGAATTATTTCATCTAAACGAACTATTATGAATCTTAATATGCTAAGTTCATAACGTAATTCTTTTTCAATGCTAGCTAAACTATTACCGTCGCATCTAAAATGATAATAATAGAATTTACCCTGATTTACTTTACGAATAGGGTAGCTTAAATTATGAATACCGTAATCAGCTTCATTAAATATTTCAGCATGATAGTTTTGAAGAATAGTTTTTACATGATCTTTTGCAGTTTGATGCACAGCGTCATTGATTTCTGTTACGAATAATATTTCATATTCTCTCATTGTTTTTAACTCCTTGGACAAAGCTTCTCTGAATTTTATTAATTTTTTGTAAAAAATTTATCATAGAAGCGAAGTATATATTTTTAATCATAATATAATAAATTATTTTTTACAAAAAGTCAATATATATAACTCTATTATTAATGTTTAAGAGCCCCAGATATTGCACACTTTTAGTTTAAAAAAAGTAGGTATCCCTTATAATTTAAATTGCTAGAAA
>NZ_CALXYQ010000101.1 GCF_944393015.1 uncultured Brachyspira sp.
TTTAAATTATTATACACCTGTGTTATACTTCAAGAAATTAAGGAATACTTAATGCAATATGTCTGGCTCCTGTGCAAGTAAATTAAACAAAAAATCTTGACTTAATCGTTTATTTATGGTAGCATAATAGGTGAATTTTATATGTTCGCGTATAGGATATTATTTTAATTTAGGAGTATATTTATGGCTGTAAAAGTAGCAATAAATGGTTTCGGACGTATCGGACGTCTAGTTTTTCAGGCATTAGTAGAACGCGGTTTATTAGGTAAAGAAATTGATGTAGTTGGTGTAGTAGATGTTAGTACTGATGCTAAGTATTTTGCTTATCAATTAAAATATGACTCTGTTCATGGCAGAATGAAAGCTGACATCACAACAGAAGGCGAAGATGTACTAGTAGTTAATGGCAACAAAATTAAATGTATAGGTGCTACTAAAGAATTAAAAGATCTTCCTTGGAAAGATTTAGGTGTTGAATATGTAATAGAATCTACTGGTCTTTTCACAGAAAAAGAAAAAGCTGAAGGTCATATAGCTGCAGGTGCTAAAAAAGTTATCATTTCAGCTCCTGGTAAAGGCGATTTAAGAACTTTTGTATATGGTGTAAACCATGAAGAATATGATCCTGCTAATCATCATGTAGTATCAAATGCTTCTTGTACTACTAACTGTTTAGCTCCTATAGTACATGTACTTCTTAAAGAAGGTATCGGAATAGAAACTGGTCTTATGACTACTATTCACTCTTATACTGCTACTCAAAAAACAGTAGATGGTCCTTCTAAAAAAGACTGGAGAGGCGGACGTGCTGCTGCTTGTAACACTATCCCTTCTACTACTGGTGCTGCTAAAGCTGTTGGTGAAGTTTTACCTGCTACTAAAGGTAAATTAACAGGTATGAGTTTCAGAGTTGCTACTCCTGACGTATCTGTTGTAGACTTAACTTTCAGAAGTGAAAAAGAAACTTCTATTAAAGAAATCGATGTATTAATGAAAAAAGCTTCTGAAACTTACTTAAAAGATGTTTTAGGTTATTGTAATGAAGAATTAGTATCTAGCGACTTTATACATGACTCTAGAAGCTCTATATATGACTCTCTAGCTACTACTCAAAACAACTTGAAAGATGAAAAAAGATTCTTCAAAATTGTTTCTTGGTATGATAATGAATGGGGTTATTCTAACAGAGTAATTGATTTATTATTGTATATGTACAACAAAAAATAATTAAGCAATAATAATTAAAATTGTTAAGCTATAATAAAAGGGTGTTATATTTCATTATAGCACCCTTTAAATTTTTTAGCAGTACATAAAAAATTGTGAGCGTACGGCAGTAGCCTTAATGCAAACAATTTTTATTAGTGATAACTATAAAAGCAAGCCAAAGCACATACGTGCAAATAAATTTATTTATTTGCTGATTGTAGGCGGAGGCGAGCATAGCAATAATAAGGAGTTCATAATGAAAAAATCAGTAAAAGATATAGACATTAAAGGTAAAAAAGTCATAATGAGAGTTGATTTCAATGTACCTCTCGATAAAGAAACAAGCTCTAAAATCACAGACACTACAAGAGTAGATGCTGCTATGCCTACTATTGAATATATACTTTCTCAAGGTGCTTGTTTAATACTTATGAGCCATTTAGGAAGACCAAAAGGCGAACCTAATCCTAAATACTCTTTAAAACCTGTTTATGATTATTTAAAAACTAAACTTCCTAACAATAAAGTTGAATTTGCTAAAGACTGTGTAGGTGAAGAAGTAAAAAAACAAGCTGCTGAATTAAAAGCAGGCGATGTATTATTATTAGAAAATTTAAGATATCATGCTGAAGAAGAGAAAAACGATGCTGCATTCTCTAAACAATTAGCTGATTTAGCTGATGTTTATGTTAATGATGCTTTCGGTACTGCTCACAGAGCACATGCTTCTACTGCTGGTATAGTATCTGCTAAAGCTGGTATGCCTGCTGTTGCTGGTTTCTTAATGGAAAAAGAAATTAAATACTTAGGTGATGCTGTTGCTAATCCTGCTCGTCCATTTGTAGCTATAATCGGAGGAGCTAAAGTTTCTTCTAAAATTTCTGTACTTAAAAACTTACTTAATAAAGTAGATACTTTAATCGTTGTAGGCGGTATGGCTTATACTTTCTTCAAAGCTAAAGGCTTAGAAATAGGTACTTCTTTATGTGAAGATGATTATATTGCTACAGCTAAAGAAATTATGGATAAAGCTAAAGAATTAAATAAAACTTTATATTTACCTGTTGACAATGTTGTAGCTGATAAATTTGATAATGATGCTAATTTCAAAATAGTAGATTCTAATGCTATACCTGCTGGCTGGATGGGTATGGATGTTGGACCTAAAACTTTAAAAGAACTTGAAGAAATACTTAAAAATGCAAAAACAGTTGTTTGGAATGGACCATTGGGTGTATTTGAAATGCCTAATTTTGCTAAAGGTACTTTTGAAGTAGCTAAGTTCATCGCTAATTCCGGAGCTGTAAGTATTATCGGAGGAGGCGACAGTGTATCTGCTGTTAATAAATCTGGTGTTGCTGATAAGATGACTCATGTATCTACAGGCGGCGGAGCTTCTTTAGAGTTCCTTGAAGGTATAGAACTTCCAGGTATCGCTGTATTACAGGATAAATAATTAGAAGCTAATTAGATTTTAATAAATCAAAATAGTGAGCCTCTGATAGCTTTAGCTGTCAGAGGTTTTTTAGCGAACTATTTTGATTGTATTATAAAAGGTATAGAACTTCCAGGTATCGCTGTATTACAGGATAAATAATTAGAAGCTAATTAGATTTTAATAAATCAAAATAGTGAGCCTCTGATAGCTTTAGC
>NZ_CALXYQ010000102.1 GCF_944393015.1 uncultured Brachyspira sp.
AGCCTTTCATCGTCGATGGTACTGTAAGGGTAGCTTTACGGGAGAGTAGAACGTTGCCGGGTATATATTATATATTTATCCCAATAGATTTATTTCTGTTGGGATTTTTTATATTTAAACTTTAATTCTTTAATAAAGAGATTTATAAATGAATAATAAAGAAAGAATTATAAAAACTATTAAAATTATAGCCTATTTATTTTCTTATATGATGGTTACTGTAGTTGCTTTCAATTATGGTTATATGTATTATGCTATTAAATTTGATGGGGCTTCTGCTCCTCCTAGTGTTTCTTTTATTTTTGCAGTGCCTTTCATTATCGCTATATTAGTATGTGTTGTTTTAATAAAAATTATCAAAAAAAGAATGAAAGAATGAAAGATTAACAATTTATTTAATAAAAATGATGATTGAAAAACTATTAAAAATACATAAATTGTCTTCTAATCATAAAGAATTATTAATGAAAGAAGATGTTTGCGGCTGTTTTTATTGTGTGAGCATTTTTAGTCCTAAACTTATAACTGATTGGATAGAAGATGAAAATGATTTAACTGCTATTTGTCCATATTGCGGCATTGATTCTATTATACCAAATCATTCTGATTATCAATTAAACAAAGAATTATTGGAAGAGATGAGAAAACATTTTTTCTAAAAATAAATATTTTAGTAAAATACACTAAAATTTTTAAGTTTGTCAAAAATTTATTTTTATCTTTTTATTATTTTTCTATTAGTACAAAATAATTATTGTATTGGTATAAAAGAATTTATATCATTAATAAACTTGGATACACTTTGCAACAACTGCATTTGATGAAGTCCATATTTAGGATATCTCATACATTCAATAAATATCTTTAAAATATATAAAGTTATAGCAATACGTTTTTCTCTCTGTATGCCTGCTACCGTATGTAGTAAGCAAGTCTGGCGTATGCGGTAAAAAAGTTTATTACCTATATATAATGTATAAAAATTATAAAAGACAATAGTTTAGGATATATTTTTCAAAATATTTCTATATTTTTTACTCATAAAAAATTTATTATCATATTTCATTATATAGCTGCAAATATTACTTTATTTAAAATAATTAGTTATATATACTTTATATAGGTATTTTATTTAAATTATTATAATATAAATAACTAAATAAAAACAATTTTGGAGGTTTTTGAAAAATGGAAAAAGAAAATAAAAAAGTAAATAAAAAAATTATGTCGGCTTCTATAATATCAGTTTCTATATTTACTATTATAATTGCTGTACCACTAACTTTTATTATTTATCATTTTAAATTAGAAAATGCTTCTTTTCTTCCTAATACTTTTTCTAAATATGCAGTGTCTTTTTTAATAGCATTTATAATAACTCAGTTAATAACAGCAATTGTTCATAAGCTTATATTACTTGTTTTAACTTTAATTGGTGTACTTCTTGTAAAGAAAATAGCAGAAGATGAGGAAAATAAACGAATTTAATTTTTATGATTGTATATAAATCAAAACAATAATATTACTTTATTTAAAATAATTAGTTATACTTTAGACTAGTATTTTATTAAACTTATTATATAATAGTAAATCAAATAAAAACAATTTTGGAGGTTTAAAATTATGGCAAATCCTGTTTTATCAGATAAGGCATTTAATTATGCATCAAGTTATGAAAATGATAACACAATGACTGTTAATGGGGCAATTAACAAATCAATAATACTTACATTAGTGTTAATACTTTCAGCTATGGTAAGTGTGTTTTTTGTTTTAGCAGCAAATCCTGGTCTTCTTTATCCTGCTGCTTTAGGATCATCTATAGCTTCTTTTGTTTTAGCTTTGATAATGACTTTCAAAAAAGAATTGGCTAAAGTGTTTTCTATACTTTATGCAATACTTGAAGGTGTTGCTATAGGGGCGGTTTCTTATGTTTTCAATGCTGCTTATGAGGGTATAGTTGTACAAGCAGTATTTCTTACTTTTTTAGATTTATTTATAATGTTAGTATTATACAGATTTAGAATAATAAGAGTAACTGAAAAATTAAGAAGTGTAATAACTGTATCTACATTATGTATAGGTCTTGTATATTTAGTTAATTTTATAATGTCATTCTTTGGAGCTAGAATTCCTTTCTTATATGGTTCAAGCCCTTTAAGCATTGGAATAAGTGTTGTAGTTGTTCTTATTGCATCATTTAATTTGCTTTTAGATTTTGACTTTATGGAGAAAGGCGAAGAGTATAATATGCCTAAATACTTTGAATGGTATGCTGCGTTTGGACTTCTTGTTACTTTGGTATGGCTTTATTTAGAAATATTAAAACTTTTAGCCAAAACAAGAAGCAGAGATTAAAATTATATAATGTATAATTAAGGAAATTAAAGGTATGCATATTAATTTATGTATGCCTTTTTATTTGCATTATAATTATTAATTTATTGATACCTTATAATTTTTATTTTATTCATGTATTTTTCAAACGCTTCAAATCCTTGTTATTGAATGGAAGAATAAAGTCTTATAATATACTGAAAATTTTTAACTTTGTC
>NZ_CALXYQ010000103.1 GCF_944393015.1 uncultured Brachyspira sp.
ATATTATTGTTATTAGTATATATTTTCTCTTTACATATTAGGTCTGGTCTGGTCTGGTCTGGTCTGGTCTGGTCTGGTCTGGTCTGGTCTGGTCTGGTCTGGTCTGGTATTGCAAATTTAGACCTAAAATTATCACGCCATTTTTTTACTGGTATCCACCAAGCTATTCTATTTATATTTTTTTCATTAGCTTTTAATGTTATTTTTATACCAAAAAAATATATATGAATATAATATCTTGTATTATATATACCAAATAATTTTATTATACTATGTTCTGCATTAGCATTTACAGTATTTATATTATTAATTTGACTTTGAATATTATTATTTAAATCACTAATTCTAAATGATAATTCTTTATTCTTCTCTATAAGAATGTTAATAATATCATCTTTATAAGATTCTTTATTTATAGATTTTTCTTTATACAAAGCATTTTTAAGCCATTCCAAAGACTTAGTTTTTTCTATATCTATAATTTTATTTATACTTGAATAATCCATTTCTTTAAATAAATTATCATTATTAATAATATCTTCAAAATGTTCAACTGTTCTATTTTCTAATTCAAACATCCTAATTAACGATTCATATTTAGATCTAGCTCCATTGTTAATAATTAATATAAATGGTTTATTAAATATCATTGCAAAACAAGTTCCATGAAATGAATCAGAGATAAAAAAATCACAATTTTTAATCATATAAAGCCAATCTTCTATTGAAAAATCTTTATCATATTCAGTATTAGAATTATCAATTTTACCTGTTTTCAATATTGGTAAGTTTAATTTTTCAGAAATATAATCCATATATTTATCTAATTCTGTATTACCTCTTCTAAAATATGCCCCTATATACTTATGCTTAATGTTTAATTTAGACTTATATATTAAATAATTATAATATGATTCATCAAGTAAAAACACAGGGTCTAAGACATGTACAGCGTTTACATTAAATACATTTTTGCAAATATCTACTGCATCATCTTCTCTAACAGAAATATCATCAAATTGATTTATATAATATTTAAAAAATAATTTATTTTCATCATCTCCTTCATAATATGGTATACCAAATGAAGAAGAATATGATATTTTTTTCTTTGAATTATTTACAAAATTAAAAAGATAATAAAATATTCTATCACCATGAAAAATATAACGATATACTTGATCTGAACCAACTAAGAATGTATCGCATTGTTTAGATATATTTTCAAGCTCAGTTTTTGAAAAAGTTGAATTACCTATATTCATATATTTTAAAGCGAATTTTCCGCCATTTATATTATCATAAACACTATTATTATTTCCTACATATTGTATATTGTTATCATATATAAGGATGGGGTTAAAACCTAATTTTTTGATAATTTCATGTAATGCATAATATGTTAAAGCTCCTCCATAATTATCCTGAAAACACATATTTGCTATAGCAACATTATTTTTATTATTAATTTTACAATAATTATATAATGACCATAAATCAAATATATCTAAATTATCAAAGAAATATTTTCTATTTGAAAATATTGAGATATTATCAATTAATCCACCATTTATTACGAAATTTAATTGTTTATAATATAAATCAATAGTTATGTCATCAAATATATTTTTTCCATGCTTTGTATTAATAAAAATAAGAGATACACCTTTATTATCATTATCTATAACACCCCAATAATCACCAATAGTTATATCTCCAACTCTTTCATATTTTCTATATATACACTTAAAACATTCTTCTTTGATAGAAATATGTTCTGTAAATAGAATATTATATATGCATTCAAATTTATTTTTCAAATATTCATTTTTATTTTTTAATTTTATATAAATTCCTTTTCCCCAACCAAATTTTTCTTTATCTCTAAAACTTATATATTCTATATTTTTTATTTCATCATCTGTAAATAGTTCTTTTAAATATTTTCTCCATACTTTTTGCGGTACTATACTATTGCATAGCAAATCTATTGTTATTAAATTATCATAATCTTTACCTAAATAAGAATATAAAGCAGATACTTGACATGGGCATCCGCTAAATAATACATTCTTTTTTTCATTTAATAATTTTTTTATTTCTACAAATGTATTACCTAAATTACTTTCTATATATTTAGAACCTCTTAATTTATCTAAATCTTTTTTATCATTGATTATTATATGTTCAACTCCAAGCCAGTCATCTGTAAAACTAGCTCCGCATACATAACCATTATTTTCTAATACATAATTAGCTACAATTGTAAACATTCCGCCTGAAGAACTTTTCATTCTTATTTCATCACTAGCCCTGACATCATATATTTCCTGTTTAAAATCTATTTTGAAATTATAATTCAAAGCATGACATTTTTTTACACAAACACCGCAATTAGTGCATTTATCATCGTTTATAATAGGGTAGTGGAATCCCTCTTTAGTTTCTATAATTTCTATGGCATTATGCGGACATACCATATAACAAACTGAGCAGCCAGTACATTCTTTTCTATTCAA
>NZ_CALXYQ010000104.1 GCF_944393015.1 uncultured Brachyspira sp.
ATATTATTGTTATTAGTATATATTTTCTCTTTACATATTAGGTCTGGTCTGGTCTGGTCTGGTCTGGTCTGGTCTGGCAAATTTAGACCTAAAATTATCACGCCATTTTTTTACTGGTATCCACCAAGCTATTCTATTTATATTTTTTTCATTAACTATAATAGTCAATTTTATTCCAAATAAATATATGAATATATAATTTTCGTTATTATAAATTCCAAAAATTCTTATCCAATTTTTATTATAATTAACCACTTTATTTAGTTCTATTTCTTGTTTATTAAATAAAGTATTAAAATCTTCATTAAACTTATATATTTTTGAATTTAATTCTATATTTTCTTTAATTAAGATATTAATCATATCTAATTTATAATTATTATTTTCTTTTTTTGAATTTAATACTCTTTTTATCCAATCTAATGATTTATTTTTTTCATTTTCTAAAATTCTATTTATTTTGCTATAATCCATATACAATAAAATTTTATAATTAACATAATTATTTTCATTTAATATATCCTCAGAAATTGGAGAAACTCTATTTCTAATATCAAACAGGTGTAATATTGAATTTATCCTATTTAAATTACTTTCATAATAATCCCAACGTAAACATAAAAATGGCTTATTATAAATAATAGAGAAACATATACCATGAAATCCATCAGTTATAATAGCAGAAGCATTTTTTATTAATGATAACCATTTTTCAGTTTCTTCTATAAAACCATTTTCAGTATGATATGAGAATATAATTTTTTTATCTAATTTAGAAGCTATTTTATTGACAATTTTCTCTACATTATTTTTATTATAAACATAACAAAAAATATAATCTGATATATTTTCATCATCTTCATAAATCAATTTATTGTATTCTTCTTTATCTACTAAAAATACTGGATCTAATATAAAATCTGCCTTTATATTTAAAGTTCTATTAAAAAAATCAACCGTTTCTTTTTCTCTAATTGAAATGTTATCAAATAATGATAAATAATATTTTACAGTTTGGGTATATATATAGTTTGAATATAATTTTTGATTATTATCACCTATAGAAGTAGCAATAGCTATTTTCTTTTTACTATTCTCTACGAAATCCAAAAAAAATATATATTTAGTATAATAAGATGTTTTTATATCAGTTAAATCTTTATTCCACAGTTGATCTGAAGCAGTTATAAATATATTACATTTATTATTTAATTCATATAAGTCTTCTTTGTTCATCTTATTAAAGATATTATGATAATATTTTTCAGCAAATTCTCTAGCAATACCTTTACTATAGTAATTATAATGAGATGCTTCTTTATCCAAAGAATCTAATACTAATATTGAAAATCCAAAATTTTCTAATAATTTATATAAAGCATAATATGTTAATATAGCCCCATAATTATTAGCAAACCAAAAACCTATTAAACATATGTCTATTTTACTAGAATTTAAATATAATTCATTAAAATTTTCTTTATTAAAATTATCAAAAAAATATTTTCTACTTCCTAGTATTTTTATTTTACCATTGACTCCTCCACTTGAAGGCTTTATTGAAGTAATATCTTTATAACTAATAGATTTATTTAGAATATTAAATATGTTTTTCGATTTTTTAGTATTAATTAATGTAAGACCTACTCCTTTATTATCATTATCTTTTACTCCCCAATAATCCCCTATACTAATATCTCCTACTCTTTCATATTTTCTATATTTACAATGCAGACATTCTTCTTTTACAGCAATATGTTTTAAAAATGATTGTATATAAATATTATCATGACCTCTAGATATATATTCTTTGTCAGATAATTTAATATATACTTTATGATCACTGTTCCAACCGAATTTATCTTTATCTCTGAAACTTATATATTTTATATCTTTTATTTCATCATCTGTAAATAATTCTTTTAAATATTTTGCCCATACTTTTTGAGGAACTATACTATTGCATAATAAATCAACAGTTAGCAAATTATCATAATCTTTACCTAAATAAGAATATAAAGCAGATACTTGGCAGGGACATCCGCTAAATAATACCTGTTTATTTTCATTTAATAATTTTTTTATTTCTACAAATGTATTACCTAAATTACTTTCTATATACTTAGAACCTCTTAATTTATCTAAATCTTTTTTATTATTGATTACTATATGTTCAACTCCAAGCCAATCATCTGTAAAACTAGCCCCGCATACATAACCATTATTTTCTAATACATAATCAGCTACAATAGTAAACATTCCGCCTGAAGAACTTTTCATTCTTATTTCATCACTAGCTCTAACATCATATATTTCCTGCTTAAAATCTCTTTTAAAATTATCATTTAAAGCATGACATTTTTTTACACAAATACCGCAATTAGTGCATTTATCATAATCTATAATAGGGTAGTGGAAACCCTCTTTTGTTTCTATAATTTCTATGGCATTATGCGGACATACCATATAACAAACTGAGCAGCCAGTACATTCTTTTCTATTCAA
>NZ_CALXYQ010000105.1 GCF_944393015.1 uncultured Brachyspira sp.
AGACATCAGACATCAGACATCAGACATCAGACATCAGACATCAGACATCAGACATCAGACATCAGACATCAGACATCTATTAACAAATATGCAGATATTTTTCTGCCTGCATTTTTTATTGCATATTTTATTATTTATTGTTTTTAGAGGAGTATTTAATGAAAAAGTTTAACAGCATGCAGGTAAAACTGCCTGTTATTTTAAACATTGCAACAGTTGTTATATCTCTTTTTATAATAGTTTCTTTAATTAATCTGGCATCATCAGAAATTGATAATTATGCGAATCAATATATGATATCAACTGTAGACGGATGCAATAGTTATTTAGATATATCTATAGAAAATCAAATACTTCTTATGGAAAGTTACGCTTCTATGCCTGTAATGCTTGATTATATTCAAAACGGAAATAGAAATGTTTTCACTACTTTAACTCAAATGCTTGATAATAATAAATATATAACAAATGCTTACATACTTTCAAGAAATTCAGAAATATTAGCATCATATACAGGAGATACAAATATAGGAGGAAGAATATCTGAAATATATCCTGATTTATGGAATATTTTTAAGCAGGAAAATAAGGTATCTATATCAGAAACCATATATGAGTCAGATATGAATAATGGTTTTATTCTTCCAATTATAGTTCCTATTTTAGATAATAATGATAATTATGCGGGTGCTATTATAGGTTTTATAGAATGGTCTTTAATAATGAGAGATAGTTTATATAGATTCGGCAATGATTTTTCGACAGAAAAAAGTATTTTTATAATGAATGATAATAGAGAAATTGTATACCATAATATAGCATCGGAGCTTAAGAAAACTATAAATCTTAATATACCTTCAAATTCTTCTTCTGGTATTGTAAGATTTAATTATTTAAACACTGATAAATTTGTTTTCTATAAAAAAATGTCATCTATGCCATGGATCTCTGGAATCGGAATATCGGAAAGCCTGATTTATTCTGCCAATAGAAAAATGCTGTTAATCGGAAGTATAATAGGTATCATAGGAATAGCCGCATCAGTTGTATTTTCTGTTTTCTATATAAGAAGAAGCATAAGCCCTATAAAGAATATAGTTAAAGAAGCTAAAGAAATATCTCTTGGAAATTTGGCATCATCTTTTTATATACAATCCAGAAACGATGAGATAGGCGAATTATTAAATTCATTTAATGATATGAAGTCTAAATTTTCACAAATGATTAAGGAAATATTAATGTCTTCTGAAGAGATAGCAAATGCTGCAAATGAGCTTTATCAGGGAAGTGAAGACTTGGCAAAGAGAACGGAGTATCAGGCATCAAGTTTGGAAGAGACTGCTTCTTCTATGGAAGAGATGGCTTCTACTATAAAATCATCGGCACAGAACTCAGTAGACGGTAATAATGTTATGATATCTTCAAGAAATGCTGTTGCTGAAGGCGGAAGTGTTATAGCAGATACTGCTAAAATGATAGAGGAGGTTTATGAGTCCAGTGCTAAAATCAGAGACATTACTAAAGTTATAGAAAATATTGCTTTTCAGACTAATATACTTGCTTTAAATGCTTCAGTTGAGGCAGCAAGAGCAGGAGATCAAGGCAGAGGTTTTGCAGTAGTAGCAAGCGAGGTAAGAAATTTAGCACAAAACTCACAGGCTTCAGCTAAAGATATTACGGTACTTATAGAAGATATTTACGAAAAAATAAATAAATCAGCAGAGATGGCAAGGCATTCTCAGGAAATTTTTACAGATATAGAAATGAAGATAGAAGAAACTTCAAAAATTATGAGTGATATAAGCCAGACAGCAGTAGAGCAGGAGGCAGGAGTGGATCAGGTTAATACTGCTGTAACAAAAATGGATAATATCACTCAGCAGAATGCCTCTTTGGTAGAACAGTCAGCAGCAGCATCTAAATCTTTATTGGATCAGGCTAAACATTTGGAAGAATTAATGTCATTTTTTAGACTTTAAGTAGCCTCAATAAGTGAAAATTAAGTAATGTTTTTTGTTTTTATATTGTTTTTTTTCATTAATATATAAAACTTTTTTGGAACTTATTTATAATAATAAATTTATATTGTTGCTTTTTTTAATTGACTTTTTTTATTAACTAAATTATACTTTATGCAAGTGTAGTGTTGGTAGTTTTCTTATTATAAAATAATATCTAGTTTTAAATATTTAAGTAATTTATTTATAGAGGTCTTTTATGAAAAGGTTTAATAGTATAACTTTTAAAATTCCTTTAATTGTTAATATAGTTATAGTTGTATTATCATTTACAATTATATTTTCTTCTATTCGAATAGCCAGCAAAGCAATAAATAATGCTACATATTCAGGATTTGAAACTTCTGTTAATGGTTATTCAACATTGCTTGATACAATACTTGAAGATCAGCTTCTTATAATGGATGCATATTCAAGAATACCTACGATAATAGAATATATGGAAACAAGAAGCGAATATGTAAAAGATAGAGCCATACAAACTATGATCAATTTATTTGATAATAATGATTATATATTAACATTAGATTTGATAGGCTTAGACGGTAAAGTAATAGAATCTTACAACGGAGATACTAAAAATGCAGGACTTGATATGTCTTCAGCTTATCCTAAAATGTGGAAAGAGTTTGCAGATTCAGGATATGATCATGCTGCAAGCGATAATATATACAAGTCTGATATAAATAAAGGATATGTTCTTCCTGTAGTGCATTCCATTTATAATTTGGAAAATGAGCTTATAGGAAGTTTTGTAGCTTTTGTTGATTGGTCAAGGATTATAAATGAAACTTTAGAAGATGCTAGAAATGAATTATCAGAAGCCAAGAGTATATTTGTATTAAATGAAGATGATTTGCAGTGCGTATATCATAATATCAATGATACTGTAGGTATTATTCCAAATGATTCGTTAAATCCTCCTGCAGGTCAGTCATCTGGCATATTCAGGTATAATTTCAATGATGTTAACAGAACAGCATTTTTTAAAAAGATGAAAACTCAGCCTTGGTTTATGATGGCTGGTATTACACAGAAGTTATTGTATGCAGAAAGTAAAAAAATGACTATAATAGGAATACTATTGGGTGTAATAGGTATTATTATATCTTCTATAGTATCAGGATTCTATATAGGTAAATCTATAAAACCTATAAAAAATATAGTTGATGAAGCCCATGAAATGGCTAATGGAAATTTTGTTTTTCAGTCTAAATTTACTAGCAGACATGATGAAATAGGAGAATTATCACAGTCATTTGATATGATGAGAAATAGATTTGTAGAGGTAATTTCTGAAGTACTTAATGCCTCTAAAGAAATAGCAAGTGCTGCTTCAGAACTTCATAAAGGCAGTGAAGATTTAGCTAGCAGAACAGAATATCAGGCATCTAGTTTGGAAGAAACAGCTTCATCTATGGAAGAGATGGCTTCTACTATAAAATCATCAGCTCAAAATTCTGTAGACGGTAATGAGGTAATGATGGCTTCAAGAAATGCCGTAGTAGAAGGCGGAAGTGTTATAGCTAATACTACTAAAATGATAGAAGATGTTTATGATGCCAGTGCTAAGATAAAAAATATCACAAAAGTAATAGAAGATATTGCTTTCCAAACAAATATATTAGCTTTGAATGCTTCAGTAGAGGCAGCAAGAGCAGGAGATCAGGGCAGAGGTTTTGCGGTAGTAGCAAGCGAGGTAAGAAACTTAGCTCAGAATTCACAAACATCAGCTAAGGATATAACAGTGCTTATAGAAGATATTTATGAAAAGATAAATAAATCAGCAGAAATGGCAAGACATTCTCAGGAGATATTCAGCGATATAGAATCAAAAATAGAAGAAACTTCTAAGATAATGAGAGATATAAGTCATACAGCAGTGGAGCAGGAAGCTGGAGTAGATCAAGTTAATAGTGCGGTATCTAAGATGGATAGCATAACTCAGCAGAATGCTTCTTTAGTAGAGCAGTCTACAGCAGCATCTAAGGCTTTATTAGATCAGGCTAATCATTTGGAAGAGCTTATGTCCTTCTTTAAAGTGTATTAAATATTTATTTATGTGATTTTGAAGCCTATAGATAATTTTCTATAGGCTTTTTTATATTTGCATTCTTTTATAAAAAAATATATATTGTTTTATATAATAAATTAAAAGAAATAGTAAAAATGAAATATAAATTAATACTTTTGATAATTTTATTTATATCTTGTAGAAATAATAATAATAATGTAACTAATGAAAATACATTAAAGAGAGAGGAAATAGAACCTAATAACTCTTTAGAATATTCTCAATATATAGACTGCAATACAGTAATAAGCGGAAATATTGATGATTATGATGATGTAGATTTTTATCAGATAAATCCTACTAATGGTTTTATTATGGATTTTTCTATGTCTGTTTATAATCTTGATGCTAATATATCAATGAATATTATTTCTACTAATAATGATACAATATTTAATATTAATTCTGAAGATATTTCTAATTATAAAGGATTTATAGAATTAAAAGATATTCTTCTTAATGATGATGTTTATTATTTAAAATTAAATTCGGATAAAGAATGCAAATATAATTTGAAGTTCATATTTAATGATGATTATATTCCTGCAAATGAAGCCGAACCTAATAATAACATTTATGAGGCTGACAGTATTCATTATCCTAACGAAATGGTTTACGGATATTTTATAAAGAATTATTTTAATCTAGATGAATATATTAAACCATATATAAAAAAATCCGGATTAATAGATATAGATTTTTATCAGATAAAAAATGATACAGATATAAATACCTCTATAAATATTAAATTAGAATATTCAAAAGATATAGATATTATTTTATTTGATGAAAATTACAATTATTTAAAACAGGGTATCAATCAATTGAATACAGGATTTGCACCTAATAAAAAGTATTATATAGCATTAGTATGTTATGGAGATAAATATATAACAGATAGATATATTTTACATTATGAATTTAATTAATATTCTTTAATTGATAAGTGCACAGGAGCCAGACATATTGCATTAAGTATTCCTTAGTTTTTTAAAGTATAACATAGGTGTATCATAATTTAAAGCTGAATGTATTCGTTTATGATTCCAAAAATTATTATATCTTTTTAATTTTTGATTAGCTTTTTCTAAAGTTAATTCTTGTGTACAATAATCATAGAATTCTTTTTGGTCTCGGTTATGTGTACTTTCTACAACACCATTATACCAAGGTGAAGCCACAGGACTATAAATTCTTTTAATGTGATTCTTCTTACAAAATATGTCTAATGGGTG
>NZ_CALXYQ010000106.1 GCF_944393015.1 uncultured Brachyspira sp.
ATAAAATTGGAGGATTGTTATGAATAATTTTAGAGAAGTAAATGATGATATTTTAAGAGAATGGTTAAGTTATAGAGAGGAAACTGAATTAGGATATTTAACTAACGAAGATAAAAAACATAATATAAATTTTGACGAAATAGTTGAAAATGTTTTAAAAAATGTTCCAAAACAAAATAAAAAATATGTTAAGAAACAATTAGATAGGCTCGATAAAAACTTTATGGACTATCTTTGCTATTGGAATGAGAAATATTATAGAAATGGTTTTGTTGATGGTTCTCAGTTAGTTATTGGTTGTTTGGAATAATAAATAGCAAAGCAAGATTATATTTATATATAATCTTGCTTTTTACTACTCCTCTATTATATATTGTGTTCTTGAACCTTCATTATTTTTAAAAGTTACTTCTGTAATTTCACCACACTCCTCACACTTTATATATAATTTTGTTACTATAGAATCTTCGCCATGCTCATCTCCACTTATAGTAACTTTTTTACTTTTACAATTTTTACATATAAATTGCGAAATAGGATCAAAAATCTTGTGTTGAACATTTTCATATATACTAATTAATGAAATAATTAATGCAATACACGTTGATGCTTCATATATTGTAGTATTTTGTGAATGTGTTATTTTGTTAGCATAATCCCAAGTTGCTTCTGTTATTTTTTTTATATAACTTCTATAATCACTATTTTCACTATCATTTAAATAAAATTTAATAAATAATTCAGCTTTCTTTTTAAAATTTGATTTTTGAGGTTGTTCTTCATCTCCTTCCATACCAGGCATATATATTGCATTTCCAAGTTCTATTAGTATTTCCCTGCATTGAACACCAATTGCTTGAAAATCTTCTATTTCCTTTGCACTTTCTAATTTATCTGCAGTATTTCTAAGCTTTCTTAATAGTACTGGCGTTATTTCTATGCCTAGTGTTGCTGCCTCAATATAATCTTCAGAGATATATTCTTCTCTTGCTTTCATCATTCTACTCATTAATCCTACATGAAAAGAATAAACTTCATCAGCTGTGAGATATAAAGCATCTTGTGAGTATAAATTCATTGGCAATTCTTCTCCTTCAACTACCCACCAATTTCCAGCTGTATCTGTTTTTACATTCCATACATTTACTTCAAATTCTAAATCATCAAATGAACTTTCAATTTTAGCACTAACTACTTTGCATTTTCCTTCATTTTGTTCTTCAACATATTTTATAACTTCGTCCATAGTTCTTTTCATTATTGTTCTCCTATATTATTTTTTAAGATATTCATACTATATATACCTCTATTTAAGCATTTCTTGAAAGTTAAGTGGCTTAGAAAGAACTGGTGTACCTTCACTTGTGTTTCCAGTTTTAAAGATTGTAGCCCAATAATCATAATTAGATTTACCAGAAAAAATAGTACTAGCTAAATTTCTATCTTTCCAAACTGGTAATGATATAAAGTTCTTAACAAAGTTTTCGATATTTTTCCATAACTGATCTGGAATTTTTTGTTGGAATAAATTATTATCATCATAATCAACACCAGTATTTAAGAAATATGATCTAATTATATTAGCAATTATTTTTAGCCAATTAACAAGTAATTCCTCTTTGCTAACTCTATAAGCAATTAAATGTTCATCTGTTATATCTTTGTCTTTTTTGTTTATTATTTGTTGTTCAATACGATAGATACCTACTGAAACATCGAACTTACCTATATATATATTCTCAGCAAGAATATCGCATAATTTTTTTAATTGTTCTGATTCAAGCACTCTTGGATTTTCATCATCCTTATAATTCATTGGTGTATTTAATATTGTTTTAGAATTAATAAATAAAGATAATAATGTCTTTTCAAAAGCACTATATGATATAGGTTTTTCTTTTCCTTTACCTTCAAAATCAATATAATCCGTTAATTTTGATCCTCTTGTTATATTATCTTTTTGACTATTAATTATATATTGTTTTACATTACCTCTTTCGCCTTTAAAAAACTCTACTAAGTCTTGTTCTGAAAAACTATAATCATCTGCAGACATATTATGTCCTTTTTGATATTCTTCTATTTTTTCATTTAATAGCGTATTATGTAATTGTCTAATAATAGATTTATCAAAAGCTATTTGTTTTAATTTGCTTCCTGCATTAGTGTTTGTTTCAATTAATCTTTCAACATCAGGATTAATAAACAATCGTAAAGTCATTTTTCTTGTTCCTAAAAGTATTTGAGCAACAGCTTTATGTTGTCCATCAAAAATTTTAATCTTATTATTATCTATTCTAGCTAGACTTAAATGTAATTGAGGATTTTTCTTATAGAATTCCTTAACTAACAAACTAATACTGTTATTAATTCCTCTTGGATTGATCAATTCATCATGAAATATATACTCTATTGGCACTTCAATAAATGCTGTATGTTCACCAGATAAATGATCTGTGTATATTGGAGCTTCATATACATCCGTGCCAAATTCATTAAATGTATATTTAATTTTATTATCTTCTATTTTATACTTAAAGTCATATTTTCCTCCATCAAATGCCTTAAGTACATCATTTAATGTTGCTTGTTTATTCTTTGGAGTATTCTTCTTTATGTCTTCCAATTTAGCTAATACACGAGCTACATTTAAATCAGCATCTAATTTTGACCTATTACAATGAGAATGAGTTAATGCAAAATTTATCTCACTATCTTTTCCATTGTTAACCAAAGGAATGATATGATCAATATCAGTATCATGTAATTCAGAATCAATATCTTTACAGCAAATAAAACATTTTCCTTCTTGCTGTTTAAATAATCTTTCTCTTAATAAATTTTTCTTTTCTTCACTTAAAGAATCTAAATATTTTGAGTTTGACATTTTACCACCTCTTATACTATATATTACTTTATGAATTTTTGCATAATGTTCAATAATAAATTGTACCTGTCTTTTGTATTTTCATTTTTATTACAATATTCTCTTATTACTTCTTCATTTGGTTCATATTTAATATCAATATTATATAAATCAAAT
>NZ_CALXYQ010000107.1 GCF_944393015.1 uncultured Brachyspira sp.
AAATCTATTAATGCTACAGTACCTCTTGCAGAGATGTTCGGTTATACAACAAGTATAAGAAACGTATCTCAAGGTAGAGCTAGCTACACAATGCAGTTCTCACATTATGAGGAAGTACCTAAAAACGTAGCAGAAGAGATAATCGGTGCTAGAATGGGTAATAATAAGTAAGTAAGTAACTAATAAAATATTAGTATTAAAATAAAAAATAAATTTCCTAAAGGATAAAATAATTGGAGGATTAAAATGGCTAAAGGAACTTACGAAGGTAATAAAACACACGTAAACGTTGGTACTATCGGACACGTTGACCATGGTAAAACAACATTAACATCAGCAATAACAGCAGTATCATCTGCTATGTTCCCAGCAACAGTACAGAAAGTTGCTTATGACTCAGTAGCAAAAGCTTCTGAAAGTCAAGGTAGAAGAGACCCAACAAAAATATTAACAATCGCAACATCACACGTAGAATACGAATCTGACAACAGACACTACGCACACGTAGACTGTCCAGGTCACGCTGACTACATTAAAAACATGATTACAGGTGCTGCTCAGATGGACGGTGCTATCTTAGTAGTATCAGCAGAAGACGGTGTAATGCCACAAACAAAAGAACACGTACTTCTTTCTAGACAAGTAGGTGTAAACTACATCGTAGTATTCTTAAACAAATGTGATAAATTAGATGACCCAGAAATGGCTGAAATAGTAGAAGCAGAAGTAATAGACGTATTAGACCACTATGGTTTCGATGGTTCTAAAACTCCTATCATCAGAGGTTCTGCAATCAAAGCTATTCAAGCAATCGAAGCAGGAAAAGATCCTAGAACTGATCCAGATTGTAAATGTATATTAGACTTATTAAATGCATTAGATACATATATTCCAGATCCAGTACGTGAAGTAGATAAAGACTTCTTAATGTCAATCGAAGACGTATACTCAATTCCTGGAAGAGGTACAGTTGTTACAGGAAGAATTGAAAGAGGTAAAATTGAGAAAGGTAACGAAGTTGAAATCGTTGGTATCAGACCTACTCAAAAAACAACTTGTACTGGTGTAGAAATGTTCAAGAAAGAAGTTGTTGGTATAGCTGGTTATAACGTTGGATGTCTTTTAAGAGGTATTGAACGTAAAGCAGTAGAAAGAGGACAAGTATTGGCTAAACCAGGTACAATTACACCTCATAAAAAATTCGAAGCTGAAGTTTATATCTTGAAAAAAGAAGAAGGTGGAAGACACAGCGGTTTCGTAAGCGGTTACAGACCACAAATGTACTTCAGAACAACAGACGTAACAGGAGTAATTAACTTAGCAGAAGGTGCACAAATGATTATGCCTGGTGACAACGCTAACTTAACTATCGAGCTTATCACTCCAATCGCTATGGAAGAAAAACAAAGATTCGCTATACGTGAAGGTGGTAAAACAGTAGGTAACGGTGTTGTAACAAAAATATTAGAATAATTTAGAGCGAAAATAAAAGGGTATACCTTTTTTGAAAGATATACCCTTTAATAAATTAAGAGAAAGCGAGTAATTCAAGCTATGAAAGAACAGAAAATACGAGTTAAACTAAAAGCCTTTGATATTGAGCTTATTGATCAATCAGCTCAGTCTATAGTAGCTAGTGTAAAGAAAACAGGTGCTAGAGTATCAGGACCTATACCATTGCCTACAAGTATACGTAAGGTAACAGTAATAAGAAGTCCGCATGTAAACATAAAGTCAAGAGAACAATTTGAGATGCGTATATATAAAAGATTAATAGACATCTTTGATGTAACACCTCAGACAACAGAGTCTCTTAAAAAATTGGCGCTTCCAGCTGGGGTTGATGTTCAGCTTAAATAAGCGTTTAATTAAAAAATATTAAAGATAAAGCTTTACTACGTTTTATCTGTAATAGTTTGAAACATTAAAAAGTAGTAAGTAAAATCATTATAGAGGATTCGCCGATGGTAGGAATAATTGGCAAAAAATTGGGTATGACAACAGTTTTCGATGAGACTGGTAATGCTATAGCAGTAACAGTTGTAGAGGCTGGACCATGCACAGTTATGCAGATAAGAGATAATGAGAAAGATGGCTACAGTGCTATTCAATTAGGCTATGGTGCCGTAAAAGAAAAGCATTTAAAAAAGCCTCAAATAGGTCAATTTAAAAAAGCAAATTTAGAGCCTAAGAAATATTTGAAAGAGTTCAGAATGGACGATGCTAGCTCTTATACAGTAGGTCAGGAGCTTAAAGCAGATATATTTCAAGCAGGCGATTTTATAGATGTTAGTTCTTTGAGTAAAGGTAGAGGTTTTGCCGGTGTAATGAAAAGACATAATTATGACGGCGGTCCTATGAGCCATGGTTCTAACTTTAGAAGAAGAGCAGGTTCTATAGGTTGTAACAGCTACCCTGCAAGAGTATGGAAAGGTAAAGGTATGCCTGGACATATGGGTAATACTTTGACTACTATACAAAACTTAAAAGTAGTTGAAATAAGACCAGATGATAATTTGATTATGATAAAAGGTGCTATACCAGGTGCTATAAACAGCATAGTGAAATTAACATCAGCAGTAAAGAAACGTAACAAGAAGAAAAACTCAATGAATTAATAGAGTGAAATAATAACAGGATGATAAAATGGAAGTAGTAATACTAAATGAAAATGGAGATAGCGTAGGCAATTTAGAGATTGTTGATGAGATATTTAAATCAGAAGTTAACAATAATCTACTTTACGAAGCAATCAAAAATGAATTAGCTAACAGACGTCAGGGAACTCACTCTACAAAAACAAGAGCAGAAGTTTCAGGAGGCGGTAAAAAGCCTTGGAGACAAAAAGGCACAGGAAGAGCTAGAGCAGGTTCTACTAGATCCCCAATTTGGGTAGGCGGTGGTAAAACACATACTCCAAAGCCTAGAGATTATAGCTACAGATTGCCAAAGAAAATGAAACGTAAGGCTCTATTGTCTGTTTTATCTTTAAAATTTGGAAGCAATGTTCTTAAAGTTTTTGAGGATTTTACTTTTGACGCTCCAAAAACAAAAAGAATGGCTAGTTTTATAAGTAAGGTTAAAGAACCAAATACAAGAAAGGTGGCATTTGTAGTAGGTAAAGATGAATCTTTAGGAGATAATTATAATAAATTATTATTATCTTTAAGAAACATCAAAGATTTAAAGCTTGTAAATGCGGACAGTATGTCTATACATCCTTTATTTTATGCTGATGAGGTATATTTTACTAAAACAGCTTTATCTAAATTAAATGCTAGAATTAAGGGTTAAAAAAATATGAGCATGTATTCACTTTTAATTGAGCCTATACTTACAGAAAAAAGTAATATGCTTAGAACTGAGCCTAGAGGAACAGAGAAGCGTTATTATGTATTTAAAGTAAGACAGGACGCTAATAAGACAGAATTAAAGAAAGCGGTTGAGAAAATATTCAATGTACATCCGCTAGATTGTAAGATAATAAATGTTAAGCCTAAGAAGAAAAATCGCAGAATGAGCAGACGCGGATATACACGCAGCTATAAAAAAGCGATAATAGTTCTTGACGGCAAAGAATCAATAGATATAGTAAAATAATGAGGGATACCGATGGCTATTAAGAAATTTAAACCGACAACACCAAGTTTGCGTTATCGTACAGTAGTAGATTTTTCGGATATTACAACAAATGAGCCTTGTAAATCATTAGTATGCGGAAAAAAACGTATAAGCGGACGCGGTTCAAATGGTCGTATAACTATGCGTCGTCGCGGAGGCGGACATAAAAAACTATTTAGATTTGTAGATTTTAGAAGAGATAAACATGATGTAGAAGCTAAAGTAGTTTCTATAGAGTATGATCCTAACAGAACAGCTCGTATAGCTTTACTACACTACACAGATGGCGAGAAAAGATACATAATATGGCCATTGGGACTTAATGTAGGCGATAGAGTAGTAAGCGGTGAAAATGCAAAAGTTAAAATTGGATGCAGTTTACCATTGAAAAAAATTCCATTAGGTACTATAATACATAACATTGAAATAACTCCTGGAAAAGGCGGTCAGCTTGTTAGAGCAGCAGGAGGTGGTGCTCAAATCACAGCTAAATCAGGCGGTTATTGTGTAATAAGACTTCGTTCAGGCGAAGAAAGAAGAATACTAGAAAACTGTTATGCTACTATAGGTCAGATTGGAAATTTAGATCATTTCAATACTACAGACGGTAAAGCTGGAACTACTAGACATAAAGGTAGAAGACCTAAAGTAAGAGGTGTTGTAATGAACCCAGTAGATCACCCACACGGCGGTGGTGAAGGTAAAAGCGGACAAGGTAACCCACATCCGGTTTCACCTACAGGTGTACCTACTAAGGGATACAAGACTAGAAAGAAACACAAGTATTCTGACAGATTAATAATCAAAAGAAGAGGGGGTAAGAAATAATGTCTCGCTCTATTAAAAAAGGACCTTTTGTAGATAAGAATCTTTTTAAGAAGATACAAGCTGGAGATAATAAGCATCAAATAAAAACTTATAGCCGTGCTTCAACAATTATTCCAGAAATGATAGGTTTTACTATAAATGTTCATAACGGAAAAACATTTGTAGCAGTTTATATACAAGAAAATATGATAGGTCATAAATTAGGCGAATTTGCACCAACAAGAAAATTTATATCTCATGCCGGTGCCGCTAAAGTAGGTAAGAAATAAGGATTTAGACTATGGATTATAAAGTAAAGGTACGTTATTTACGCATTGGTCGCAGAAAAGTAGCAAGACTGCTTCCTTTTGTTAAAGGTGAGTATGTAAACCATGCTATATCTAATCTAGCAACAATGCCTCAGATGTCATCAGTAGTTCTAAGAAAGGCTATTAAGAGCGGAATAGCTAATGCTATATTCCAATCAAGAAATATCAATCCAGATACATTATGGGTAAAAACTGCTTATGTTGATAAAGCACCTACTCTTAAAAGAATACGTGCAGCAAGCAGAGGTAGTGCTGATCCAATATTAAAAAGACTTTCACATATTACTATAATTTTAAGTGATGATAAAAAACCTGAAAAGAAAAAATTAAAAGCTAAGAGTGCTAAAACAGAAGAAGCACCTAAAGCAGCGGAGGTATAAACTATGGGTCAAAAGGTTAGTCCAATAGGTTTAAGACTCGGAATTAACAAAACTTGGTCTAGTAAATGGTTTGAAGATAGCAGAACTTATGCAGATAGTTTGCATGAAGACTTATCTATCAGACGCTATATAATGAATTATTATTATAAAACATTAAAAGAAGAACAAAAGAAAATCGGCGGAAAAAAAGAGTCTTTTGACCCTGCTATATCTGATATACAAATAGTACGTTTCCCAGATAGAATTAATATTTTCATCTCTACTGCAAGAGCAGGAGTTGTAATAGGTCCTAAAGGACAGAGAGTTGAAACTGTAAAAACAACTGTTCAGAAAATGGTTAAAAAACCAGTTCATTTCTCTATTACAGAAATTAGAGATGCAGAGTTAGATGCTAATTTAGCAGCACAAAGCGTAGCTCGTCAATTAGAAATGCGTGTTGCTTTCAGAAGAGCTATGAAAAGTGTTATAACTCAGGCTATGAAGAAAGGTGCTAAAGGTATAAAAGTTATGTGTTCTGGTCGTTTAGCAGGTGCTGATATTGCTAGAACAGAACAATACAAAAATGGTTCAGTACCATTACATACATTGAGAGCTAATATAGATTATGGCACTGCAGAAGCACTTACTACATTCGGTATTATCGGAATAAAAGTGTGGATCTATAAGGGTGAAATTCTTGATAAGAAAGAACATAAACAAGATGATGCAGGTAAAGTTATCAGTGCCAAAGGAGATAGATAATGTTACAACCATCAAGAATGAAATATCGTAAACATCATAGAGGCAGAATGAAAGGCAAATCTAAGAGAGGAAGTAATTTGACTTTCGGAGATTATGGTCTTATGGCATTAGAGCCTGTATGGCTTACAGATAGACAAATTGAGGCTGCACGTATTGCTATATCAAGACATGTTAAGCGTGTAGGTAAAATGTGGATAAAAGTATTTCCTGATAAGCCTTATACTAAAAAACCTGCTGAAACTAGAATGGGTAAAGGTAAAGGTAACGTTGAATATTGGGTAGCTGTAGTTAAACCTGGAAAAGTAATATTTGAAATAGCAGGTGTTCCAGAAGAATTAGCTCAATCAGCTTTCAGACTAGCTGGTTTCAAGCTCCCTATCAAAACTAAGTTCATTAAGAGGGAGGCTATATAATGGCTAAGAACACTAAAGATTATAAGTCATTAGGTTTAGAAGAGCTTAAAGGTGAACTTCTAAAATTAGAAAAAGAATATCAAGAGCATAGATTTGAAAAAGTAGTTGGTGATGCTAGACAAACTCATCAATTAAAGAAAGCTCGTAAAGATATAGCTAGAGTTAAGACATTTATTCGTCAGCATGAACTTGGCATAAAAAAATAGTGAGGTATTACTGTGGAAAGCAAAGCAAAAAAATATAAAAGAGTACTTGAGGGAATTGTAGTTTCTGATAAAATGGATAAAACTATAGTTGTTAAAGTAGAAAGCAAGCAGAAACACCCGCTTTATGGTAAAACTATTAGTAAAAATAAAAGATATAAAGCTCATGATGAAAAAAATGAATGTCATGAAGGCGATTTAGTAAGAGTGATAGAGTGCAGACCTCTTAGTAAAGATAAAAAATTCAGATTAACAAAAATAATCAAAAAAGCAGAGCGTATAGAAAAAGATTCTATAGACAGCGATGTAGAGAATGTTTTAAAACGTGAAAAACATGCTCCTGAAGCAGCAGTTTCTTCACAGGTTGAAGGAGAGTAAGAACTATGATACAAGTACCAAGCACTCTTAATGTAGCTGATAATACAGGCGTTAAAAAGTTAAAATGTATTAAGGTATTAGGCGGAAGCAGACGCAGATATGCTACTTTAGGTGATGTAATTATCTGTTCTGTAACAGATATAATACCTACTTGCTCTATAGAAAAAGGTAAAGTAGTAAAAGCTGTAATAGTAAGAGTAAAAAAAGAAGTTAGACGCCCTGA
>NZ_CALXYQ010000108.1 GCF_944393015.1 uncultured Brachyspira sp.
AACATGAACACCATTAACGCCAATGTTGTCCCCATGATACTCGTGCGGAACACCCACAACACACAAGGCAGGGCAAAAAGGAGGCAGAACCATAGGTTCTTTCGCTTTTCATCCGTGAAATAAAACAGAGCCAATGAGAGGGTGAAGAGCGAGATATAGTTGATGGCAGCCGCCGTACCATACCAGAACACGCCGGGCACAGCATAGCTCAGCCCTGGAATGAAGAAAACGAGGATCGAAATCCATCCCACAGTGCGTGCGCCAATACTGGATTTGAGAAACACCTCGGCATCGCGCACAGCCGCAGAAGCGAAGAGCATGATAAGCAGGATGTAAACATATTTCATGATGACGCGAACGCCGTAGCTTGGTGCAGGCGAATAGAAACATCCGACGACCAGCCAGAGAATGAAAACGGAATAGAACACCGCGACAGCACTCCACACGGGGCGACGTTTCACGAGGAATAGCCCCATGATGCACAGCAATTCGATCACCAACAGGCGGACGGCCATCAAATCCAGCCCTGCCGGGGCAGAAAAAGCCAGAAGTCCCGTAGAAAAAGTCAATATCCAGAACATTTCCGGCCCGTCGAGACGCATGCTCAGCGTCTTGTCGAGCGGCGACTTCATGTAGCCACCGCTTGACGTCAGCCACTTGTAGCCAAGGACAGAGATGATTAGGAAATAAAGATAATTGAGTGCGATCATAGAACAGTAAAGTGTGTGGTAAGTGGCATGACCGAAAGCATGAGTGGCGGTACGTTTTTATTGGGATAAAAAAGTTGAGAGGTGGGGTGTTGAACCCGGATGCATCAATGTAAAACGTCATTTACAAAAGCCTCTCACCTGTGAGGTAAAGACGATGTGCATCATGAAGATGCTTGTCGTGATACTGAATGATGATGAAACTATGTTCGTTGAACCATTTCTCCGTCGTCCGGGGTGTGAATCGTCTTCGCTGCTCGTTTAGATGTTTTTTGCGATTTTACGCAAAAGGAAGCCATATTATAGGCCTCTATGTTTGGGGAGGTTACTACACCGTTGAAAGGAAAAACTACCGCCGAAAGGAACTGGCGGCAAGTTATACTTTTCCTATTTTCTGATATAGATTGTTGAACAACCGTGCGTAGCGGTCAAAACTGAATCGCTCGACATGACGGACGGCGCGGTGGGACATTTCAGTCAGCCGGACAGGATTTTCGATCAGGCTGACTGTTTTTTCTGTCAGTGAGCTTGTCGATTCGGGGTCGTGAAGCAGGCCGACTTCGCCGTCTCGTACAACCTCCGGTAGGCCTCCCGTGCGAGCGGCCACCACTACGCAACCGCACGACATAGCCTCGATAGCTGTCAGCCCGAAGCCTTCGCTGCGCGAGGGCATCCAGACGATGTCCATCTGTCCGTAAAGCGCTGGCAGGGCATCCTGCGGTTGCCGCCCCATCCATACGACAGCGTCTGCACAGCCAAGATCATGTGCCTGTTGCTGCATGGTGGAGCGCAGTGTGCCGTCGCCCACGACATGCAGGCGCGTCTCGGGATGTACCTTATGCACGGCGGCAAAGGCGGGCAACACGAGGTCCATACCTTTTATGCTTTCCAATCGGCTCACCACGCCAATGGTAAACGGCTCTCGCGGCGCGTTGCGGGTGGACTCGGGTGGCAGGGGCCAAGGAAGGGCATTGTAGATGGTGAAATGGTTGTGGCGTTTCAACACATAACGCTCGTCGTAAAGACACGACGTGCCGAAGTATGACCGCTCGGCCAGCTCAGTGATGCAGGTGAAAGCACGCACAAGGTGGCGTTCGACGAAATGAACCAGACGCAGCGAGGGGTAGATGTCGGCGCCTGTGTGCGTGGTGGCAATGATGTTCCTGACGCCCAACAGGCGCAGCATGAGGATGGGCTGTGCACCGGGTGCCATGTACTGAACGTGGGCCACGTTGGGGCGGAACGCCCTGACCACACGCCGCAATCCTCCGAAGAGAGCAACCATACCCCGCCATCCTCCTGAGCGTGAGCCGTCGGGACTGAGCAGTTCAACGCGGCTTCCGGCTTGACGGAAACGCGACACCATACCGTCGGCATACTCAAAATAGCACACCGTCAGCAATTCATGCCCGCCTTGCGCCAATGCACGCACAAGATTAAGCGTCTGTATTTCCGTCCCGCCCGTTAGCAAACAAGGGATGCAGATGAGCACTTTCATCGGGCGAGGCGTGATCGGATTTTACTGAGGTAATGACAGACGGTGGGCATCGGGTCGCGGAGGTTGAAGTTGATGAAACAACGCGTCCGGAAGAAATCGTGCCACCAAGCAAGCGGCGCCACGTCGCCAGACTTCACATAGAGATAGTCGAGGGCATAGTTCATCATATAAGTGGGCCGAACCTTGTCGCGGGCGATGTGGAAAGCGGGGTCGACGTAGAGGGCGTGCAGGTTGGCCCCGGCAGCCGTGGCCGCATAGGCCAGCCCTTCGTTGCGGAAGTTGACCTCCATGAAGTAGTTCTTGTTCCCCCGATGCAGGAACTCCACGCTGAACGGCCCGAAGTAGCCCGCCCGATCCAGAAAGCGTGCCACGGCCGCCGTGTCGATGTCGAGCTCTCGCGTCGGGGTGAACAGGCCGAAAGCCCCTGCCCCGACAAGGGGCGGATAGTGGCGGATCTTGCGGATGGCACCGGGGATGTAGGTCTCCCGCTCGGTCCGGACGCCCACGCAGTCGAGCTCGTAGTCCTTGTCGATGAACTCCTGCACAACGAAATCGGCACAATGGCTCTCTTCGTGCAATGCCCGGCAGAGGTCGTCGCGGTCGCGGCAGATGTGGATGTCGCTCTTCTCGCCACGCGTACTGTTACGGGGTTTCAGCAAGAGGGGGTACGGAATCCGGATGGCCTCCACGCCGTCGCTGCGGTTGAAGTCTTGAAAACGGGGCGGGAGTAGGCCGCATTCAAGAGCCAGGCGACACTGTGCGTCCTTGTCGAAGAGAGGGCCGATCTGCCGCCCCCGTGCGGGCGTACGGAATGACGGGGCGAGCTCGGGCTCGTGTCGGTCGATGAATACGGCTGCTTCGTCAAAAGTGCACAGAAGCGTAGGGCGCTCCGAACCGCTACCTTTCAGCCTTTCCAGTATGGGAAGGCACTCCTCCATGGCCGCGATGCGGAACACGCGGCCCTTTCCGAGATAGCGGCTTCGGGCCACATGGCACACGTCGGCCTCACACTTCAAGATCAGCACCTGGCTGATATGGGCCTCGCCCAGGCTGCGGACGGCACTGAGCGTGTTGTACGTCGAGTCGCCGACGATGACGGCCCGGGGCAGTTCGTGAAAAGCTCTCATCGCTTGGTCTTAAAATAAAGTTCGCGGTTCCATGTGTTGGCCCAGACGAACACGCGGGGCAGGACGCCGCTCCACGGGCGGCCACAGGGCGCTTTGGCGCTGACATAGGTGTGGATGGCGCTCAGCTTGGCGCGGTGCTGTTCGGGCGTGAGGCGCACCATGCGGGCCGAGGACCAGTCGATGCGCCAGACGTTATAGAACCAGAACCACACGCAGTATGCATACACGTCCACGTCGGCACGGTCCATGACGAGGCGGCGGACGATGCGTCCCGTCTCGACGTGGTCCGGCCACCCCTCGCCCGCGTGGGGCACGAACACGGCGTCCGGGCGGAGCTCCCGGAGCAGGGCGCGGAGACGCTCGGTCTCCGGGTGGTCAAGACGGATGCCCCCGTCGGGGTAGTCGAGAAAGTGAAGGTGCGGCTCAGGCAGCCCAACGATCTGGGCGGCCATGCGCGCCAACTCCCGACGCTTTCGTATGAGCGTGGCCTCGTCGAGGTCACAACAAGCGGCGTGGCTTTTCCCTCCTCCGGTCATAATTGCCACATCGACCTGCGTTCCGGATTGAACCAGTTGCTGCACCAGTCCGGCACAGCCGAACACCTCGTCGTCAGGATGGGGAGCCACGATCAAAACGCGCCGCCCCGACACGTCGAGGCACGGCCTCGGGGAGGCCATCGCCCGCACGACGCGCACACGCACGGTGCGGATGAAGTCCTTAATCATGGAGAAAGATGGGATTAATGTTTATTGGCCATTCTGCGGCCGGACTGCCCAACGAGCCCAACGCCCGGACACAGAACATGCGTGATTAGATGCAAAGACTTAGAGGCCCAGACACCGGGCATAAACGTCGGCCGTCTTTCTGGCACATTCGGCCCACGTGAAGCGGGCGGCTTGCGCCAAGCTCCGCCCGTGCAACTCGTCGCGCCCGGCCTCCCCGTTTTCAAAACGTACCATCCACCCGGCCATGGCGTCGACGTCGTCCGGGTCCACGTAGACCGCCGCATCGCCACCCACCTCGGGCAGGCAGCTGTTCCGGCAGGTGACCACGGGCGTGCCGCAGGCCATCGATTCGAGCACGGGCAACCCGAATCCCTCGTATCGGCTTGGGAAAAACGTAGCCGTGGCGCCAGCGTAGAGCGCAGACAGGTCGTCATTGCTCACCCCGCTGACGAAGTGGATTTTTCCACGGAACTCCGGGGCGCTGAAACGAGTCCGGATTTCCTCGGGCACGTTGCGCCATACCAAGACGAGGTCGTGCGTGGGCTCCTGACGCACAAATTGCGCGTAGGCATTGAGCACGGAGATGGTGTTCTTGCGCCCTACGTCGCACGACACGGAAAGGAAATAAGGCCGCCCGCTCGTAAGCGTCAACGGTCCGACCTGCCGAGGACGAAAAAGTGCATGATCCACGCCCCAATAGGTCACAAAGATACGCTCCTCGGGGACATCCATATTCTCCGCTATCTCCCGTTTGGAGTTTTCGCTGCATGTGATAACAGCTCGGGCGCGACGCGCAAGACGCGGATAGTGTTCGCGGGCAAAGTCATGCCCCAAGAACTTTTCGGGAAAGGTGAAGAACAGCGCATCGTGAATGGTGACGATGCAGCGGTCGGGACGATGGACGTATTCGAAGTTATGCGTGATGTGCATCAGGTCGTAGCGTGTGAGCGCTTCGCGGACGGGGAAGTGCGCCAAGGCCTTGTTCCACCGCGTGCGGTTGGGCAGGTAGACGTGGCGGCAAGGGAAGTGCGTACGCAGGTTGCGCCCGCCGATACCTTTCATGTTTTGTGAATAAAGCATCACCTCGAAAGGCAGTTCGGGCTGGCGGTCCAAGGCTTGGATGAGTTCCATCGTGGTGCGCCCGATACCGCTTACTCGTCCTGATACGAAATAATAAACGACGGGGTCTGCGTCAATCAGAATGCGTTTTTTACTCATAAAATGTTTAGGTTATCTTGCAGAAGAGCCACGGGCAGTGGATGGCCAGCCACTGGTAAAGGCGCTTAACCGGCGTCGTGGCCGTGATTTTGGCGCCGCCACCGGCGCGGACAAGTCTGTCTTAAATATGTGCTTTATAACAGAGTGAGAGTCTGCTCATATATCTCCCAGAGCTTGCGACAGTGGGTGTCGATAGGCACGACGGCGCGCGTGGCCAGCCGTGTGTCGAAGGTGTGGAGCGTATGTACGATTTCGTCCATCTTCTGACGCATGGCCTCTGCGTCGTTCGACGGGACGAGCCAACCATTCACGCCGTCTTCAATCTGCATTTCGGCGCCACCGTTGCGCGTGGCCAATACGGGTTTCCCCAAGGCAAGCGCTTCAGAAATGTTCAAACCGAAAGCTTCGAGAAAAGCAGCAGAAGAAGAAACGTGGAAGTTTTCTGTCATTTTGTAAACTTCTTCGGGACGCACTTTGCCGTGCCACACGATGCGCTCATCGGCCCCGTAGCGGCGGCGCAGGCGAGTCTCGTAGCGGCGCTCGCTCTTGGTGGCCGCGCCGCCGATGAGATGGAGTTCGGCCCGGGGCGCATCGAGGCGATGGAAAGCTTCGAGCAGTGTGTGGAGCCCTTTGACGTAACTGATACGGCCCACGTAGAAGAAGCGCACACCGCCTTCGGTCACGGGCGGAAAGTGGGGGACGGCCTTGGGCAAGGGGATTCCGTGAGGCAGGATGATGACCTTTCCCTTCGGCAGCCCGTTTGCGGTCATGGCTTCGGCCAGCCGGCGGCAGGGAGCAATCATGCGGGTGCACCCCGTCGTGATAGTGCGCCACTCTTCGGCCTTTGCGGCTATGTGGCGCGCCACCCCGCCGATGGGGGTGACGAACAGAATGAACGGCAGGCGATCCAGCCAGCGTCCCAGAGATAAGTAGACCCGGCGCGGCAGCAGGCGCATCAAAGGATAGACCGCGAGGCCCCCTCGAGTGTTACGGAGCACGCAGCGCAGGCAGTGGCGGTGGCTCGCGGTGGTAGTGCAGATGCGGTCGCGGCAGTCCAAGAGCGTTCCCGCCGGACAGACGATACCGCCGTGGTGCGAAGTGATGACCACGGGGATGCCGAGCGCCCGACCGATCTGCACGGCCATCCCCTTGTGGCTGTGGGCGTGGATGACGTCGGGCGCAATCTCCTCCACCAATCGGAAGAGGCTTTCGTGGTCGTCATGCCCCATTTCGTAGAGGTCGGCCCCGCGGTAGTCCTTCCGCACCGCCTCGCCGTCCGGCAGGAATGAGACGACCGTCACGTCGCGCCCCTGTCGGCGCATCTCGTCGACAATGTTTTTCACATAGACTTGGCCGCCTCCATAGGTGGAAAAGAAGTCGCCCGAGGCAATTTGCAGGACTTTCATCGGTGGGATGAGATCTTTAAGTGTTTGCGACTAGTTCTGCGCCAGTTTTTCCGTAAAGCGATTGACACAGTTCGAGAGCCTCTATAATGCCATCCTCAATAGAGTAGTACGTCCAACTGCCATATCGTCCTATTGAATAAATATCAAGAGACGCAAGTTCTTCTTTTTTTCTCTGTACGTCTGATATAGAGTGTTGAGTGATGTGTACATAAGCCGGATCCATGATGACGTGATGGGACGATATGAGTTTTTGCGTGTTCACCACTCCTGCTGTCTGTAAGTCCGTCAATACCCGTGTAAACCACTTTTCCACATCAATATCGGCATCTTTGGCGAAACCGAGTTCGACATAAAGTGACATCCGGTCTGTTTGGAATATATTGTCGTAGTGCCCAACACGATAGAAACTCAAAGCCTTATCAGGGAAATAGATCCAATGATTTACCGCATCTGGGCCTTTTATGTCGAAACCGAGATTGAAAACCAATACCTTGTTCCAAGAATACACAGTTGGGTCGTATTTCATTCCGCAGAGGTCAAGCAGAATGGGAAAAGGAATGGTAGAGATGAGATGATCGTAAGTGAGATTGCCTTTGGGCGTAAATACGATTTTCCGAGCCGGATCGATGCGGTTGACAGGGCAACTTGTCTGAATGGAAGCAGAATCTACGCGTTGTAAGAGCGAGTGAATGTATTCAATGGCCCCTCCCAAAGGGTATGTAAATGTGTCGTTATACGATTGGTTGTCGTGTTTTTTGAAATTGGCAATGATGTCCGTCTTGTCGGCATACGGGAAAAAACGGCCCATCGCGTCTGGATCGAGACGATTCAAAGGGCAAGCATATAGTTTCTCGTTGTATGGGATTAGGAACTTCTGTGCAATGCTTTTTCCGAACTTACAATAGAGCATCTCCTCAAAGTTCTCGTATTCAATATAAGGGTTGCAGAAAAGATCGTATAGGCAGTCTATGAATTCCGGCTGGTTGAGTTGATGTATGTTCTTTTGGAACGGGTAGTCAATATACCTGTCCTTGTATTTTATTTGCGTGTGTTTGTGACAGTCAAGGAGTGCTTGACGCGGGATATATTGCTTGACATAACTGCCGATGGCTGGATTGCGGAAATGAAAGAAGTGTCCTGAGTAATCCCATACGAAACCATCTTTCCTGATGGTCTTACAGTATCCTCCAATTTCGCTTTCCGCTTCAAGAATGCGGTAGTCCTTGCCGAGAAACGATGCGCAGCTCAGACCTGTTGCGCCGGCGCCGATAATAATATCCATGGTTTATCTGAATGAAAAGAGGTTGATGCGAAACAATCGCCAGATTAAAATGAAAGGGATTCCTCGACGGCGAACTTTCCCCACCGCTTTATAAATGTACTTGCTTGTGGCCTTGAGTTTGGCGTCAAACTCGCGCAACTTCTTTTCTGCATCTGCGATAGAGATATTAAACGAGGGTGACATCAGCAATTGATAGGCAAATTGTATACTCGCCACACTGTTTTTCAAGTAGGTCCTTTTTATTTCGTCGGTGGTAGTATATTTATGCGCTTCATACGATGTGGCCAGCCGAATATCCAGACGTAAATAATCGTCGATGTGCCTAGCATAACCCATGGCGTTTGTACTTTGCCCCTCCCGACCGTGATAATACCGATACACAACTGCGCGGGAGAAGGCGACAGTTTGGGCATAAAAAAGGACATTCAGGAGATAATCAATGTCTGCATAATACCGTTCGCATACTTCAAAATGGTTACGTTGAAGCAAGGCTGTTTTGACAGACATGCATGCCATAGGTATGCCTCCTTGATAACCGGTCTCTCTCAAATAGTCGTTCAGGTCGTGCACGCGACCGCACAGTTCGGGCGGATATTGAGTAATTTTTGTAGGTTGGTCGTCGTAAACGTCAGCAGTAGATGTTGCCACGATGTCCGCTGTGGCTGTTTTGAGTTGTCCGACAAAAAGCGTAAAAGCCTGTGGGTCGAAATCGTCGTCGGCATCCAAAATTTTGAAATACTTGCCTTTCGCTTGTTTGATAGCCAGATTGACAGCACTGCCCCAGCCTCCATTGGGCTTGTCGACCACTGAAATGCACGACGTGCGCGAGGCGTAATCTTGTGCGATGCTGAGCGAACGGTCGTTGGAACCATCATTTACGACAAGAACCTCTATCAGTTTTGCTGTTTCAGGGTTTTGAATGAGGCTATCCAGGCAGCGGGGAAGATACGGCTCCATGTTGTACGTGGGGATAGCCACCGTGAGGAGTTTCTGTGTTTCTTTCATTCAGTTGGTGTTTATTCTGTTCGGACAGAAGAAATGAACTCGAAGTGGTGCTGCTCAAAAAAAACAGTCATGCAGGAGGCGCCCGTCGTGAGGCCAGCGTACAGCATGCAGTACTTTGGGTGGGTATTTTTTGCCGTTTGGGCCACGGGTGGATCAGCCATCCTCGCGAACCTGCCGCCTTGACGGGGCGGACGGGGACGCCGACAGGATGTCTTGTCGCCCTAACTGTTTCTCGTGCGGTTTCAGGGGTTGGCTGTGTGGGGGTGTTGCGGGATGTTCATGCGGTCACGTGCCGTCCTGTGATTTTGGTGATGGCGGCTTGCAGGCGGTTGAAGTTGTCCAGACCGATGAGGCGGCAGAACAATACTTTTATTTTGTGTTTCGGCAGTCCTTTATAGGCGAGGATTTCGCCCACACTGACGCCTATACGGTTCAGCCGCGCGTAGGAAGCCTTGAACGGTGCGGCCGTGAAGAGGTAGCTCTTGTCAAGCAGGCGGTTCGCGGTCAGCAGGTAGCATTTCACCACCAGCGCGCGCTCAACCCCGTGTGCGGCCATGCGTTCGATGAACGGAATAGTGGACCGGAAGTCGTCTTGGCTTTTCTGGGCCGAACCTCGCGAGTGCAGGATGGAACCTTCGCGTTGCACGTAGTAGTAGGCTCCGTGTCCGGACACGTACACATGGTGGACTTTTTCGAGCAGGCGGCTTTGTATTTCACAATCTTCAAAATACATCCTTTCAAAGCGGAGGCCGTCCCAGAGTTCCTTTCTGTATATGTTCTGCCAGACAAAACCGCGTACCCCGGTGCCGCCGCTGCCCCAAAACTGGAAGAAGTCCTTTTTGTCGCACATGTGCGTACCGGGCACGAATTCAGGAAACTCAGCCGGCGTCTGCCGCTCACCTTCGACAAAGACCATCGGGAATTGAAGGATGTCTATTGTTTTGTCTTTTTGGAGGATTTCTATATTCTTTTCATATAAATCGCTGCTAATATAGTCATCTGAATCGATAAATGAAACGTACTCCCCCCATGATGTCCAATCCGGCATTTCGGGCTTCGGATAGACCTTGGTTCGTTTGGTGGACCACGCGGATGCGGCTGTCGCGGCGGGCGTAGTCATCGCAGATGGCGCCGGAGCGGTCGGGTGAGCCGTCGTCCACGAGGATGAGTTCGAAGTCCGTGAACGTCTGACTGAGTATGCTTTCGATGCAGGCGGACAGGTAGTTCTCGACGTTGTAAACAGGAACGATAATGCTGAGCGTGGGGGAATGCTTGTCCATCTATATCTAATTTAGGGCTTCACAGTCTTTCCTATACAGTGAATGGTCGGAATAGGTTCTCAACTTGCGTAGCGTTGCGCATAGAGGAGCTACAACTGCACTCTCCTCGCTGCGGAGAGGCCTTTTGGAAGCAAGGGAAATGCTCAATTGCTGGTGGCAAGCTCGCGGAATAGAGCTTCCCATTGGTCTGTTATTCTTTCGACGGAGAAGCGCTTGACGTTCTCCCGGCATTGGTTTGACATCGCTTGCAGTTTTTCGGGATTCTCCATGAGTGTCCGGAGTTGACATTCATACCGTTTCATGTCGAATGGTTTCACGAGCGTTCCGTCTATGCCGTCGTGGATGATGTCCGTAACGGCTGCAAAACTGTTGAACGCGATGGGGACGGTCCCGCATTGCATGGCTTCGGTCAGAACCATGGGCCATCCTTCGTAGTTGCTGGTCACGCAGAATATGCGCGCTTGTTGAAAGTAAGGCAAAGGGGACTGGAATCCGGCAAATTGGATGTTCGGGATTTTCCTTGCCAAGTAGTGAAGGTAAGCTTCTCGCTTCGGTGAGCCTTTCCCGACCATGATGAGCGTCCAGTCGGGATAAAGCGGACCAAGTTTCGTCCAAAGCTTGACAAGTCGGTCTTCCCTTTTTGGGGGGCCGAATAAACCCACAAAAAGGATGACTTTTTTCTTTTCCTGTGCGGTGCGGCAGAGTTCTTCTTCTGTAAAGGAATTGGGGTTAGCGATAGCTCTGTATTTATGTCTGTAACCAGGGCATATTTCGTCCAGTTCGTCGTAATAATTAGGCGAAAGCATGCAAGCGATGTCGGTTATGGGGAGCGTTTTCTGGAAATGGTGGATGCGTTGCTTCTTGAAAGTCCTTTTTATCCGTGGGTACAGCATAATGCGGGCAATTCGTTTGAGCTTCTCGATAAATAGCTCGCTCCGCAGAGGCAGCACGTCGCTGCTCCATAAATGTTTGTAAGCTACCCACGGGCTTGAGTGGAGAACGGAAATCACCTTGATGGAAGGGTCTCCGGTGTTCAGCCATAGTTCGGAGTCGCTGAAATTTCCCGACTGGTTGATGACCACATCAATTTTGTGGTCTTGTAGGTATTGGTGATAAAACCGGATGTTCTCTTTCGACGTACAGTCTTTTGACGGTAGGTAGGTGAGCGGCGCTGGATAGTCATATACGTGCTTTACCGTGATTGAGCACTCGTAAATAAGGTAGTATACTTGATATCCCCTGCGTTGCAGTTCTAATGTAAGTGTGTGGGTCATGCGCCCAATCCCTCCCCTCTCTGGATGGAAGGGGGTGATGTATGTAAATACGATGTTTCTAATCATGTGGCTTTTCTTTTGTGTTTTTCAGTCGCTAACGTAGAATGTAGACACAGTGCAGGCGTGGGTATGTAAAAAACCTGAGAGGCAAAGTTGCCGTTCTATTCTTTCTGTCAAAACGTCCCAGCAGGCGATGCACATCTACATGCTGCTTTTGGCACGATGTTGTCTGAATAGGACGAAGTTCGTGTATAGACAAACATAAGCTTTCAGACCAATCATTTGATAATAAAAAGTTTGACACTGTTTTTGCTCCCTCCTATGGATGTTGCGAGAAGAGGAGGCGTGTACGGTACGTAGGAACTTGATAAAAGTCATTAGGGCATCTTAAAAATATCGTTATCTTTTCAAGACGGACAAAAGAAGAAGTTTAAAGTATTTGTGCACCCACAAATAGCATCTGAGACCGATGGATTTGATGACATATAATTTTAATTTATCTTGTCCCCTCCTAATCATAAGTAAGAGTCTCCAACTAGGCTCGTGTGAAGAAAGGTATTTGACAAATGGCTTCGTATTGACGTTTTTATCTTCAAAATACGCAATTGAGAGGTATTTCAGCGCAACGAAATAATAGGGAAGTGTCTGAAGCTCATTTTTACCGAGTTCGCAAATAATGCCATATTGTTTGATCACAGCGCTAAGCCTGTCTTCCCATTTCTTAGATGACATTTTACTCCATGCGCTGCATACACGTTGTCTATAATGATAAATCCCCGTCGCCGATATATAATACTGAGGAGACTTTTTGAAGAGGTCTAAGAGTGCCCACAAATCTTCGCAAACCTCCATTTCTACTGGAAAGCGTATTTCTCCCCAAATACTTCTTTTAATGATTCTGCCCCATGGCATCGTATAAACCGTTCCATTAAGCTGAGAAGCCTGTATTAACTCATAAGTAGACTTGATAAACGTATTAAGCCCTTTCTGAGGCTGTATTTGCCCATTATCTAATTGATGAGGAAACTGGACGACGTCGACTCCAGGCTTGGTACAGAAAATTTGCATATTCTCTTCAAGCGTGGTGGGCGTGCCGAGCATGTCGTCGCTATCCACAAAGGTGATGAATGCGCCACGCGCCACGTCAAGTCCGGCATTGCGAGCAGCACTGACGCCGGCATTCACCTGATGAATGACACGGATGCGGCTGTCGCGGCGGGCGTAGTCGTCGCAGATGGCGCCGGAACAGTCGGGCGAGCCGTCGTCCACGAGGATGAGTTCGAAGTCTGTGAATGTTTGACTAAGAATACTGTCAATGCAGGCAGATAGATAGTCCTCAACTTTATAAACGGGGACAATAATGCTAAGTTCCGGTACAGCCATAATATAAAAAAGTAGCTAAGGCCCTGATTGGATTTAATTTAATTTAATTGAATTTAATCTTACGAAAACCATGCTTCGTCAGTCTTCTTAGCAGGTCTCTCATGCCTTGTGTTCCAACCAACAGAATACCGGAGAGAAAGACTGCCAGAATGCACATGGCCACCACAGCTGTAATAATAAGTGAGAACCAATTATGGTAGATATATTCTACTGTGAATATACTGTGTACGAGCAGATGTGTGCACAAAGCGGCAAAGCCGGCCCAAAAGAAGAATACTAAGAAATTTTTCCAATAGCCCGTGACTGGACGTTTGAAACCTTTTGAAAAGAGGAAATAAGGCTTCCACACGCCAATGATGATAGCTAGGCTGATAGTGCTGCCCAAAAGAATACCTGTAAGCCCCCAGAAATACCCTCCTATAATAGCTGTAACAATATAAATTATGGTTTCAGCAAGCGGAGCCCACGTGTCATAAAACAGGCCATGACCAAAGATGAATTGGTCGGTAACACCACGCGTAATGCCAATCATTGTATTTACAATCATGACCACCAACACGGATTGAGGCAATAAATATTCTGTTCCTAACCATTGCGCAATGAAAGGTGGAAGCAGCAGGAACAGTCCGTATCCGACGATAGTACTGAACCAGACACGAACAGCGAACAGCTCCCAATATATCCGATATATCTTATCTGAGTTTCCTTCGGCAATAGGATTGCCCACCCCGGCACCTGTGCTTCCTAAAAAAGTATTAAGAAAGATGTTAAGCTTATCTACAATGATGGTGTAGTTTCCGTAGTGAGCCACAATCTTTAACGAAATGAACGCATAGGTGAGCAGCGGAGTGATTTGGAATTGAGCGAAAGTGCCGATCTTATGCACGAACAGTTGCTTGGTGTACTTCATCACTTCGGGATATTTTTTGAAAAGTTTTTTCCCGAGTTTCACTTCACTACGGAGCCAAGGGTAGGTTTTGTTGATCCGCCAGTTGAGGATGACAGAATAAAGGATGCCGAACGAGAGCTCTATAACTACCCACAGGTAGTAGCTTCCAGTGTACCAAGCAGAAGTCATTTGGATAATAACTTTAATGATGTTCGCACTCTGGAAATAGGCGTTAACTACATATTCCTTTTGATCGGCACCTAGGAGGGTCTGGCGGTAGTTGATGAAGTAACCGATAAGAGAGGATGTGAGAAAAGCGAAGTAGGCGAAATAGATGACGCCCAGCTCGAACATTGTGTTAGGGAAGATGAGCGGAAGGAAGGCACCAAGCACGAGACCGGCGCCGAGAATGATGAATCCGATCCAGCGATAAAGATAGCCAAAAACAGAAATGATCTCGTTGATTTTCCCTTCGTCATGCTCGAAGAGGGGCTTATAGAGCACATAACCAATAGCGCTGCCGATGCCCAACTCGGCCAAGTTGAGGAAGCCAAGCAGGTTTTGCAACGTGGTGGTCAAGCCCACAAAGTCTGCCCCCAGCGAGTCCAAGAATATCTTTCGGGAAAAGAAAGACAGAGCTAGCGTCAGAAAGTAAAAAACTAGATTGACGCGGGCATTAAGCAGGGACTTTTTGACCCTTGACTCTTGGTTTGCCATGTTCGTGTCTTGTTTTTTATATACACTGCGACATTCTCTCCACCCCACCCCACTTGGACAGAGAAGCGCCGGGGTGTGATGGTGGACACACCCCGGCATTGCGTCTACGACAGATGCTGTACCTTATTTCTCGGCATACCTACCGTATCCGTATTGGTAGCCATAACGTGAGGCCTGCGTGGTGTTGGTTCCATTAAGCACAAGGGCCATGTTTTTGAAGCGGTGTCCAGCGTAAAGTTTGTCCACCTGCGGGAGCATGGCACGATGCATCAGTCCGGCACGCACCACAAGCAGAGTCATGTCGACATGCCGACTGATGAGATCTGCGTCTGTCACCACCTCTACGGGCGGACAGTCCACGAATACATAGTCGTAGTGCCTACGCAACTGTTCAAAAAGCAATCCGAGTCTTTCGGAGGCAAGCAGCTCGGCGGGGTTAGGCGGCAACGTACCCACGGGGATGATGCTCAGCCCGGTGCGTCCTTCCTTTTCGGGACAGGTGATATCGTCCAGTCCTACGTCCTGCCCAGCCAAGAAATCGGTCACTCCGACACGTCCTTCGGCGGCGTAGCGGCTGAGTGAAGCGCGCCGCAAATCGAGATCGACGACAACAGTCTTTTTCCCTTTGACGGCCATGCAGGTAGCTATGTTGATGGACACAAAGGTCTTTCCCGAACTGGGGTTGAAAGAGGTGATCATGACCACTTTTGCCCCTTCGGAGGCACCGGCCATAAATTCCAAATTGGTGCGCACGGAACGGAAAGCTTCGTTGACGAGATTGCGGTTACGCGCCTCGACCACAACGGGATGCCATTCGTCCTGTCTCCGTTTACCTGAAAAACGCCGCCGTTTGCCCTGCTGGGGAATCTCACCGAGAAAAGGAGTGGCCAAGTATTCCAAGTCCTTACGCCCACGCACAGTAGTGGTCATCATGGCTCTGCCCACGATGACTAATGTCGGCAGGGCCAGTCCAGCGAGCAGAGCAATAAACAGGATCATTGCCTTCTTAGGCGATGTAGGCGTTTCGCTGCCGGTGGGCGGAGTAATGAGCCGTGTGTTATAGGCGGTGAAGGCCTGCGAGAGCTCGTTCTCCTCACGCTTTTGCAGGAGGAAGAGGTAGAGCTGCTCCTT
>NZ_CALXYQ010000109.1 GCF_944393015.1 uncultured Brachyspira sp.
TTTTTATTTCAAAATAACGTGGTTATGGAACCGTCAACGAAATTCAAAATGTAAGCAATTTGTTTTGAATAATTATAAGAATCAAGCCCCATCAGCTATACAATTATCTTCGTTTAGAACACAAAATTCATCTACCTCTACATTGAACTCATCAAATACTGAAATGTATGCAAATGATATAAGTGGAGAATTATTTGTTAAAACGATTTTGGTTAAACCGTCATGATATGATAAATCATTAAATGCTAATACATATTCAACTGTTATTGGTAAATGAAATTGTTCTCCAATAAAAAATGTTACTAAATGAGCTTCACAACAAGCCTTTAATACTATTAATGGTGGTTATTTTAGAAAAAGATCCCCAGACCAAATAAGTGATGCAGATGTTACTAAATATTATGATCAAATATTAGTTCTTCCTCAAACAGTGATTAGCTCTGAACATAAAGTAGATATTATTGTAACTGAGAGAAAAGGGAATTCAGGTTCGAATAGTGGTACTATAAAATTAAAGGCTAATGTCCAATACACCAATAAACAAGGGACTAGAGTTTCTTACTTAATGGATGAAGTTACATACAATGTTAAAGCTGAATCTAATATTTATAAATTTAAGTTTTGTGGAGGTTTAGAAAATCAAGCTACTAGTGGACCAGTAGATATAGCGACATTAGGACCAGATTTTGAAAATTTTAAGAATACTTTACCTTCTCTTATAAGACCCACAAGTGATAATTTAGATCCTTTTATTGAAATCCAAGATAAATACCCAACTGATACTAGAAGAGTAATTACAATAACCAATCTAGATGATGCAAAAGGTGAGGTGACTATTCAAGTTCATTACAATAATTTAGAAGTTGGAACACAATCAACATTTAGTATCACATACACAGGATTAGCTACAGAAAATACAAATAAAATAAATTTTGCTGGTGAAGAAGTTACTGAAAAACCAACATTAAATGGGAAACCAGTTTTTTCTGATGATTCAGTTAAATCTATTACTAGTATTCCTCAATATAAAGATTATGATCAAAAATTAGCAACTCAAGTTGATGAAAGTCAATTAAACTTTGTTTTTGACTCGAACTTAAAGAAAATGGGATTCCAGCCACAATTAAAAATTTCTAAAACAAAAGATGGAAAACTTGATTCTAAAGATGCTGAATATGGATCAATAAAAGTTGAATTAGACTATAAAGAATCTTATAGTGATATGTTAGGAATAAAACTACCTTCAACATATTGAAATAAATTTGGTTTAAAAAATGGAGTAGCCACTCAAAGATATATAGGATTTTTACCAATTGGTGAAACATATGGAGTAAGATTAAAAGCTTATAAATCGAAAGAAATCCAAGATATTGTAAATAATAATAATGTTAATGCGACAATAGATCCAAAATTATTATTAGGAACATTAGAGGTTAAAGGTTATAATGATCCAACAGAATTAACTAATGGTGATAAAGGCAATCCATATGAAAATGTTGATATTGTAAGATTTGGTTGAGATGGTGAAGATTTACTATTTACTATACATGCTCAATCTAGTATATATCCAACAGTTAATCAAACAAGTAACTTTAAAATTTCATGATCTCCTAAGTTTGCAGCTATTAGAGAAAGAAACCTTATAATTGCTTCTACAACATCAATTGCAGGAGTTGGAATAGTGGGTGGAGCTATTGCAACATATATACTTAGAAGAGGAAAAATAAGAAAGTTATTAAAATAATAAAAATAAATAAGCGTTCTGCTTATTTATTTTTTTACTCTTTTTTAGGGTAATAAAAAAAAGTTAATTATTTTTTGAAATAATGTGTATAATTATACAAATGGTATAAAATGGTAAAAAATTATGAAAATAAATAATAATAAAAAAATAACAAAAAAAACTTTCTTTTTAGGTAGTTTATTGTTGGGAGCAACTTCAGCTATCGCAATAACTCCAGTTATAACAAGTTGTTCTACTTCAACAAATTCTACTGAAACTACTCCACCAAATTCTAATGAAACTACTCCACCAAATTCTACTGAAATGAGTACAATTGAAAAGTTAGAGTATACATTTGAATCAAAAAATATTGTTGAGTTCACTAAAAGATTTAATGATACTTTTCAAGATATATTAAAAAAGTTATCAAATGAAGAAAGAAAAGACTTAGCTTTAAGAATTTATAATGAAAAGTTTGCTTTAAGTGGTGATCCAATTTTTGAAGGAAATCCTCAAATTTATTGAGCAGAATTTATTCAAAGAAATGATATATATCGTTGTTTATTTACACCAATTGATGAAGCTCCAAGTATTATAGGTAATGATGATATTTTGGGTGTTGATTCAATTTATATTGATCCTCAATCTGGAAGTTTAAATATAACTATTGATATAGAAAATACTAGTACAAAATATGCTGTATTGAAAAACAAAGATTCTGGAAGTGGTAATGTTATTTCTCAAAAAGTTGATAGCAATAAACTTACAGTAAAATTTGATATATCTACATTCACAGACATATTCTTTTTAGATTATGTATTTAATTCAAATGAAGAGTTCCAAAATAAATTAAAAGAATTAGACTTAACTAACAAAAAATTCTTTATTGGTATAGTAAAAAATGGTGATTCAGCTAATATAGTTTTCCAAACTTATTATCCAAATGCAACAGGTGATGGAAATCATTCTAAGTGTAATTTCTACTACGACTTCAATAACGGAATTACCACAAAATGAGTAACAGTAAACTATTTTTCTTGATTTAATTGTTCGTTCAGACTAGTTTAGTTCACAAAAACTACCGCAACAAGCGGTATTTTTTTTTGAAAAATGCTAACTTTCAATACTCTTTTTATGAATATAAAATTGATAAATATATATTTTTCAATTACAACTATTAATGTAAATAAATTATTTGAATAGAAAGGTTAGATATGAATTTTGATAGCATAAAAAGTTATTTTTATGGATCAATGCCATTAATAAAACTTATTCAAAAATCATTTTGAAAAAGTTTTTTTGGTCCCTTTTTTGCTTTCGGGTTCCCACTAATATTTATTGGGATTCTTGGAACAATATTAGGGTATGATCAAGTTTTGGGAGGGTCTTTTGCTATATCACCAATAGCTATAACTCTATCATCAATGCCGTCTTTAATTTTTGAGTTTAAGAATTCATCATTATTAAAGCGGATTGGTAGTACCCCAATAAAACCATCATTATTTATTTTTATTTCAATAATATTTTATTTTGGAATAATAATATTATCAATCATATGATGTTTGATATTTTCATTGATGATTTTTGGTATACCATATTGAGACGATGGAAGAGTAATTACTGAATTCAAAGATCCAAGCAGTGGTAAAATTTTAGAAACAAAAGCTGCTTCTTTCTCTGATACATTAGCTAATGTGCATTGAGCAGGATTTATCTTTGGTCAATTGACAATAATCATGGTTGGTTTAACATTGGGTGTTGTAATAGTGTCTATTTCTAAATCCATTGTTTATGAAATGGAACCACAATATAACCTTTTATTGAAATCCAAGATAAATACCCAACTGATACTAGAAGAGTAATTACAATAACCAATCTAGATGATGCAAAAGGTGAGGTGACTATTCAAGTTCATTACAATAATTTAGAAGTTGGAACACAATCAACATTTAGTATCACATACACAGGATTAGCTACAGAAAATACAAATAAAATAAATTTTGCTGGTGAAGAAGTTACTGAAAAACCAACATTAAATGGGAAACCAGTTTTTTCTGATGATTCAGTTAAATCTATTACTAGTATTCCTCAATATAAAGATTATGATCAAAAATTAGCAACTCAAGTTGATGAAAGTCAATTAAACTTTGTTTTTGACTCGAACTTAAAGAAAATGGGATTCCAGCCACAATTAAAAATTTCTAAAACAAAAGATGGAAAACTTGATTCTAAAGATGCTGAATATGGATCAATAAAAGTTGAATTAGACTATAAAGAATCTTATAGTGATATGTTAGGAATAAAACTACCTTCAACATATTGAAATAAATTTGGTTTAAAAAATGGAGTAGCCACTCAAAGATATATAGGATTTTTACCAATTGGTGAAACATATGGAGTAAGATTAAAAGCTTATAAATCGAAAGAAATCCAAGATATTGTAAATAATAATAATGTTAATGCGACAATAGATCCAAAATTATTATTAGGAACATTAGAGGTTAAAGGTTATAATGATCCAACAGAATTAACTAATGGTGATAAAGGCAATCCATATGAAAATGTTGATATTGTAAGATTTGGTTGAGATGGTGAAGATTTACTATTTACTATACATGCTCAATCTAGTATATATCCAACAGTTAATCAAACAAGTAACTTTAAAATTTCATGATCTCCTAAGTTTGCAGCTATTAGAGAAAGAAACCTTATAATTGCTTCTACAACATCAATTGCAGGAGTTGGAATAGTGGGTGGAGCTATTGCAACATATATACTTAGAAGAGGAAAAATAAGAAAGTTATTAAAATAATAAAAATAAATAAGCGTTCTGCTTATTTATTTTTTTACTCTTTTTTAGGGTAATAAAAAAAAGTTAATTATTTTTTGAAATAATGTGTATAATTATACAAATGGTATAAAATGGTAAAAAATTATGAAAATAAATAATAATAAAAAAATAACAAAAAAAACTTTCTTTTTAGGTAGTTTATTGTTGGGAGCAACTTCAGCTATCGCAATAACTCCAGTTATAACAAGTTGTTCTACTTCAACAAATTCTACTGAAACTACTCCACCAAATTCTAATGAAACTACTCCACCAAATTCTACTGAAATGAGTACAATTGAAAAGTTAGAGTATACATTTGAATCAAAAAATATTGTTGAGTTCACTAAAAGATTTAATGATACTTTTCAAGATATATTAAAAAAGTTATCAAATGAAGAAAGAAAAGACTTAGCTTTAAGAATTTATAATGAAAAGTTTGCTTTAAGTGGTGATCCAATTTTTGAAGGAAATCCTCAAATTTATTGAGCAGAATTTATTCAAAGAAATGATATATATCGTTGTTTATTTACACCAATTGATGAAGCTCCAAGTATTATAGGTAATGATGATATTTTGGGTGTTGATTCAATTTATATTGATCCTCAATCTGGAAGTTTAAATATAACTATTGATATAGAAAATACTAGTACAAAATATGCTGTATTGAAAAACAAAGATTCTGGAAGTGGTAATGTTATTTCTCAAAAAGTTGATAGCAATAAACTTACAGTAAAATTTGATATATCTACATTCACAGACATATTCTTTTTAGATTATGTATTTAATTCAAATGAAGAGTTCCAAAATAAATTAAAAGAATTAGACTTAACTAACAAAAAATTCTTTATTGGTATAGTAAAAAATGGTGATTCAGCTAATATAGTTTTCCAAACTTATTATCCAAATGCAACAGGTGATGGAAATCATTCTAAGTGTAATTTCTACTACGACTTCAATAACGGAATTACCACAAAATGAGTAACAGTAAACTATTTTTCTTGATTTAATTGTTCGTTCAGACTAGTTTAGTTCACAAAAACTACCGCAACAAGCGGTATTTTTTTTTGAAAAATGCTAACTTTCAATACTCTTTTTATGAATATAAAATTGATAAATATATATTTTTCAATTACAACTATTAATGTAAATAAATTATTTGAATAGAAAGGTTAGATATGAATTTTGATAGCATAAAAAGTTATTTTTATGGATCAATGCCATTAATAAAACTTATTCAAAAATCATTTTGAAAAAGTTTTTTTGGTCCCTTTTTTGCTTTCGGGTTCCCACTAATATTTATTGGGATTCTTGGAACAATATTAGGGTATGATCAAGTTTTGGGAGGGTCTTTTGCTATATCACCAATAGCTATAACTCTATCATCAATGCCGTCTTTAATTTTTGAGTTTAAGAATTCATCATTATTAAAGCGGATTGGTAGTACCCCAATAAAACCATCATTATTTATTTTTATTTCAATAATATTTTATTTTGGAATAATAATATTATCAATCATATGATGTTTGATATTTTCATTGATGATTTTTGGTATACCATATTGAGACGATGGAAGAGTAATTACTGAATTCAAAGATCCAAGCAGTGGTAAAATTTTAGAAACAAAAGCTGCTTCTTTCTCTGATACATTAGCTAATGTGCATTGAGCAGGATTTATCTTTGGTCAATTGACAATAATCATGGTTGGTTTAACATTAGGTGTTGTAATAGTGTCTATTTCTAAATCATCTATGACAACACAAGGTTTAGGGGTTATTATCCTTATTTCTTCGCAATTTTTATGTGCGATGGTGTTACCGTTAGCAACTGTAAAAGGTGTGGATGCCATGTGAGTTATGGGGTATATATTATCACCATTTAAGGCTTCAACAAATGTTATATTAGAATCATGGAATGGTAGTGTTGAATTTGTTCAAACAAGCACAGTTCCTGTGCCACATTTATCTCAATCAAACATTTTTGATTTAGAAAAAGATTACTACTTCTATGACACTAATTCTATTGACTTAGCACAAGTTTTAATTTTAGATAAAACAGAAAAAATAGTTTCACTTTTATTACCGTTTTGTTGAGTTGTAATATTTTTAGGAATTTCAATTAAATTCTTTAAATGATCTACTAGATAAGGAGGGTTTATGTTTAGAAAAAAATCAAACAAAGTCACTTTTAATCCAAATAATATCCAAGATAAAGCGATATTAGATAATGTTAAAAAAGATTTTGATAAAAGAGTTTGTGAAAAATTTATAAAATATAAACCAAAAACGGGAAGTGAACCAATTATAACTGTTAAAAATTTATATGTAATTAATGATGATGGTATATACAGTGATAGTACTGAAAGTAATAGAATAG
>NZ_CALXYQ010000110.1 GCF_944393015.1 uncultured Brachyspira sp.
ATATCATAAGCCGGCAATCCGTAAACTGAACCGACTATTGTGCCTGAATCGCGCACAGAGTTACAATGGATTGTACCATTTAGAGTAACTTCATCGGTAACATAGTATGCAGGATTTACAGAAGCTGTGAATTTGGTATTAGTAATGTTAGGAAAAAATTCAGAAGGAACTTCCTCATAATCGAGATTCGACAGTTGACCTACCAAGGTAACTATAGTTTTGGTATCAAGAGCCATCAGATTCTCTTTTGGAAGAAAGAGTTTTAGCTCAATACCACCGCCACTCATTAATACATGATCTTCCTCGATAGAATGGATATATCCTGTATAAGTATAGACTTTATCAGAATAATCTTTTTTGGCTCTTACTTTATTCGCATGGGAATCCGATTCAAATTGCTTAAAATCAAATTCTTCGGAGACTTCAAGCAGTTCTTCTTTTGATAATATTTCATTACCGGATTCATCTGTCGGTTGCTCTTGCCCTGCTGAATTAAGTACTGCTACAGTGTTGCCTGTACCCCCCCCCCCGCACGCGGAGAGCGCCATTGCGGTGGCCACAGCGGTTACCGCCAAAAGTTTTTTCTTCTTATCTTTATCCTCCTTTAATCGCGCAAAAAAGCACGAAATTATAACGGGTTTTCATATATTATATTAAGAAGGACTATTGCAAAGGACTAATTCGCCCCGTTGAAAATGGACTGAAGCCCGTTGCCCCAGTCTCAGATAGACCTCTAAATAGATTTGCTTGTCATTGCTTTGCTCCAGCACCACAATATGATCCAGAATCGTTGCCACAACTTCAGAGTGAATCCCGTTTGTAAAATCCAGTTCCTCCCAGAGTGCTTTTTCCAGCGCTTCGGCATTTATCTCCGTTCCTTTTTGGACTTGCTCCTGCTGTTGCAGGGTCGCCTTTTGTTCCTCCAGGGCGGAGATCTGGCGGTTGAATCGGTCATTACGCACCTTGAACTCTGAAAGGGTAATGGCATCCGCCATGCTCAGCTCCAGCAGCTTATCTTTCTTCTCCTCAATCTGGCCGATCTGCACCTCAATTCGCCCGATCTGCGCAGAGTAGTCCACGCTGTTGTCGGTTTCCCCGATACTGTTCAGCACCAGCCGGATGATCTGTGCTTTCTCTGTTACCACTTTTTGAAACAGGTCTGCTAAAACGAGATCTACTTCATCGCTGCGAACAGACGGCAGGCTGCATGCATCCTTCCCTTTCTGGCGGTACATTTTGCATCGCCAGAACTCCCGCACACCCTTTTGGGTTTTGAAGGACTGTCGTTGGAGGCTGGTGCCATGGATACCGCAGACGATCTTTCCGCTGTATGCATAGCGGTTATGGTAGCTGGTGGATTTTGTCCGAACCTCTCTGCTGCGCTGCTTGAAGATGGCATTGGCACGATCCCACAATTCTTCCGAGACAATGGCCGGGATATTGGGGTCTGGATACATGACCCATTCGCTTTCCTCCAAAAAGGCTTTCTTCTTGGTACGATAGTCCAGCGTCTGGGTTTTGTTCCCACAGTACCACCCCTTGTATTTGGGGTTGGTCAGCATGTGTTTGATGGTAAGCTGATTGAACTCATTGCCCAGCAGACTGGTGTGTCCCCGCCGGGTCAGCTCCTGGGCGATTTTTCGGATTCCATACTTGCCGGTGGCGTAAAGTTCAAAAACGAGCTTCACCGCCTCGGCCTGTTCCGGGATGATGGTCAGTTTGCAGTCCTTCTTGTCATAGCCCCACAGTCGGTTGTTGCCCAGCACATGGCCGTTCTTGATGGACTGCCGAAAGCCAAATTTCAGGCGTTCAGACAGCTTCCGCACCTCATCCTGGGCCACGCCTGCCATGACCACCAAACGAAACTCGCTGTCGGTGTCCAGAGTGTTGATGTTGTCGTTCTGAAAGAGGACACCTACATTGGCATCCAACAGCTCCTGTGTATACTGGATGCTGTCCAGCGTACTTCTGGAAAAACGGGAAATCTCTTTGGTGATGATGAAGTCAAACAGGCCCCTGTGGGCATCGTCAATCATACGCAGAAAACTCTCCCGCTTATAGGTACTGGTGCCGGAAATACCTTCATCCACATAGCCTTGCACGAATGTCCAGTTTGGGTTTTTCTGAATGAACTCCGTATAATACTGAACCTGGTTTTCCAGGCTTCCTTGCTGTTCCACCTTTTCCGTGGATACACGGGCGTAATATGTAACCCGCAGGGGCAGGTCATAGATTGACCTGCCCATTCGCATTTGCTCTCGCAGCTTTCTAATAGTCATCATGCCGCTGATCCTCCTTTTGGTTTTGTAAAGGTTTATCCTCAGCATAATGGGTAAAATGCTTTCTGTCAAAAAACCGAGAGCAGCTGGCAGAGAGATAGAGATCTTCTGAGATCATATTCCGCTGCCACAATCGTTTCAAAAGAATCAGCCCAACCTCACGGTCAATCTCATTCATGGCCAAACCTCCTCTCGTTACCTTATGCAATCCGGGCAAACGCTATGATGTAATTGCTTTCAAAGTCACATGAACGCACTGGCAACTTGCGCTGCCAGTGCGTGGTATCTGACTTTGAATATGATGGTCATACTCGTCGCCACATTTATCGAACCCCTGGCGAAGTGGGAACATGGCAGGTTGTCCGTGGCGAGGACGATTCATAACTCCACAGCGTCGGTCGGGCCGTGCGCCGCAGGGTTCCCCCTCTTACGTGGGAGGCCACCGTTTGGAAGTACCATTATATCTGTGCTGCACTCCTCCTGAATGTGCCATAGGCATCCAGGCGTATCGCTTATAGATCGCTCTTATCGGCATATCCGATGGTCATGGCGGTAAACGAAAGATTGCATTGGCACAGTGACGTACCTGCTCATGCTGCCGATATTCCATTATCAAGGTTCACCGAGAAGTGAAAACCCCTCTATTAACAAGGACATCTGGAGGCGATTTTTTAAGTCTCTTTGAAAAGTTTTTCTAAAATCTTTTTGAGATTCTTTTTGCCAGCCTGGATGCTGTAATAGACCGCTTGTACGGAGGTGCCGTCCGCAGCGGCGATTTCTTCCAAGGTCATGTCCATAAAGTAATAGGCATAGATCCGGTCTGCCTGTTTTCTGGGGATAGACCGCATAGCTTTGTAAAGTTCTTCGTTCTGGATATGCCGCATCGTTTCTTCTTCCGGCCCAGGTACTCGCTCAAGGATATGGGCCTCCACCCCCGGCTGGTTCTCCAGGGAGAACACATCC
>NZ_CALXYQ010000111.1 GCF_944393015.1 uncultured Brachyspira sp.
ATTTTTTCAACATTAGCATCTTCAAATCTTCCTAAAAATCTTCTTGCATAAGTAGAAAGCGATTCAACAAACCTTCTTTGACCTTCTTTAAAGATAGTATCGAAGGCAAGAGAAGTTTTTCCGCTTCCTGATACTCCTGTTATAACATTGATTTTATTTTTAGGAAGTGTCAAGCTTATATTTTTAAGATTATGTTTATTAGCACCTTTTATTATTAATGAAGTATTTTCTTCTTTTTTTGCTTCTTCTGTTTTAATAGATTCTTTTTTCTTTTTTGAAGGCTTTAATATTTCTTTAAGTTCTTTTGCTGTGAGAGATTCTTTAACTTTTATTATATCTTCAGGCTTACCCTCAGCAACGACTCTTCCTCCTTTATCTCCGCTTAAAGGTCCCATGTCTATAATATGATCAGCACATTTTATAACATCCAAATTATGCTCTACAACTAAAACAGTATTTCCTTTCTCAACGAGTCCGTCCAATGCTTTTAATAATTTCTTTATATCCTCAAAATGAAGTCCTGTAGTAGGCTCATCTAATATATATAAAGTGTTTCCCGTAGATATTTTATGAAGTTCGCTTGCTAGTTTTATTCTTTGAGCTTCACCTCCTGAAAGTGTAGTAGAAGGCTGACCTAATTTTATATATCCAAGTCCTATATCTTCCATTATTTTTAATATTCTTGTGATAGAAGTTATACCATCAAAAAATAGAATCGCTTCTGATACACTCATTTCAAGAACATCATAAATAGTTTTATCTTTATATTTAACATCTAAAGTTTCTGCATTAAATCTCTTTCCTCCGCATTCCTCACAAGGCACTAATACATTGGAAAGAAACTGCATTTCTAATTCTATAACTCCTGCACCTTCACAAGTAGGACATCTTCCTGTTTTTACATTGAATGAAAATCTTCCTTTATCATATCCCCTCATTTTGGCAAGTTTGGTAGCTGCAAATAAATCTCTTATAGGCGATAAAACTTTTGTATAAGTTGCTGGATTGCTTCTTGGGGTCCTTCCTATAGGAGATTGATCAACTTCTATAACTTTGTCAATATTTTCAAGTCCTTCTATTCTTTCATGGATTCCCGGAGTTAAAGTCTTACCGTAAAAATGATTATGCAATGCACGCATTAAAATATTTTCAACTAAAGTAGATTTACCGCTTCCTGAAAGTCCTGTAACTACAATAAATAAGCCCAAAGGAAATTGAACATCTATATTCTTAAGATTAAATTGATTAGCTCCAATTACTTTTAAAAACTTTCCGTTTCCTTCGCGTCTTTGTTTAGGAATTTCTATATCATCATCACCGCGTAAATATTTAGCAGTGTATGATCTATCCGATTTTATAAACTCTTCATAATCGCCAATACCTACAACTTCACCGCCATTAACACCAGCATTAGGACCTATATCAATTAAATAATCAGATTCCTCCATAGTTTCTTTATCATGCTCTACAACTATGACAGTATTATTTTTATCTCTTAATGTTTTTAATGATTCAATTAATTTTTTATTGTCTGATTGATGCAAACCTATTGAAGGCTCATCAAGTACATATAATACGCCTTCAAGTCCGCTTCCTATTTGTGAAGCTAATCTTATTCTTTGAGATTCTCCGCCTGAAAGAGTAGGTGAGGAACGCTCTATTGTGAGATAAGTTAATCCAACTTTCACCAAAAATGTTAATCTATAAATAATTTCTTTTACTATAGGAGCACCGATCACTTCTTCATTTGGTTTTAACTTTAATTTAGTGAAATAATCATATAAATCTTCTATAGTCATTGAAGAAAAATCAGCTATAGTTTTTCCATTGAATTTTACTGACAAAGCATCTTCATTAATTCTTTTTCCTTTACATTTGGGACATTCAACTTCGTCCATAAAATTAGCATAATAACTATTTTTATAAGTTTCATAATCGTATTTTAATCTGTCCAAAATTCCAGGCACTCTTTCTTCAACAAGTTTGCTATGATACCAGAATCTTTTTCTCCATTTTACTTCTTTATCCGTACCATAAAGTAAATATTTTTTTTCTGTTTTAGTTAAATCTTTCCAAGGCTTTTTTAAATCTATTTTATAAGTCTTTGCAATAACTTCAAGTTCATCAGTACCATATTCCATATCAAAACCAATATGATCATCTACAAAACAGGATAAAGCCCCTTCATAAATATTTAAATTTTCATCTTTTACAATATGTTTTTCAGTGAATACATGCTCAACTCCAAGTCCTCCGCAAACGGTGCAAGCTCCCATAGGGTTATTGAATGAGAACAAATTAGGCTCAATATCAGCAATAGAGTGTCCGCAATTTGCACAAGACCTTTCGGTTGTGTACAATTTATAATATTTATCTATTTCAAACTGCTTACTCATTTTGATTTTTTTCTTTTTTGTTTTTGTATCTTCTTCAGCATTTTCTGGAGTTTCTGTTTCTAATACTTCCTCGCTTTTTTCATGTTCTTCATAAAACGCTACTAAACCTTTTGTTATTCTTATAGCTCTTTCAATATCATCAGTGATTCTTGACAAATATTTATCTTCAACTTTTATTCTGTCAATCACTATTTCTAAAGTATGCTTTTCATATCTTTTTAATTCTGGTATTTCATCTTCATCGAATTTATAAACTATATTATCAATTCTTATTCTAGGATAACCTGCAAGTTTTACTTCTTCAATTTCTTTTCTATACTCTCCCTTTCTATCTCTTACAATAGGGGCGAGTACTAAAATTCTTTTTTCTGCAAACCCTCTTAAAACACTTTGAGCAATTTGGTCTTCGCTTTGCTTAGAAATTTTATGTCCGCATTTAGAACAGTAAGGAACTCCTAGTCTTGCAAATAATAATCTAAAAAAGTCATAAATTTCTGTAACGGTACCTACAGTGGAACGAGGATTTTTATTTACGCTTTTTTGGTCTATAGAAATAGTAGGGGATAATCCCTCAATATGTTCAACATCAGCCTTAGCCATAACACCTAAGAACTGTCTTGCATAAGCTGACAATGATTCCAGATATCTTCTCTGTCCCTCTTTAAAAATAGTATCGAAAGCAAGAGAACTCTTTCCGCTTCCTGATACTCCTGTCAAAGTAGTTAGGGTTTTATGAGGTATTGAAAGTGATACGTTTTTAAGGTTATGCTCTTTAGCACCTCTTATTTCTATAGAATTATTAGCCATAAAAAATCCTTACAAAAAAGTTAAAATATTATAACATAAATTCTATATAAAAAAAGGTTTTACTGGTATTAAATATTAATAAATAAATTTTATTACATTCCCCGCCCTTTAAAATTTGCTGCTTAAATTTGAACATAATACTTTATTATTCTTTAAAAGCTACAAAAGAAAAAGCATGCCCGCCCAAGCGGTTTTTTAATTTATAATTTTTACTATAAAATAAAATTAAAAAATTTATACACCGCACGCAGAATGAAGCTAAAAAATAAAGCTATTTTATAATTCAAATTCCACAAAATATGATGATAAGCTAACCGTGCGTTAAGTAGACTATAAATTTAATAAAAACTAGGGTGGGTTGCTATAATGTTAAAAAATAGTAAAAAATATCATTAGATTATTATTTTATAAATTAGCCATAAATATAAAGGGTGGGAATTCTGAATAAATTTCAAACCTATTTTTTACTAAATTAATATTTACTATATAAAAAAATCTTGAAAAATATAAATAAATGTATTATAATATGTATATAATAAATTCTCAGGATATCTAATGACATTAACAAATGTAGTTACAATCAAAAGCAAAAACGGAATGCATTTAAGACCAGCAGGAGTTCTATCACAAATATCAAGTAAAAATGAATATTCAAATATAGGAATATTTTTACTTTATAACGGTGTAAGAGCTGATGCTAAAAGTGTATTTAATATTATGGGACTTGGAGCATTTCAGGGTGCAAATCTAATCTTAGAAATAGAATATGAAGAAGGAATGGAAGAAGTAGCTAAACAAGCAGAAAAAGAATTAGTATATTTCTTTGAAGAAGGCTATATTCACGCTGAAGTACCAGAAGACGATTAATATTTTTATATTTATATTCACATAAAAAATACCAAATATAAGGATATCTAATGATTAGTTATTTTGTAATAGCTATGTTGGCAATATCTATTATTGTCGTTATGGTTTTAACGATAAAATTCAAGGTTCATCCGTTCATAGCTATGTTATTGGTGGCAATATTTCTAGCTTTTACACTTCATGTTCCATCTAATAATGATACTAATTATATAACAGAAATATCTGCTTTAATAGGAAAAGGGTTTGGAAATGCTTTAGCAAGTGTTGGCATAATAATAGTATTAGGCAGTGTAATAGGTAATATACTAGAAATGTCCGGAGCTGCTTTAAAATTGGGAGAAATAGTACTAAGAATAGTAGGAAAATCTCATCCAGCATTAGCAATGAATATATTAGGTTTTATAGTATCTATACCTGTATTCTGCGATTCAGGATATTTGATACTTACACCTTTAAGAAAAGCTGTTGCTAAAAAAAGCGGAGCATCTCCTGTTGCTTTATCTGTTGCATTATCTACAGGACTTTATGCTTCACATGCTTTAATTCCTCCAACTCCGGGTCCAGCAGCAGTTGTAAACCTATTCGGACTTGAAGCTCATTTATTAACTATAATAATTATAGGTTTGATAGTTGCTATCCCTACATCTTTAGTCGGAGCAATATACGGAATATTTATTGCAAAATATATAAAAAAGCCTAATTATCCAGATAAATCTCCTACTTATGAAACTCTAATAAGTGATATTGGAGGACTTCCTCCAACTTGGAAAGCATTAGCACCTATAGTAGTACCAATATTATTAATGGCTATAGGAAGTATAGTAAGATTTGATTCTTTTAGAGTTGGAAGCGGAATGATCAAAAATATCTTTATATTTTTGGGTGAACCATCTATGGCATTATTCATAGGATTTTTATTCTCACTGCTATTAACTCATAAATTCAATAAAGAAGAAATATCTATGTGGATAGGTGATGGTATAAGATCTTCAGGAAGTATATTGGCAATAGTAGGTGCCAGCGGTGCTTTTGCAGAAGTATTAAAATCTACTCAATTAGCTCAAATTATACCTGAATTAGGACATATATTTGGTTCATTAAATATGGGTTTGATTTTACCATTTATTATGGCATCAGCCCTAAAAATAATGTTAGGATCATCAACAATAGCTGTTATTACTGTAGCATCACTTTTTGCTCCTTTGCTTGGTACATTAGGATTTAATACCCCTATATCTCAAATATTAGTATTAATGTCTATAGGAGCAGGTTCTATGATAGCTTCTCATGCTAATGATAGTTATTTCTGGATAGTTGTAGAATTATCAGGTTTAAAAATAAATGATGCATATAAAGCTAGAACTTTAGCAACTTTCGTTCAAGGTATCACAGCTTTAATAATCATAATGATACTCGCTTTCCTTTTCAGATAATATAATAAATATTTGGAGAAAATAATGCTTAAAATAAAAATTATTAATAAATCAGATAATCCATTACCTAAATATCAAACACCAGGTTCTTCAGGACTTGATTTACATGCTAATATAGATGAGCCTATTACTTTAAATAAAAACGACATAGTATTAATACCTACAGGTCTTTTTATAGAAATACCTGAAGGTTATGAAGCACAAGTTAGAAGCAGAAGTTCTTTGGCATTAAAAAATGGAATATTTTGTTTAAACTCACCTGCTACAATAGATAGTGATTATAGAGGAGAATTAAAAGTAATATTAGCTTCTTTGACAGATACACCATTTACAATAAATAAAGGTGATAGAATAGCACAAATGGTTTTTGCTAAAGTAGAAAAGATATCTTTTGAAGAAACAGATTCTTTATCTGATACACAAAGGGGAGAAGGCGGGTTTGGCAGTACAAATAAATAACTATTGATATAATTAAAATTTTGTTTATAATATAGCGATGAATATTTTAAAATTATTTATATATATAGCAATATCATCATTGTCAATTATTTCATGCGGACTTCCAGATGTTACTGGAGTAACACTAGAATTAAATCAGCCTTACATAACAAAAGTTATACCTGGACAAAATAAAATAACAGTAGAATTTGAAGCTCAAAATAATGAACCTTCATTCAGCGGATATAATATATATTTTGGTGATAAGGAGAATCCTAGAAAATATAGACTATATAATCAGCAAAAAGCATTACCTACTTTAATAGAAACAAAATCTACAGTTGTAAAAAAGTATTCATTTACTATTGAAGTTGGATCTTATTTTTCTACAAATAGTGCTGATATATACACATTAAAAGAATCTGATTTAAATAATGGTATACCTATATATGTTTGGGTATCCGCATATCAAATAACTCCTCAATTAGAAAGTTATTATTACTATGATAATTTCGTAAAAATGGGTACTCCTAGACCAGAAGCTTTAAATCAAACTATAAATGTGAATACTACTATAAGTATGGATGGAAGAGATTTAGCTAGATTAATAAATGATGGCGGAGCATTATATTTTCAAAATGTTGCCAATGCAAGTATGATGGCAGTATCAGGCACTTCTTTGAATGATGTTGTAGTTCCTCCAGAAAATGGGTATGGAAATATTAATTTATCTGTAAAAGCTAACAGACTTTATTTAATAAAAATTATCGATGGAAACAATGCCTATTATGGAAAAATATATGTAAGGAGTGTAAATGGTACTAGCAGTATTACAGCTGATTATTGCCGTCAAACTGCTGCTGATATCTTGAGTTATTAATTATGAAAAAAATATTTATACTTAATATAATAGCAATTTTTTTATTTATTTCTTGTAACGAAGAACTTATTACTATAGTAGACGAATATAATTCTCCATATGATGTTTATGCAATACCTGGAAATGGTGAAGTAAGCATAAGTTTTTGGTCTGGGGTAATAGCTTCTGATTTTGCCGGATTTAATATATATGCTGGTACTTCTCCAAACTTTACTCAGCCGAATAATGCTATAAAAGATTCTTCAGGAGCATATCCAACAATAAAAGGGTCTAATCATACAAGAACAAATTTTGTAAAAAAAATTCCAAATTACACATTTAATAATGGTACATTATATTATATAGCAGTTACCGCTTATGGTACAAATGAATTAGTTGCCAATAAATACATAGAAACTACAATAACTTCTACATATCCTGTAATACCAAGACCAGAAGGTACTGGAAATGATGCTCCAGCATTATCTGCAAATGGAAATAACGTTGGAAATATAGATGCTGCTGGAGGAAAAGTAACACCTAGTGCAGGTTGGAAAGTTCAATATTTTGGGTATCAAACTAATTTTAATGCTGTAGTAATAGTTACAAATAATACGGATGATGCTTTTGATAGTGAAGCGGTATACTCAGTTAATGGACTTTATATATTTAAAAGCGGAAACCAATTAGCTAAAATTTGGATTACATCAGCGACTTCTTATCAATGGGCATATCAAGCAGATGCCTCTCAATGGTGGGGAATATAAGCTAATAATTTTTTCAAGCATAGAATAATTGTACTCTAAATTATTTATATTATAACAATTAATAGAATAAAGAATAATATATTAGTTTTTATTTATATAAGAATAGGGTAGTTAAAACTTCTATAACAGATATAATATTATAATATATTTAAATAAATATTTAATATTAGTATTTACTTGCATACCATAAAGTATTCATACAAATTTATTTTATATTAGTATAAAAACTCATCAATTTTTATAAAGCTATCCATTAATACAAAATAAGAATTATAACATACAAAAGACTTTTATTTTTAATAAATTACTATACTTAAAAAAAGAATATATAATTTTAATAAAATTGCAAAACATTTATATAAAATTAGAGTCTATAAGTAATAACCTATAGACTCTATTTAATAAGGAGAACAATCAAACTATTTAGAAATTATCCTCTGGACTGCTTATCTTTCCATGCTTTAATAGTTTTTTCAATCTCATCTCTTGAATATGAAGTATTTTTAACTATATCTTCAGGTTTCCAACCCTGTTTATACATCTTAATTATAAGCTCTTCTTTCTTACTATCTATTTTAGTTGTTTTTTTAGAAGTAGATTTAGAACCTTTATCAGATATATATTTACCAGCATTATCAAGTAAAGTTTCCAAATATCTTACAAAATATTCAGCTCTTTCTAAATTCTTAACTATGCTCTTATCATAATCATCATATTGATTTCTCATACGAACAAGATTTTCTCCCTGATCTTGTATAGCTTGTATTATATCATCAAGTTCTTCTAATTTAGAAATAAATAGCTGAACTTTCTTGTCATTCTTATCTATCTTAGCCATATCTCTTTCTAGAGAATAAATCTTATCCATAAAGTTCTTTCTAGTATCTTCAACTTCTACCATAGCTTCTTTTATGCTATCAACTCTTTCCAATATAGTTTCAGTTTCTACCTCTGCTTTTCTTATTTGCTGTAATATATCATCTGCATACTCTTCTTTATCTTTAATAAATGAAAGTTTATTTTCTATTTGAGATGCTATATCTATAACAACCTGTATTCCTTCTTCAGTATGCTCTAAAATAGCATTATTTTCTGCTATATTAACGAATCTCTCTTGAATCTCACCAGACATTTCCATTAACATATTTACTTTTTCCTGAGTATCTTTCAAGCTGTTTTTTTCTTTTCTAAGGCTTTCAGCATAACCTAATATTTCCTGATGCATTTTCTTTAAGTTATCAAACTCAGATATAGTCTTATTCATTTCAATTGTTGCAGCTTTAGTATCTTCAACCAAAGTATTCAATTTAGAAACATCAGTTTTTATAGACTCTGCCATTTCTTTAGCATTATCAAATACTTTTACAGTATTCATATACTTTTCTATATCTTTAGCTATATTATCTATTTTTGATTTCATAGATTCATACTCTAAAGAAATATCATTAGTTTTTACATCAAGCATCTTGTCAATAGATTCAGCTGCATCATTTAATTTTAATTTTAACTCATCTGTTCTATTTTCAAAATCTTTAAGTATAACATTTGTTTTTTCATCATAGCTTAAGTTAATGCTTTCAAGTCTTGCATCTATCTCAGAAGAATATTTAGTGATATCTTCTTCTAGGGCAGAAACAATATCTTTCATATTAGTTATTCTCTGATCATATTCATCTAAATTATCAGTATGAGCTTTAATTATCTCATCTTTAGCTTTCTGTATATGTTCCTTAGCATCATTCATTAAAAGAGATAATGTTTGTTCTAAATTAGAATTAAGTCTAGCTATATATTTTTCATATTTTTCATTAGCTGATTCTTCTATAGTTTGAACATTTTCTTCTATAATGCTGTTTGCTTCTTCTATTCTCTCATTAACAGCTTCAGATATAGAATCTTTTAATGCTGTCAATGATTCTGAAAGTCCTTCATAATGTGCTTTTAATGCTTCAAACTCTGAATCTTTCTCTTCTAATAAAGTATCCATTCTATTAGAAATATTTTCTATAATAGAATCAAATTCAGTTACTTTATTTTCTATAGTAGATTTAGCATTATTAGATAACTCTTCCAATCTAGAATTGAATTTATCTCCCTGAAGTTCTATATCTTGAGAGTATTCATTGATTTTCTCTTGTAATTCTAATGCTTTCTCTTCAATTATATCTTTTAATTTTTCTACTGAAGGAGCAAATTCATTCTGTAAATTATTCATTTGTTCTTCAACAGCTTCAAGTTTTTCCTTATTGTTTTCAACAGCAGTTAAGAACTCATCTTTTATATTTAAAGCTTGTTTCAAATCAGCAACAACATCTTCAACAGAAGTGCTTATTTGAAGTTTAGTATCATCTAATTGAGCATATAAAGATTCTATTCTTTCATTGTATTCTTTATAAGCTTCTTCAAATAATTTTGAGAAATCTTCATGATTTTTCTCTTGTCTGTCTGTATAGAATTTTTCAGTAGTTAAGTACATATCTTTTAATTTAGCAACTTCATCATCATGTAAAGATTTTATCTCGTCAACCGCTTTTTCACCTTCCATATTTACAGACATTTTTAATTCGCTGATAAACTCTTCCTGATATGTATCTATTTTCTTTCTAAATTCTGTGATATTATCTTCAAGCTCTTTATTCATCTTATTGAATGCATCTGTTATCTTGTTGTTAATATCATTTTCAATGCCTTCTATAGCACTTCTAACATCAGAGAATTTCTCAAATTTCTTCATTTCATTATTAATGAAATTCTGAACTGTATTAGTTATATGAGGTGCCAAATCATTAGTTTCTTTTATTACAGATTCATTAAATGAAGCAACTAAATTATTAACATCTTCTCTAGCTTTAGCCAAAGCATTATTATTTTCTGCTGTCATTCTATCAGACAATGAATTAATATATTCTTCGGCTTCTTTTACTTTACTGCTGAATGCTGCTTCTTTTTCAGCTATCTTAGCTGAAGCCATCTCTGCTGCTTCAGATACAGCACTTGTTAAGCTCTCAAGTTTATTTTTTATATTTATATCAGAGTTTTTAACCATATCCATAAGAGCTTCTCTCTCTCTGCGAACAGTTTCTACTTCCTGAGATATATGTTTTTGAGACTGACTTAACATTCTAAGTTCATTTTCTTGTTCTTTAATATTAGCTTTCATTGTATTTATTAAAGAATTTATATCATTTTCAGCTTCATCTATTTTATTGATTATGCCTTGTACTTTATTATTCTCTAATAAATCAATTTGTTCTTTAGCATTTTCTACTTTCTCATTTAAATCTATAAGTATATTTTCAGCATCACCTCTTAAATTATCTACCTCTTTAATTATAGCATCTTTGTAGAATTCTTTTATTCTATCAGCTGAAGCATAAGCATCTTCAAAATGAACTATTCTAGCTTCTATGCGTTTTCTAAACTCATCATTAGATTCTTCAAATACTTTTATGATATCATCTCTGAATGAGTCTGTAAGATATCTTAAATCAGTATCTATAGAATCATTTTGTATGCTTTCGAACATTTCGGCAACTTGTCTTCTCTCATCTTCAATCATAGCAGCAACATCATCTCTGCTTATAGTGTCAAATGAGATTTGGTTCTTCAAAGCTTCTATACTATCAATGATATTGATTTTCTCATTATTTAACATAGTCATAGTTTCATCTTGTTCTTTTATAAGCTCAACTATGGATTTTCTGAAATCAATAAACTCATTTACAAGTCTATCTCTGTCGCCTTCTATTGTGTTTAAAGCCTCACCAGAATATATTGTTCCGCTTTCATATTTAAGTTTAATATCATCTATTTCGGCCATCAATCTATCTCTTTCAGCCTGTAAAGCCTCTGCCAAATCTTTGATATTAGCTATTCTGTCATTAAACTCATTTCTGAAGCTAAGCATCTCATTAGATAAATTTTCTTTATATCTCTTGATGCTTTCAGAGAAATCCTGCTCTAATATTTGGAAATCATCTCTAATCTTAGCTCCATACTGCTGAGCCATATTAGCCAAATCATTATTAGTAGGAACAGAACCCAATATTTCATCTTTTAAAGATGCAAATTCATCTCTAAGTTCTTCTTTCAAATTCTCTTTCTCATCTACAAATATCTGACTTACATTTTCTAAAGTAGGCATTTCACTAAGTATATCTTCTTTCATACCTAATAACTTAGCTTCAACTTCATCTTGCTCTTTAGAAAGAACTTCAGCAACTGCTTCAACAGTAGAGTAGTTTTCCTCTATATTTTTTCTAAATGATTCTAATGTTTCATTTATTCTAGCTCTTTCTTCTTCTATCAATTTTTCTACATAAGAAGTATCAACTTTTCCTGCTTCAATATTTTCAGCAACTTCTACTTTTTTATTTTCAATAGAAGAACTTATTTCCTGTTTATAACTATCTATAAGTTTTTCTATTTCTTCTTTTGATACAGAAGTATCTTTTATATTATTAATCTCTTTTCTTATCTCTTCAAATGAAGATTCTAAATCTGATTTTTCAACATCTAAAAGATTATTCAAATTATTCATATAATCTTTTTTTAGTGCTTCAAATCTCTCTTCAGCAGATATATACTCAACTCTTACAGCTGATTTGAAATGATCAAGCTCATCTATTAATTTTGCTTTTTCTTCTTCAAACATCTTAGCAAAATTCTGATTATTTAGCTGATTATCAAGAAGTTCATTTTTAAACTCCTCAAATTCATTTATTATATCCGCTTTCTCAGATACGAAAAGTTCTGCAAGCTCATCCATATTAGGAACAGCATTTATTATTTTGTTTTTAAACTCTTCAAAATCATTCAAAAGCTCTGAGTCTTTATTTGATATTTCTTCAGTTATTTTATTTTTAAACTCTTCAAAGTCATTCAAAAGCTCTGAATCTTTATTTGATACTTCCTCAGTAATTCTATCATAAACCTCTTTTCTCAAACCATTTATAGTATCAAGAAGTTCTTTTTTATCTTTAGCTAATTCATTAGAAAGTTTCAAAGTATTAGTATTAAGCTCATTATTTATCTTGCTTATATAAGATTCTAGAGCTTTTATTTTTAAATCTACTCCTTTGCTAGAACTGTTAATATCATTTTTGATAGAACTTATATTGTTCTCTATATAATCTAAAGTATCTTTCTCTTCTGCTTTTAAACTATTTTTAAGATTGATAACTTTAGATTGTACTTTATCTTCATAATCATCTAATATAGAATCTAATTTTTCTTTGTATAAAGCTAAATCAGAACCTAAAGTATCTTGATTGTACTCTAAATCTTTAATTCTATCATCAAATGTATTTATTTGTAATTCTATATTTGAAATACCTTCTTCTAATTTAGAATCAAAGTCATTTTGAAGTTCCAACTGTTTATTATAGATATCTTCTTTCAATGCTTCTATCATAGATTTGATTTCAGAATAATCAACATTATCAGAAGCTATATCTTTAACATTATCTAATGTATCTGTTATAGCCTCAAGATTAGAAGATTTCCAATTATCCAAATCATTTTGCATATTTTCTATTTTATCTTTAAACTCTGCAAATGAATCATTGAATTGTGATTCTAAACCTTGTTTTAATACATCAAAATTATCTGCTATTACATTTCCATATAATTCTACTAATTTTTCTTCACTAGACCAAGCATCTTCAAAGAACTCAATTCTTTTTTCTATTCTATCTTTAAACTCTTTAGTATCTTTTTCTATATTAGAAACTAAATCATTCTTTATAGATACTATACCATCATTAAAGTTATTAAAGATATCATATAGCTTAGTTTCTAAATTAGCTATTTCTTCTCTGCTTATATAAGCTTCAGGTAAAGAATACATTATACTATTTATGTATTTATAAATTTCTTCTCTGTTTTCTGATATCTTATCTTCTAATTTACTGAAACTAGATAATTGAGGTATAACAGTTTCTTTAAATGATTCTAAACTTTCATGTAACTGTTTGAAATCCTCATAAATAGCATCGATATCATTCTCATTGTTGGCATTATTAGAATTATTCATATCTGATATGCTAGATTTCAATTCTTCAAGTTCATCAGAAAGTCTCATAACTTCATCGATTAAACTGCTATTATCACCTTTTAATTGATCTTTAACAAGATGTAACTCTTTTTCCAAATCTTCTATTTTTGAGAAATCATCTTTAATAGAATTAAATGATTCTTCTAATCTGTTTCTCTCCTCAATTAAATCATCATAGTTGTTGCTATTTCTTATAGAAGAAATTTCATCTTTAAATCCGTCTATAGCATCTGCTATAAGTGACTTATACTCAGAGAAAGAAGATTCTAAATTAGCAATACTATCTTCGTTATTACTTATTTTAGCACTTAAAGTTTCAAATACATCATCTATAACAGACTGTATACGAGATTTTTCGCTATCAATTACAGAAGGAGCTTCCTGAACAACTACTTCATTAGAATTTAATATTCCATCTTTCAATGAAGCAAAAGTAGCTTTCAAGGCATCAATCTCTTTCCATAACAATTCTTTCTCATTTATATAATATTGAAGTATATTATTCTTATCTAATACTGCCTCTTTTATATCATCTATAGATTTATCAAAGTCTTTAGTGAGACTTGAATATTTACTATCTATTTCTTCTTTTACTTTATTTATTTCATCAATAAGAGAAACTTTAACATTTTCTATATCTTCCAATATATTAGTTACAGAAGAAATTTTCTCGCTGTATTCACCAAAGAGCGATAATATATGTTCATTGTTAGAAACAAAATCACTTATTTGAGTTTTGAATCTTTCATCTATATTAGATTTGAAATCCTCAAATTCTGAAGATAATTTATTTATAGAAGCATACAATTCTTCTTTTTCTAAATCTATTCTATCAGAAAGATCTTTAGCTTTACTTTCTAATTGAGTATTAACTTCTGATAATGAAGTTTCTATACCATTTAATTTTTCAGATATATCTTTTAAATTATCATAGTTAACATTCTCTTTAAACTCATTATAAAGACCTAATAACTCGTTTTTAATATCTTCAAGTGAAGAAGAATTATTATTCTTAAGCTCTGTTTCATAAGCTGATATTCTGCTTACTATCTCTTCTTCTTTATTAGCTATAAGATCATTTATCTGAACTTCTAAATTATCTATAACATCTCTTAATTTAGAATCAGAATCTTCTATCATTTTAGATACAGCGTTATTGATGCTTTGATTCAAATTATTAAATGAATCATTTACCATAATATCTAAATTATATTTATTTTTCTCAAGCTCTTCTAGTCTTTCTTTTATATCAGCTTCTACTTTAGAAGAATATTCACTTAAATATTCATCTATATAGCCTTTATTAGTATCAACTCTAGCTTTTTCTATTTCTATTCTCAAGCTGTTTGAATACTCATCTAAAGCGTTTTTATTATTCTCATAAACAGAGTCTAACATTCTAGAATAATTTTCATAATTTGAAATTATATTTCTTCCAATCTCTTCCAAATTTCTCATTATAGATTCATTTTCTTCCAATCTATAAGATTCTATATTCTTCAATTCATCTTGATATTTATCCACTGCTTCAGATATCATATCATTAAATTTGCTAACATCAGAAGTTAATTTATTTTCAAAATCAGCAATTCTTTCATTAACAGAAGAAAGTTTTTCTTCAAGACGAGTATTTATTTCACTTTCTTTGCCTAATATTTCTTCTTTGATAGAAGATATCATTTTGGCAATAATACCGTTTTTCTTATCTTTAGAACTTTCTATAAAGTTATCAATATTTTCTTTAGCCTCTTTCAACTGCTCTAAAAGAAGAGATAAATTACCATCTTTCCAAGCAGATAGGCTGCTTTCCATTTCATTTACCTGATTTTGTACATTAGAAAGTATTTCAGATTTCAAATCATCAACTTCAGGTCTTAAAGCATTTTCATAAAGTTTTAAAGCCTTATTAGGATCAGACCAAGTATCTTCAAAATAACTTATTCTCTTATCCATTAAATCTTTAAAGTCTTTATTGCCTGCTTCAAGCTCATCATATAAAGAATATAATTTTTCTCTGTCATCATCAAATAGATCTCTAGAAACTGTATTATCTTCTAATATATCTATTTTTTCTTCTAAAGCATATTTGAATTCAGAAACTTCATCAAATAATTTATCAACATCATTTCTTAAGTTAGAATCTATGCCGTCTAAATTACTTTTCAAATTATAAACTTCACTTTCTAAATCATAAAGTCTTTCAAACTCTTCTCTGAAAGAATTAAATGCATCTTCCAATCTAGCTTTCTCAGATTCTAAAGCCTCAATAGAATCATTATTCTTTAACTCATCTAATTCATATCTGAATGCTTCCATATTTTCTAATATAGAATTCTTCTCTTCATATATAGTATTTTTGAACTCTTCTATATTAGCATTAGAATTGTCTAATTTAGATACTATATCATTAGTGAATGAATTAAATAACTCTTCAAACTTTTCTCTTTCTTTATTGAATAATTCAGGTATATCATTTCTATTAGCTTTCAATACATCATCTTTGAAAATAATGAAATCATCTCTCAATTTTTGAATCTGCTCATTATTCAATACAGCACTTTCTATATAAGCAAACTTGTCATCGAAAGATTTTCTCAAATTATCATATCTTTCATTAACGTTTGTAATTCTATCATCTAGCTTTTCATTCAAATCTCTGATTTTATCTTCGAGTCTGTATATATAATTTTGATTGCTTTCTAAATCATATATTTTCTTCTCTAAAGTTTCATATCTGTCAGCAAAATGAAGAAGTTTAGTATCTATTTTACCATAGAAGTCTTTAACTTTATCTTCAATCTTATAGATATAATTGTTTCCATAAATTACATCATCTGCTTTTTTCTCTATATCCTGTAAAGTTTTGAATACTCTATTATCTGAAGCTTCTTCAAATTTAGTCATAGATTCATTAAATCTTGCTTCTAAATCATCAAAAGAAGATTTTAACATATTATCCAAATCATTTTTAGCATCATTCAATATGTTTATCTTATCAGATACTTGAGATTCTAATTTTTCTGCGTATCCTTTCAAATACTCATCAATATATTCTCTCTCACTAGATAAGTGTCTTTCTTCTGTTTCTTCTCTTGATTTTTCTATCTCATCTTTAATAGAATTAGAATAATCTTTCAATGAATTAAGAGAATTATTATAAACTTCTTCTATGAGTTTAGAATAATTTTCATAAGAAGATCTTATCTCTTTTCCTACATTATCAATATCATCTAAGATCTTATTATTTTCATCTAATCTATAATGCTCAATATTTTTTATCTCTTCATCATATTTAGCTACTGCTTCATTTAGCATATTATAAAGATTTTCTACATTAGAGCTTATATCATCATTCAATTTAGAATCAATAATAGATAATCTGCTTTCTATATCTTGTACTTTATTATCCAAGATTTCGTACATAGATTTTTCTTTTTCTTCTAGAGATTGATACATGTTTCTTGCTCTATCATCTAAAGTTTGATACATACTCTTTTCTTTATCATCTAAAGTCTGATACATGTTCTTTTCTTTTTCATCTAGAATCTGATACATGCTATTTTCTTTTTCATCTATTCTAGATAAAAGATTATCTACTAATTCTTTTCCTTTTATCTCTGAATCATTCAAATAATTAGATATGCTTTCTCTAGCTTCGCCTAATTGTTTAACTAATTCATCAACAGTATTTTCTTTCCAATTAGATATATCACTGTCTATAGATTCTACTTTGTTTTTCAAGTAGTTTATAGAATTCTCAAATTTGATCTCATTATCATTTCTTATATTATCTAACTGTTCTCTTATATCAGTTGAGAAAATGTTTTTTAATCTACTGCTGTCTGCCCAAGTATCCTCAAAATAAGCAACGCGTTTCTCTAATCTATATCTGAACTCTTTATTATCTTCTTTTATTTGATTGAAAAGATCATTCAATTTTTCTTTTTCTTGAGTAAATAACTTATCTATATTTTCATTATTTTCATCTCTTGATACTAACTCATCTTTAATAGAAGATAATTTACTTTCTAATTCCTCTTTCTCATTTGAAATAAGAGTTTCTAATTCAGAAGATTTATTGATACTGTCTTCTATTTGTGATTTGACATCATCAATTCTTGAATTTAATTTTCCTACATTATCAGTAAGAGTATTTAATTCTATAGAATATTCGTCTAAATCTCTAACTATATCGTCTTTTATTCTCTCTTCAAAATCAGATAATCTGCTAGATAAAGCCTTAACTTCATCTTTTAATAATACATCAACATCAGACATATTTTCTTTCAATTGATATAAATTACTTTCTAAATTTTCTAATTTAGCAAAATCTGCTTTTATAGCATTGAAAGAATCTTCCAAAGCTTTCTTTTCTAAAGCTAACTGTTCTACTGTATTATCTTTCTTAACAGATTCTAACTCAACCTCTAAATTATCCATTTTTTCTAATAAATCTAATTTATCAGAAACAATGGCATCTTTTAATTTATTAACTTCATCATCAGTTATATCAACTCTTTCAACAACAGCACTTGCGAACTCTTCAAATATATGCTCTATCTCTTTTTTCTTATTCTCAAATAAATCAGGAACATCTTCATTATCAAATTTCAATGATGATTCTTTGAAGGATTCAAAATCATTCTTCAAATTTTCAAATCTTTCAATTATTGAATTTCTCTCATCATTATGTAATGAAATCAATTCATCTCTGTCTATTATAGAATTCTTTATAATATCAATAGCCTCATCAAAATCAGAGCTTAAAGCCTCATATTTGTCTTTTAGATTAGAAGTTTCATTGTCTAATTTTTCATTAACAGAATGTATTCTCTCATCTAAAGCTGACATATATTTTTTGAATAATACAGACTCTGTTTCTTTCTCTAATTTATCAATAGCTTCTAAAATTTTATTGCTTGTTTCTTCTTCAAATCTTACTACAGCATCATTAAAGCTATTTTCTAAATTATCAAAAGATTCTTTTACCATATTATCCAATTGTTCTTTGGCTTCAGTAAGCATATTTACTTTTTCTGATATCTCATTATTCAATTTATCAGAATATTCTTTTAGATAATTATCTATGTAGTTTTTCTCATTATTCAAATGCTTAGACTCAGATTCTTCTCTTGCCTTTTCAATTTCTTCTTTTACTAGGTTAGAGTAGTCAGTCAAAGAATTTAAAGAATTATTATAAGTTTCATTTATCAAATTAGAATAATGATCATAATTAGATTTTATATCATCAATAAGCTTTTTATAATCTTCCAATACTTTATTGTTTTCATCTGTTCTGTAATTTTCTATATTTTTTATCTCTTCATTATATCTAGCTCTAGCTTCATCAAGCATATTATATAGATTATTTAAATTACCGCTTATCTCATTATTAAGTTTAGAATCTGTATCAGATAGTCTGCTTTCTATATCAGCTATCTTCTCATCTAATTTGTTATAGATATGAGATTCTTTTTCTTCTATTTTTGATAAAATATCAGATAATAATTTTTCAGCTTTAACATCTGAATTATCTATATAGCTAGCAATATTATTTTTAGCTTCCTCTAATTGAGTTAATAACTCATTGATTCTTTCATCTTTCCAGCTTAATATATCGCTGTCCATAGAATCTATTCTTGACTGAAGCTCATTTAAATACTCATCTTTAAATGATTCTAAATCAGCATTTATAGATGCCATCTTAGCATTTATATCATTAATATGCTCATCTTTCCAAACAGCAATATCATCATTCATAGAATCCATTTTTTCTTTCAACTCATTTAAAGAGTTTTCAAATTTTAATTCTGTGTATGATTTAACATTTTCTATTTCATCTCTTATATCAGAAGAGAATAAACCTCTTATTCTAGAACTGTCTGACCAAGAATCTTCAAAATATTCTATACGCTTTTCAAGTCTTTCTCTAAACTCAATATTATCATTTCTAACTTTATCGAAAAGACCCTCTAATTTTTGAAGCTCATCATTAAACAATGACTCTATATTATCATTCTTTCCAGATACAGAAAGTAAATTATCTTTTATTGCTGACAATTTATTTTCTAATTCTTCTTTGTCTTTTAATATATTGTTTTCTATCTCAGAAGCTCTATTCAAAGAATCCTGCATATTAGATTTTATAGATTCTATATACTCATTCAATGTACTTACATTATTACTGAGCATACCTAAATCATTTGAATAATCTTCTAAATCTCTGGAAACATCTTCTCTGATCTTAGAATCAAGTTCATCTACTTTTGAAACTAGATTTTTAACTTCATCTTTTAGATTTATATCAACATCAGCCATATCATCTCTTAATTGATACAAATTATTTTCAAGATCTTCTAATTTAGAGAAACTATCTTTTATAGAATTGAATGATTCTTCCAAAGCATTCTTTTCTAAAGTCAATTTATTGATAGTATCATCATCTCTCAAAGAATATAACTCTTTTTTCAAATTATCTATTCTATCCAATATATAAGATTTATCTTCATATATTATATCTTTAATATAGTTGATATCGCTTTCTGAATTGTTTACTCTATCTAATAATACTGCACTAAATTCTTCGAAAGCATTTTCGATTCTTTGTTTCTCTTCATCAAATAGAGCAGGGATAGAATCATTAGTAGTTTTTGTTATATCATCTTTGAAACTTTCAAATTCTTTCTTAAGATCATTTAGTTTTGAAACTAGCAAATCTTTATCAGCAGAACTAACTTCTAATAATTCATTTCTCTCTATTATTGAATCTTTTAATACTTCTAATGAAGAATCAAAATCTTTACTCAAAGATTCATATTTCTCAACTATAGTATTAATATCATCATAAATAGTACTGCTCAATGAAGCTATATCAGAATCGATTTTTTCTTTAACATTTGATACATCACCGTCTATTCTTTCATTAATTTTAGATACTTCATCTTCTATCTTTTTATAAATAATACCTAATTGTTCTGTTAGATAAATGCTGTATTCATTTTTATCAAATATAACTGTTTTAGCATCTTTTTCTAATTTTTTAATAACTTCTAAAACTTTACTATTAGATTCTTTTTCGAATTTATGTATAGCATCTTGAACATTTGCCTCTAATTTATGGAATGATTTTCTTACTAATCTATCTAAACTATCTTTAGCAGTATTGAAACTATCAATTTTTTCTGATACTTTATTATCTAATTGATCAGAATAGTTTTTCAAATACTCATCTATATAATTTTTCTCATTATTCAAATGCTTAGCTTCTGATTCTTCTCTTGATTTTTCTATTTCAGCTTTAACTGAATTAGAGTAATCTGTCAAAGAATTAACAGAATTATTATAAGCTTCATTTATCAAATTAGAGTAATGCTCATAACCATTTTTGATATCTTCAATAAGTTTTTTAGAATCCTCTAATAATTTATCAGATTCTACAGCTCTATAATTTTCGATATTTTTTATCTCTTCATTATATTTAGCCATAGCATCATTAATCATATTATTAAGATTATCTAAATTTACTGCTATATCATCATTAAGTTTTGAATTTGCTTCTGATAATCTATTTTCTATATCTGCTATTTTCTCATCTAACTTACTATAAATATTATTTTCTCTTTCTTCAATTTTAGATAAAACTTCAGTAACAAGTTTATTCTTTTTGTCTTCAGTAGTATCTAAATAAGCAGATATATCCTCTTTAGCACTTTCTAACTGTGCCAATAGATCATTAATATTATTTTCTTTCCAAACAGATATATCATCATTTATATTATCTATTTTCTTATTCAAATCATTTAGATAATTTTCAAATTTGATTTCAGTTTCTTTCTTGATCTCTTCTAACTCATTTCTCATTTCAGAAGCATATAAACTTCTTATCTTTGTACTATCTGACCAAGTATCTTCAAAATAAGTTATGCGTTTTTCTAATCTATCTCTGAATTCTATATTTCCATTATGAACTTTATCAAATAATTCTTCTAATTTAGAAACTTCCTCATTAAATAATGTTTCTATAGTTTCGCTTCTTTCAGTCATTGAAAGTAAATTGTTCTTTATTGCTGATAATTTATTTTCTAACTCTTCTTTATTCTTCAATAAAGTGTCTTCTAATTCTGAAGATTTATTTATAGAATTAATTATATCATTTTTAATATCATCTATATCAGCATTAACATTATTAAATCCTGAAAGTAATTCTTTTTCTACATTTTCTCTATCTTCTTTTACAACATTTTCCAAATTGTCAAATCTAGAAGATAAACTGGATACTTCATTAAGTCCTGAAGCTAATTCTTTTTCTATGTTTTCTCTATCTTCTTTTATAGCATTTTCTAAATTTTCAAATCTAGAAGATAAACTAGATACCTCATCTTTTAAAGTTACATCAGCATCTTCCATATTATCTCTTAATTCATACAAATGTTTCTCTAAATCTTCCAACTTAGCAAAATCATTTTTTATTGAATTAAATGACTGTTCCAATGCTTCTTTTTCTGCACTTAATTGAGTAAATACATCATCTTCTTTTAATGAATCTATATCAGCTTTCAAATTATCTATTTGTTCTAATAGAGTAAGTTTGTCCTCAGAAATAACATCTTTAATGTAATTGATATCGCTTTCTGAAATATTTACTCTCTCTAATAGATTATTTGTAAACTCTTCAAATGCATTTTCAATTCTTTCTTTTTCTTCCTCAAATAAAGCAGGTATATCATCTTTATTTGCAGCTAATACTTCATCTTTAAAACTATCAAACTCATTTTTAAGTTCATCTATTCTTTCTGATAAAAGTTCTTTTTCAGAATTGTGAAGCTCTATAAGTTCATCTCTATCTAAAATAGAACTCTTAATCAAATCTAATGTTTCTTCAAAGTCTATATTCAATGCATCATATCTCTTTTTAATATCTGATATTTCACCGTCAAATTTAGAAGATACATTATATATTTCATTATCTATTTTGCTGTTTATAGAAGCTAAATGATCTTCTAATTCTTTCATATATTCTTTATAATCGAACAATCTGTCTGACGCTTCTGCCTCTAATTTTCCTATTACTGCATTTAATTTCTTATCAGCATTCTCATTTATTTTAGCTATAGCATCATTTAAATTATCATTTAATGTAGCAAACGAATCTCTCATCATATCATCTAATTGATTCTTGCTTTCATTTAATATATTTATCCTATCTGCTATTTGACTTTCTAATTTATCAGAATAATCTTTCAAATATTCATCTATATAATTTTTATCTATATTGTTATTGTATACTGTTTCTTTTCTAGCATCTTCTATTTCAGCTTTTATTCTATTAGTATATTCTGATAAAGAAGCTAAAGAATCTTTATAAGCAGAATTTATCAATTTAGAATAATAATCATATCCTGATTTTATATCATCTAAAAGTTTATTTCCTTCTTCGACTCTATAATGCTCAATATTTTGAATATCATCATTATATTTAATTATAGCATTATTAACTATTTCTTTTACTTCTTCCAATTTATTAGCTGTGTCATTAGATACTTTGCTATCTAAAACTGATAATTTGTCTTCTATATCAGCTATTTTAGAATCTATTTTGTTATATATAGCATTCTCTTTTTCTTCTATTTTAGAAAGTAGATCAGAAATTAATTCTTCTTTTCTATCTTCTGTTGACTCTAAATAACTTGTTATATTATTTTTAGCCAATTCCAACTCTGAAAGAAGTTCATTAATTTTTCCATCTTTCCAGCTTGATATATTTTCATCAATAGTTTCTACTCTATTAACTAAATCACTCAAATAATTTTCAAATTTTAATTCAGTTTCTTTCTTAACTTCTTCTAATTCATTTCTCATTTCAGCAGCATATAAACTTCTGATTTTAACATTATCTGACCAAGTATCCTCGAAATACTCTATACGTTTAACTAATCGGTCTCTGAATTCTATGCTGTCATTTTTGAAATTATCAAATAGATTTTCTAACTTTTTCACCTCATCATTAAATAAAGCATCTGAAACTTTATTATTAGATGATATTGACATCAAATTTTCTTTTATAGAAAATAATCTATTTTCTAATACTTCTTTATCTCTTAATATATTATTTTCTAATTCTGATGATTTCTTTATAGAATCATTTATTGCATTTCTAATTACATTAATATCAGAATTCAAATCTACTATATTATCGCTTAAATTATCAACATTTTCTTTGATTTTATCTTCAAAAGAATTAAATTTATCAGCTAAACTTTTAACTTCATCTTTTAAGTCTAAATCAACATTACTCATGCTGTCCTTTAATTCAGATAAATGCTTTTCCAATCCTTCTAATCTTGAGAAATCATTTTTTATAGAATTAAATGAATCTTCTAAAGCCTGTTTATCTAAAGTTAATTGAGTTATAGTATCATTTTCTTTTAGAGTATCAATTTCTGATTGCAAATTATCCATTTTTTCTAATAATGAAATCTTATCTTCAGAAATTACATCTTTTATGTAGTTAATATCTCTTTCAGAATCATTTATTCTATCAAATAAAGTATTAGTCAAATCTTCAAATGCTTTTTCTATTCTTTCTTTTTCCTCATCAAATAGAGCAGGTACATCCTCTTTGTTTGCAGCTAATACCTCATCTTTGAAACTTTCAAACTCATTTTTAAGTTCATCTATTCTTTCTGATAAAAGTTCTTTTTCAGAAGTTTGAAGTTCTATAAGTTCATCTCTATCAAGTATAGAGCTTTTTACCATATCCAATGATTCTTCAAAATCAATAGTCAATTCTTTATATTTGTTTTTCAAATCAGATATATCATTATCAAATTTTGAAGATACATTATATATTTCATTATCTATTTTTGCATTAATAGCCCTTAAATTATCTTCTAATTCAGATAGATAAGTTTTATAGCTGAAGAATCTTTCAGATGCATCTTTCTCTAATTTTTCAATAGTACTATTGATTTTAGAATCAGCTTCCTGATTGAATCTTGATATAGCATCATTCAAATTAACATTAAGAGTATTGAATGACTCTTTTATCATGTCATCTAATTTATTTTTGCTGTCGTTTAATATATTAATTTTCTCATTAACTTTATCATCTAATTTAGCAGAATAATCTTTCAAATACTGATCTATATAATTTTTCTCATTATTTACATGTTTATTTTCAGCTTCTTTTCTAGCTTTTTCTATATCAGCTTTTATTCTGTTAGTGTAATCAGCCAAAGATGATAGAGAATCTTTATATGTAGTATTTATAAGTTTAGAATAATAATCATATCCTGATTGTATATCATCTAATAATTTAGTATTTTCTTCAGCTCTATGATGTTCAATATTTCTAATCTCTTCATCATATTTATTTATAGCCTTATTTACTATATTTTCTACTTCTTCCAATCCTCTTGCTATATCATCAGATACTTTTCCATCAACCATAGATAATCTATTTTCTATATCTTCTATTTTAGCATCTATTCTGTTGTAGATAGAATTTTCTTTATCCTCTATTTTTGCAAGTATATCAGAAAGGAATTCCTCTTTTTTTCCTTCAGAAGATTCTAAATAATTATTGATACTTTCTTTAGCATTCTCTAACTGTTCCAATAGATCATTGATACGTCCGTCTTTCCAGCTGGATATATCTTTATCTATAGAATCAATTTTTTCTTTTAAATTGTTAATGTACTCATCTCTCCAAGCAGAAGCATCATTATTAACAGCTTCTATTTGAGATTTCAAATCATTAACATAATTTTCTAATTTTATATCTGCTTCAGATTTTATAGCCTCTAATTCATCTCTTAAATCAGATGCATAAAGACTTCTAATTCTTCCACTGTCGGACCAAGTATCTTCAAAATAATCAATACGTTTTTCTAATCTGTTTCTAAACTCTGCATTATCTGTTTTTAAATTACTAAATAAATCATCTAATTTTTTAACTTCATCAGCAAATAAAGTTTCTATATTTTCATTTTTGCTTAATGCTTCTAAAATATTTTCTCTTATAGAGACAAACTCATTCTCTAATTCAGAAGATTTATTTATAGAGTCTTTTAAATTATCTCTAATTTCATCTATATTGAAAGACAAATTATCGAATCTTTCATCAGCAACTGCCTTATTCTCAAATTCTTCAAATCTATCAGATAAGATTTTTATATCATCTTTGAAATTCAAATCTATATCTTCAACATTACCTTTTAATTGAGTCAAAGCAGTTTCTAAATCAGCTAATTTACCGAAATCAGCTTTAATGCTATTGAAAGAATCCTCTAATGATTGTTTATCCAAAGCTAATTGTGCTATAGTATTATCTTCTTTTATGGATTCTATATCTCTTTTTATGTTATCGATTTTGTCTAAGAATACATTTCTATTTTCTATTATAACATCTTTAACATAATTCATATCATTTTCAGAATTATTCATTCTTTCTAAAATGCTAGATGTAAAATCTTCAAATGCTCTTTCAATTTTCTGTTTTTCTTCTTCAAATAGAGTAGGTATATCTTCCTCATTTGCTTTTAAAAGCTCATCTTTGAAAGAATCAAATTCCGTTTTCAAAGTATCAATCTGTTCAGCTAGCATTTCTTTTTCAGAATTCTGTAATTCTATAAGCTCATCTCTATCAAATATAGAAGCTTTTATAGTATCTAATGCCTCATCAAAATCATTACTCAAATCTTTATATTTTCCTTTAACATCAGATATTTCATTATCTAATTTTGTAGAAATATTATAAAGCTCATTATCTATTTTAACACTTATAGCTCTTAATTGTTCTTCCAATTCAGACATATACTTCTGTTCATTACGCAATCTTTCAGAAGCCTCTTCTTCTAATCTGCTAACAACAGAATGTATTTGATTATTAGCTTCTTCATTGAATTTGCTTATAACATCATTCAAGTTAGTATTAAGAGAATCAAAAGACTCTTTTACCATATCATCTAATTGAGCCTTACTTTCTGTTAAGATATTCAATTTATCATTAACTCTTGATTCAATTTTTTCTGAATAGTCTAACAAATAATCATCTATATAATTTTTCTCATTAGTTACATGTTTTTCCTCAGATTCAGCTCTAGCTCTTTCTATCTCTTTTTTGATATTATCAAGATGAACTTCTAATTCAGATACAGCATCTTCATATATTTTATCTATCATAATAGAATATTCTTCATAATCTTCTCTTATGCTGTTGCCCAAATCTTCCATATCAGATATTATATTTTCAGTTTCAGTTTCTCTATGATGTTCAATTCTTTTTATTTCTTCATCATATTTTGCAACAGACTCATTTATTCTATTATGTATTTCTTCTAAACTATTGCCTATAGCTTTGTTTAGTTTTTCATCTATAGAAGAAAGTTTATTTTCAGCTTCTAAAATTTTCTCATCTATACGAGAATAAATTTCATTTTCTTTCTTCTCTATATCATTAACCATATCAATAAGGAATTGATTTTTCTTTCCTTCTGAAGTATTGATAAATTCTTCTATTCCTCTCTTAGCTTCATCTAACTGAGAAAGCAAAATATTTAAATTACCGTTCTTCCAATCATATATATCCTGTTCTATTAACTGCATTTTTTGCTTCAAGTCAGCAATATGATTGTCATATTTAATATCAGCTTCTTTTCTTATATTTTCAACTTCTTCTCTTATATCAGAAGCATATATAGCTTTGATTTTTGTGTTATCAGACCACATGTCTTCAAAATAAGTTATGCGTTTTTCTAATCTGTCTTTAAAGCTTTCATTGTTGGAAGTAAGATTTTCAAATATAGAATCTAATCTGCTTTTTTCTTTATTAAGCATCTCTTCTATTTCATCTTTATTAAAGAAAGAAGACATATCTTTTCTTACAGCTTCAAAATTATTATTAAGAGATTCTAAATCTCTATATAAGCCATTAGAGTCCTTTTCTATTCTTTCCTCTAAATTATTTTTTAAATCTCTTAATTTATCTGATAAGTCTTTAACATCATCTTTTAATCCGCTATCTATACCTTCCATTCTGTTTTTAAGAGTAACAAAATCATTTTCTAAATCAATTATTTTATCAAAATCATCTCTTAAAGCAGTTAATGAATTTTCAAGAACAGCTTTTTCTTCAGATAAAACAGTAACTGTATTATCATCTTTTATATCATCAACATCCTTTCTTAAAAGCTCTATTTGTGATATTAAATGACTTCTTTCTTCAGATAAAACATCTTTAATATAGTGTATATCGCTTTCATTGTCTGTGAGTCTCATAAGTAAATTTCTACTGAACTCATCAAACATATTTTCTATTCTTTCTTTTTCTTCATCAAATAATGCAGGTATTTCTACTTCATTAGTTCTAAGCATTTGATCTTTGAAAAGTTCAAATTCTTCTTTTATATCCTCTATTTGATTTTTCAAGAAATCTTTTTCACTGTTTTGAAGCTCAATCAATTCATCTCTGTCAATTATAGAAGATTTTATATTGTCTATTATATTATTGAAGTTTTCATTAGTGTCAGATAAATGAGAATTTAACTCATTGATCTGTTCTAATAAAGTTTCTTTAATGTTTTCTATAGTATTGCTTAAATCATTGATCTGTTCTAATCTATTATTATGATCATCTAATATAGCAAGCACATTTTCATTATTAGAAATTAATTTATCGGCTTCTTCTCTTAATCTATCATCAACATTATCTTTTAATGATATAAGCTCATTTCTCAAGTCTTCCAATGTTAAGCCAAGACTATCTCTAACTTCTGCTGCTGTATTAGATATAACTTTATTAGCATGTCTTTTGATTTTAGAAATATACTGCAATAATTTTTTATTGTTGGCTTTTCTTATTTTAGCTAATATCTTAGAGAATCCGCTGTATAAAGTATTAAACGAGCTATTCAATTCTTCATTTAAGCGATTAACTTCTTCATCTATTTTTGAAGATGCTTTATTCAAATATTCATCTATATAATTAGCTTCATTAGCAAGATGTTTAGCTTCAGATTCTTCTCTCGCTTTTTCTATTTCATCTTTTAAATTATTGGCATAATCATTTAAAGAGCCTTTTTCTTTATTATAGAAGTCTTCAAGAAGATTAGTATACTGTTCATAATCATTTCTTATGCTAGCACCAATATTTTCTATATCCTGAATGATATTCTGTTTTTCTTCAAGTCTGTATGTTTCTATTTCTTTTATTTCATCTTGATATTTGTTTATAGAATTATCTATTAACTCTCTAAGCTCATCCAATTTTTTAGATGCATTCTCTTCTACGCCGGCAAATATATCGCTGCTCTTTCTATCTATTTCTTCTTTCTTATAAGTTATATAAGAATCTATTTCTGATGCTTTAGAATCGATGATAGACTGCATATTATTAGCATTATCAATTATTTCATTGATTCTTTCTCCTAAATTTTCTATACGAATTTTATATTCATCACTCATTAAAGATGCATGATGTTTTAATTCTTCATAATCATCTTTCAAATTATTAGAATATTTTTCAAGCATAGCATTGTATTCTGCACTTATAGCATTCAAATCAGCTCTTCTTTCATCTAATACCCCGTCTATTTTCTTATCTAGTGAATTATATTTATCCTCAATATCAGACATTAATGCTTTTTCTTTATCTTCAGCATTTTCATATACTTTATTTATAGTGCGTTCAAAAGTATCTCTGCCGTTTTCTACTCTATGCATTATATCTTCAATTTCATCTTTTATTTTGTTCATACTATCTCTTTTTTCATTCAAAAGAGTATCAAATGCATCTGTAGCCTGACGAAGCTCATTATGAAGCATATCAACAACTTCTTTTTTGCTTTCTTCATTAAATTTAACATTTTCATTTATTGCTAAATCCATTTTGTTTTTGAACTCATCTATAGAGTTTTCTATATTGCTGATTAACTCATCATGTCTTTTTTCACTTTCATCTACCTGATTTATAACAGAATCAATACTGTCAGTTATAGCTTTCATTTTTGTTTGTTCATAATCATCTAAAACATTTTTCAAATGAGATTTCAAACTTTCTATGTAAGCATCACTGTACTGTGAAATTTCTTTCTTTATATCATCTATTTTTTCTTCAGTATCTTTTATTCCTGTATCTAATTTTTCATTAGCTCTGCTCACTAAACCATTGATTTCAACTGAAGATTGCTCTAATATCTCTAAACGTTTTTCTAGGTTTTCTTTTAAATTATATTCTGTATTCTTACTTAAAGTATCTATATCAGAAGAAGCTTTATCATATTGTTCTTTCAAACTTGATAATTTTTCATCAATAGCAGTTAAATCAGAAGAAGTATTTCTTATGTATGAATCAATATTTTCCTCTAATTCACTTTTTACAGAAGAAAATAATTTCTCTATTTCATTAACTCTGTCATTAGCCTGTGCTTCTAAATCTTTATATAAATATTCTTTTTGTAGATTTAATGAATCAAGTATTTCTTCTTGTTTATTATTAAGTATAGATATTATTTCAGAAGTTTGATAATGAGTTTCATCTATTTTATCTTTTAAAAGATTAGTTTCTGTTTCAACATCGTTTCTAAGCTCATTGATTTCAGCTATTAAAGAACTTCTTGCTTTATCTATAGAATATTCCATATCATCTTGAGCTCTAGTTAATATATCATCTTTTAATTTATCTATATCATTAACTATATCCTCAAATCTGCTTTCAGCTTTAAGCATAGTTTCTTCGCTCATACCATCTATAGATATAATTAAATCATTAAGTTCTTTAGTTTTATTTCTGTAAAGAGTTATTACTCCGTCATCTTCATTTTCAAGTACATTTCTTATATGATTAGAGAAATTTTCTACTTCAGCTATGAATCTGTTGTTTATATCATCTTTTAATACAGAGAATTCACTTTCTAATTGATGAGCTTTTTCAGCATAATCTTTGCTTATATAATC